>JBLFYM010000162.1:0-13630 GCA_047608975.1 Limisphaerales bacterium | reverse complement strand
GTTGTTTTGGCCTATTTCGTAGAATATGAAGCGGTTTTTGACCATGCGAATTTGCAAATCTATTTTTGCTGCGGCACTTTTTTTCTGCCTCCCGATACTCCTCGTTGGGGCGGATGCGGGGCTTGCTGAAGTGGCGAAGGAAACGGTCGAGCATGCCGAGATGGAGGCTGGTCATGGTGATGATGGCCATGGCGCCGAGAGCGGCGCCCACGGATTGCCTCCGAATGCTCCGATCCTATGGGGTGGAGACGGACCGTTTGTCATCAGCAGTTCGATGGTCGTCGTTTGGGTTGTCGCGCTGGGGATAATTATCGTGTGCCAGCTGGCCACTCGAAAAGTCCAGATGGTCCCTTCTGGTCTGCAGAACTTTGTCGAGATGCTGGTGGAGAACATGTACAGCTTTTTCGAAGACATCGTCGGGAAGCACATGATCAAGAAGACGTTCTGGTTCTTCTGCACCATCTTCCTCTTCATCCTTTCCTGTAACTGGTTTGGTTTGATTCCCGGGATGGGGACCATTGGATTTGGTCACGCTGACGCGTCTGGGCACTTCATTGTTACCGAGCCTTTGCTGCGGGGTGCGAATGCGGATCTGAACATGACGTCAGCGATGGCTCTTCTGTTCTTCTTCCTCTGGGCAAAATGGTCTTTCCAGGAAATCGGTGCTGGTGGAATGCTGGGCCACATTTTTTCTGTCAAAGGTCACGGGGGTGGTTTTCTGGGAGTGTTTCTCGTGGCTATTTTTGCCTTTGTCGGTGTGATCGAGATCGTGTCGATTTGCATTCGTCCGGTGGCGCTGATGTTCAGGCTCTACGGGAACGTTTTTGCAGGTGAGAACATTCTGGAAACCGTGATGCATTTGGGTGGCTGGTGGTTTGGGTGGCTGTTGGTATTGCCATTCTACCTGCTGGAACTCTTGGTTGGTCTCGTGCAGGCACTGGTGTTTGCTCTCCTGACTGCTGTTTTTACGGCCTTGATGTGTGAGCATCACGAAGAGGGTGCTCACTGAACGAATTTCGGAGGCTTGATCATGGCAAGACCGTGAAAGCCTTCGAGAATAACCAGAAACAACGAAAGATAATAAAATGACTGGAAGTATTCATATTGGTCTCGCTGCAATCGGATCTGCCATTGGTGTAGGTATCATTGGTATGAAAGCAGCTGAAGCAACCGGACGTAATCCGGGTGCTGCCGCTGCGATCCGTAATCAAGCAATCATCTTCGCCGCTCTGGCTGAAGGTGTTGTGTTTATCGCCATCTTCCTTGGCAAGATGGGAATGTAATTATCCCGCCGGGCGAGGTGACTCGTCCGGCAACCAAATTTAATGATGTTAGATTTTGCAATATTTGCTGCTGCGGCCGTCGGGCCGGAGAACCCGGTTTCCTCGATTGCTCGCGAGTTTGGTGTCACTGGTCAGTTGTTCTTTTCGCAACTGGTCGCGTTCTGCGTCGTTGCGTGGGCGTTGAACAAATTTGCATACAAGCCGGTTCTGGAGGTTCTGGAAACTCGCAAGCAAAAGATCGCTGAAGGGCTCGAGAATGCTGACAAGATCAAGAGCGAGTTGGCCAAGGCTGAGCAGTCGCGTATTGATATTTTGGAAAAAGCCAACACTCAGGCAACTGGCATGATCGAAGAGGCCCGCGCTGCTGCCGCTCAGGTCAAAGAAGTCGAAACGCAGAAGGCGGTTGCCGAAGCAAAATCGATTATCGAGAAGGCCCGTGAGGCCAATAGTGCCGAGTTGGCCCACATGAAGGCGGAATTACGCGGTGAAATCGTGCGACTCGTCGCTGATACGACCGCGAAGGTGGCTGGCAGGGTTCTTACCGAAGACGATCAAAAACGTCTCGCTGAGGAAACGAACAGTCAATTGGCGGCATAACAAATTTCCCGCTCTGGCGGGGTGAAGCATGAAGATCTCCAAACAAGCCAAACGCGACGCGAAGCAGTTGTTCAACGTCTGCGTGGTGGATGGTGTGCTGGCCGATGATCGGGTGCGGCAGGCCGTTTCGAAAGTGATCGAAGGCAAGCCCCGTGGGTATGTTGGAATCCTTCATCACTTTCAGCGCCTGATGAAACTGGATATCGACAAGCGCACTGCAAAAGTGGAAAGCGCTGCCGAACTGACCGGCGAACAGCAGGCAGTAGTTCAGTCGAATCTTGAGAAACGCTACGGCGGCGGATTGAAGCTGTCGTTCTCGGTGAATCCGACCCTGATCGGCGGGCTCCGGATCCAGATTGGTAGTGATGTTTATGATGGCAGCGTGCACGGCCGCCTGATGCAGCTAAAAAACAGTGCGGCCCTTTAAATTTAGCAATAAGAAGAATCTATTATGAGCGAGTTACTGCAGGAAATAGAGGCTCAGATCGCCGGTGTGAAAACCTCGGTGGATCAGCAAAATGTCGGCATCGTCCGTGAGGTCGGTGACGGCGTCGCCAAAGTTGAAGGCCTTACCGGCTGTATGGCCAACGAGATGCTCGACTTCGGTGAAGGTGTCATCGGCCTCGCGCTGAACCTTGAGGAAACCGAAGTGGGCGTCATCCTTTTGGGTGACTCGACGAAGGTCCGTCAGGGGCAGGAAGTCAAATCCACCGGCAAGCTACTCCAGGTGCCCGTTGGTAAAGGCTTGCTCGGTCGCGTGGTCAATTCGGCCGGACTGCCGATTGATGGCAAGGGCCCGATTGAATCTGACGTTTCCTATCCGGTGGAAAAAATCGCTCCCGGAATCGTGAAGCGCCGTCCGGTCAATCAGCCGCTCCAGACTGGCATCATGTCGGTGGACGCGATGATTCCGATTGGACGCGGACAACGCGAGTTGATCATTGGTGACCGTTCAACCGGCAAGACCACGATCGGCGTGGACACGATGATCAATCAGGCGAACATCAATTCTGCCAATGAAGGCAAGGAAGGGTTTCGCCCGGTTTACAATATCTACGTTGCCATCGGCCAGAAACAGTCGAACGTCGCCCGTGTGATCGCCGAACTCGAAAAGGCGGACGCGATGAAATACAGCATCGTTGTGTGTGCCGCGGCTTCGGATCCGGCCTCGAACCAGTTCCTCGCTCCGTTCGCCGGAGCAGCGATTGGTGAATGGTTCATGGACAACGGCATGGACGCGTTGATCATTCTCGATGACTTGTCCAAACACGCGGTGGCTTATCGCGAAGTGTCGCTGATTTTGAAACGGCCTTCCGGTCGTGAAGCTTTCCCGGGAGATGTGTTCTACCTCCACAGCCGTTTGCTCGAACGTTCCGCCCGTGTCGGTGAAAAGTATGGTGACGGGTCTTTGACCGCTCTGCCGATCATTGAAACTCAGGCGGGTGACGTTTCGGCTTACATTCCTACCAACGTTATTTCCATCACGGATGGCCAGATCTATCTGGAAACAGATCTTTTCTACCAGGGTGTACGCCCGGCGATTTCGGTCGGTCTGTCTGTGAGTCGGGTCGGATCTGCTGCGCAGATCAAGGCGATGAAGCAGGTTGCCGGTAAGATCAAACTCGAACTGGCCCAGTTCCGTGAACTCGCGGCTTTCGCCCAGTTTGGCTCCGATCTGGACGCCAAGACCCAGGCTCAGTTGGAACGCGGAAAGCGTATTGTCGAACTGTTCAAACAGACCCAGTACAATCCGCAGCGGGTCGCCATTCAGGTCGCAACTCTCTGGGCAGTTCAGGAAAAATACTTTGACGATGTGGATGTCGACAAGGTTAAGGACTTTCAGGCGAAGTTCTCGGATCAGCTGACCACCCGCAAAGCGGATCTGCTCGATAAGATCGAAGCCAAGGGCAAGATCGATGACGAGATCGGCGGCGAATTGAAGAGCACTATCGAAGAATTCAAATCCACTTATCGGTAAGTCATGCCGACCACACGCGACATTCGCCGACGCATCAAGTCGGTCAAGAACACCGCCCAGATTACCAAGGCCATGCAGATGGTCGCGGCGTCCAAGATGCGCAAGGCACAAGATTCAGCCTTGGCGGGACGTCCGTATGCCGAGCAGATGAACTCGGTGATGGCCGAGGTGACTGCCAACATTGGGGAGTCTCTGCAGCCGTTGATGGAAGAGCGCGAAAAGGTCTCCAAGCGTGGCCTGATCGTCGTGAGTTCTGACAAAGGTTTGTGCGGTGCGTTGAATACAAATCTGCTACGTGAAGTTTCCAAGTATGATGCGGCGGTAACCGTGCACATCACGGCGGGACGCAAGGCGTCGCAATATGTCGCCCGCACGAAACGCGATTTGGCTGCGGAGTTCACCTACAAGGATGCGCCGCTCTTTGCGGAGGCACGCCAGATTTCCAAGTTTGCCCAGGAGCTTTTCCTGAGTGGTGATGTGGATGCGGTGGACGTTCTTTACACCGATTTCGTCAACACGCTGACCCAGGTCCCCACCGCCAAGCAGTTTCTTCCGGTGGGTAAGATTGAGGCGTTGGACGCGGATATTACCGGATCAGGTGCCGGAGAATTGACCGCTGGAACGACCGAGTTTCAATTTGAGCCCGGCGCAGAAGACGTTTTGGGGGCATTGCTCCCGCATTACCTGAATTATCAGGTGTATCAAGTTCTGTTGGAATCCAAGGCTTCTGAGCACAGTGCCCGGATGGTTGCGATGAAGAACGCGACCGACAACGCCAAGGAAATTATCAAAGACCTGACTTTGCAGTACAACAAGCTGCGACAGGCCAACATAACCAGCGAACTGCTGGAAATCACCACCGCGCAAATGGCGTTGGGTAACTGAGTTTAGAAAGACAAGCAATGAGCACTGGCAAGATCGTTCAAATCATTGGTCCGGTGGTGGATGTGGAATTCACCGACAACCTGCCCGCCATTTACAACGCCCTCATCATCAACTTCACGCCTCCCGGCGGCGAAGAGACCAAGCTGACGCTGGAAGTGCAGCAGCATCTTGGCGACAACTGGGTGCGGGCCGTCGCGATGTCCACGACCGAAGGTCTTTCCCGGGGCACGGCGGTGACCGATACCGGCGCTCCAATTTCGATGCCCGTCGGCGACGCGGTCATGGGTCGCGTGTTCAACGTGACTGGCGATGCAGTGGACGAACAGGGCGAAGTCAAGGCGGACAAGTATTGCCCGATTCATCGGCAGGCTCCGCCGCTCGTGGATCAGTCCACCAGCCCAGACATTCTGACGACCGGGATCAAGGTCATCGATCTGATCTGCCCATTCCTCAAGGGCGGCAAGGTTGGTGCCTTCGGTGGTGCCGGTGTCGGCAAGACCGTCGTCATCATGGAGCTGATCAATAACATCGCGAAACTCCACGGCGGGGTTTCCATGTTTGCCGGTGTGGGAGAACGGACCCGTGAAGGGAACGATCTCTACAACGAAATGATCGAGGCCAACGTGATCAAGGTCGAAAAAGATGAGAATGGTCATCCCAAGCTGGGGCCGAACGGTCAGCCGATCATTATCCCTGGATCGAAGATCGGTCTGGTTTACGGTCAGATGAACGAGCCGCCCGGTGCTCGTCTTCGCGTCGCGCTTTCCGCACTTGCGGTGACCGAGTATTTCCGCGATGAGCATAATCAGGACGTGCTCCTGTTCGTGGACAACGTTTTCCGTTTCTCGCAGGCCGGTTCCGAAGTTTCCGCTTTGCTCGGTCGCACACCGTCCGCTGTGGGTTACCAGCCGACGCTGGCTGCTGAGATGGGCAACCTCCAGGAGCGCATTACTTCCACCAAGAAGGGTTCGATCACGTCGTTCCAAGCAGTTTACGTGCCGGCGGATGATCTGACTGATCCCGCTCCAGCCACAACGTTTGCTCACTTGGATGCAACCATCGTGTTGGAACGTTCCATTGCTGAGTTGGGCATCTATCCCGCGGTTGATCCGTTGGCATCCACTTCGCGGGCCTTGTCTCCTGACGTTGTCGGCGAAGAGCACTATCGCGTCGCTCGCGGGGTGCAGCAGGTGCTCCAGCGTTACAAGGATTTGCAGGACATCATCGCCATTCTGGGAATGGACGAATTGTCTACTGAAGACAAACTCACGGTGTTTCGTGCCCGTAAGATTCAGAAATTCCTCAGCCAGCCGTTCACGGTTGCTGAAGTGTTCACCGGTGTCAGCGGAAAGCAGGTTCCCGTTGAAGATACGATTCGTGGTTTCGCTGAGATTCTCGACGGCAAACATGATAATGTTGCGGAAAATAATTTCTACATGAAGGGCGGAATTGACGAAGCGTTGAACGCTTAGTCTTGCGAATCTCAAAACCACCATGGCGACGCTCAAACTGGAAATAGTCACACCGGAAGCGCGGGTTTATTCCGAGGATGTGGACATGGTGACGCTTCCTGGCAAGGAAGGGGAGATGGGTATTTATCCCATGCACATTCCACTGATGACCCAGGTTGCTGCCGGCGAAATCGTCGCCCGCAGTGGTGGTCAGGAAATTTATCTCGCTGTTGGCGAAGGATTTGTGGAAATCACCGGTGAAAAGGTTGCCGTGATGACCGATATGGCTGTCGAAGCGGACAATATCGACGAGGCGCAGGCCGAAGAGGCCAGAAAGCGCGCCGAAGCAAGGCTCGCTGAAAAAATCGACGACGAGGAAACCGCGATGGTCCAGGCCGCCTTGGCCCAATCAATCGCACAGTTGGATGTGATGCGCCGGCGGAAACGCTGAGAAGCAAACATCAAGCGCGCGAAACCCGAATTACCGTGGCGACCGAATAGGTCGCTATTTTTTTGTCTGGGTATCGTCAAGCAGCGCGACTCGCCGGAGGGCAGAGTATTTCACGCGCATCAATAAATCCCTTGGGAAAGTCCCCGGTGCCGATTACGTTCTCCGCCGCGTGCAGCAGATAGCAATCAGCATTGGTGGATTTGAGCTTCATTGGTACGGAATGTTTGTCGCCGCCGGATTCTTGGCGGGTGTTTGGACGGCGGGCCGGCGTGGTGAACGCGATGGCTTGAATGCGGAGACGGTCACCGATCTTGCCCTGTGGATTTTTGGTGGAGCATTTTTGGGCGCGCGTCTTCTCTACATCATCATGTTCTGGGAGGAGGAATTCTCTGGCCAACCATTCATCAAGATGCTCGCCGTTCGCAGCGGCTTTGTGTTCAACGGCGGTCTCATCGGTGCGACGCTTACGGCCTTTGGCTACACCGTTTGGAAGAAGCTCCCAACCTGGAAACTCGCGGATGCAATTGGCCCGAGCATCGCGCTCGGACACGCTTTGGGGCGGTTGGGATGTTACATGACCGGATGTTGCTTTGGCCGGGCCTGCGAACTGCCGTGGGCGGTGAAGTTCCCGGTCGGGCATTTCACACATCCGAATCTGGTTCACCCGGTTCAGATTTACGAATCGGCGATGAACGTCGGGCTTTACCTTGCGTTGGCATGGCTTTACCGGCGGAAGCGTTTCGACGGTCAGATCTTCGCCGTCTACCTGCTGGGATATGGTGTCATTCGCAGCGTCGCGGAATTGTTTCGCGGGGACTATCCGGATACCCAGATGACCGGGTGGATGACGCCGGCCCACTGGGTGAGTGTGTTTCTGTTGATTGCCGGCAGCGCATTGTTTTGCTGGCGTCGATCCATCGCGATCAAGTCGGCTTGAGAAACGGCATTCGCTGGGTTACTGTCTGTGCTCGTGGAACAAGAGGGTAAACTTCAATGGTTTTGTATGCGCACGCAATTGAAGCGTGAGCATGTGGCGGCCGCGCATCTGGACCTGCTTGAGGGGGTGGAGAGATTTTGCCCACAGGTTCGTTTTCAACGGCTGACGCGGCGGGGCAAGGTGTGGTTCACCGAAGCAATGTTCCCGAGTTACATCTTTGCGCGTTTCGATTGGGAACACCAACTGCGACTGGTTCAGTCGGCCTCAGGAATTGCCGGTGCTGTCCGCTTCGGCGATCAATATCTCGCCATTGAAGATGAGGTCGTGGCTGACCTCCGCACGCAGTTGGATGAAACGGACCTGAAAGTGTTCACTGAGACTCTGGAACAGGGAGATGAGGTGACCATCTCCGAGGGGCCGTTTATGGGGATCGAGGCGGTTGTAAAAATCCTGTTACCGGGGCGAGAACGGGTGAAGCTGCTGTTGGAGTTCCTTGGTCAACCGTCCGAAACCGAGGTTTCGGTCAAGGATGTCTACAAGGGGTCTTTCCCGTGACCACGGGCGGTTTTCCACAAAAAACATTGCGACCGAATTCAGCGTCGGCAGAATCGTCTGCTCTTACGTTACCGATTCTATTATGAAAAAAATCCACTGCACTATCTGGGCTCTCATACCCGCACTCATGTTGGCCCTCCCCGTTTCGGGGGCCGACAAACCCAAACGCCAGGACTCGCCGAAAGGCGCCAAGGCGTACATCGTAACACCGAAGGACGGCAAGACCGTGAAATCCAAAGTGAAGGTCGTCTTTGGTCTGCGTGATATGGGCGTCAGCCCGGCCGGCATTACCGCGAGTGGTCAGCCGATTCCGGGCACCGGCCATCATCACCTGTTGGTGGACGTCGACAAATTGCCGGCGATGGATATGCCCCTTCCAGCCGACAAGCCCGACACCATCAAGCACTTTGGCAAAGGTCAGACAGAAGTGACGCTCGAACTGAAGCCGGGCAAACACACGCTCCAACTCATCCTCGCTGACTACGCACACGTTCCCCACAATCCGCCGGTTCTTTCGAAAAAGATCACGGTTACGGTCAAGTAATCCGGATTGCACAATTCCAACTGTGAGGCGGTCCGTTGGGCCGCCTCTTTTGTTTTGGTGGCGCGACCAAGGGCCGGCTTGGAGTGGGTTGATCAACCCACACTGTGCGACCCACGTGAGCGAGTGATGCCGCCGCGCAACTGATCAGCACACTGGGATGTTACGTGGCTCACGGATTGGTGCCTCGAATGGCATCCAGCACAATCGGCATCAAAGCTTCGGAGCCGCTGGCATCCTGGCCGAGCTCCCAGACCATTATCCCAGCCAGTCCTTCGCTGAGCGTGAACGCCACCTTCTTCTTCACGGTACCAGGTCCGTTGAATGCGTATCCCGATCTGATGTCGTCCGATTCAATCATCTTCGACCTTTGGAGTTCGCTGAGCTCTGCATAGGTCTTGGCCACGCGCTTTTCGTTGCGGCCGTAGAACGGAATTCCGAACGCGATCTTGGGTGGCGGGCATCCCCAGGCGACAAGCCTTTCGACGTCGGCAGTTGATTTCTCAAAGGTCGCCTGTGGAAAGGGATGATCGTAGGCCATCAGGTGAACGCGATCGACGTTCGCGTATATCTGAGTCCCCAGATTCTGCCAACCCGCTTGGGCGACGGTGACCCACATTCCGCGCGGGCGGACGTGCTCCCTGGTTTCAGTGATCAGTGAGGAATAGTCCGCCAGTTGCTGCGCACCCGTGGGATGTTCCCAATCATAGTCGATCCCGCCAAATTTGTTCTTCACACAAAAAGCCGTGAGTTGCCGGATGAAGCGGGACCGGGCGGCCGCTGAGGCGGAGAGCGCCGGAAATCCGTCGGAGCAAGCCCAGCCGCCGACCGTGATCAATACTCGCCCATCGTAGTCGCGCGTGATCTTTCGGAGTTTCGCCAAATCTGAAGCGGGCATCGTCGGTGTGGGAAGTCCACCCGATTTCGTGGGCGTAATGTTGAAATAGATGAGATCGGTGACGCCGCTGAGTCTGCCCGCGTCGAACGACTGCATCCGGTAGTTGGGAAGGTATGCGATGACGGCGGGCGCAGCCGCCGCGAGCCCCAAGCTTGCGAATCCGAGGAATAGGACCACGCCCAATCTGGCGAGCTCTTTTTTGGCTGAACAGGACATCGGGCGTAGGTTGAGGCAAGTTTCAAACTCGCTCGCTCAAAGCGCTTTCGCTCGCAGCCCGCACTTCGTCGTGAAGCGAATTGCCATGTGAATCCATGGTGACCACCACCGGAAACGCATTGATCTCCAGCTCCCAGATCGCCTCGGGTGATCCGAACTCTTCGAGCATGTAAACGTTGCGCACCTTGGTGATGCATTCGGCCAGAACCTGGGCGGCTCCGCCGATGCCATGAAAGTAGACACATCCGTGATCCTTGCACGCGGCCAGCGTCTTCGGTCCCATGCCGCCTTTGCCAATCACGCCGCGCACGCCGAACTTTTCGATGATCTCGGCCTGATACGGTTCCTCGCGGATGGATGTCGTTGGGCCAGCTGCGGTGACCTTCCAGTCACCGTTCTCGTCCTTCAGCACCACGGGACCGCAGTGGTAGATGATGCCGTTTTCAAAGCTCACACCGTCGGGCAAGGCGCCGCCCTCATGCAGGTATTTGTGCACCACGTCGCGCCCGGTGTAGAGCACGCCGGAGATGGAGACTTCGTCGCCGACCTTCAGCGAGCGGATCTTTTCCTCTGTGAATGGGAGAGTGAGTTCGATCATGTCAGTAAAGCCAATTTTGGATTTCGCCTGTGTTGTTCAAAGTGAAGCCCTGCCGGCGGTAGGCCCAGCACATGTAGCTCACGCTCACGTAGTAGGAGGCGGGAAGTCGGTTCAATACGCCAATCTTGACGCCGAGCAATGTGGTTTTGCCGCCGAAACCCATCGGGCCGATTCCCAACTCATTGGCGGTCTTCAAGATATCCTGTTCCAGTTTGTCCAACTCAGGAACCGAGTTTCGATCGCCCAGTTTTCGCAGGAGTTGTTGCTTTGAAAATTCATATCCGGTGGCGCGATCCCCTCCGATGCAGATTCCGAGAATTCCAGGTCCGCAGCCTTTGCCCTGTGCCTGCACAACGGCATCGAGGATCGATTTGCGGCAACCGTCGAGATCGCGGCCGGCTTTCAGAGCTGTGTCCGGAAGGGCATATTGGGCACCCACGTTTTCGCAACCACCGCCCTTGAGGATGAGGCTTACCTTCAGTTCCTCCCCCCGGTGCTGGTGAAAGTGAATCGTCGGTGAGCCGGGTCCGACGTTGGTGCCATCGTTTCGGCCGGTCAGCGAATCAACCGAGTTTTGCCGGAGAAATCCCTGTTTGGTGGCCTGCTTCACGGCGAGGCGGGCCGCGTCTTCAAACTCGATCTGGTCCATCCCCACCGGGCATTCCACATAGAAAATGATGCTGCCGGTGTCCTGACAGATCGGTTGGGACTTCTGTTTCGCCAGCGCGATGTTTCGGTCGATGATCTTCAGGGCCGATTCCGCAATCGTGTTCTTCTTCTCGTTTTGGAGCGAAGCCACGATCGCCTCGTGCACGTCGTCCGGGATTTCCGCCGACGCGCGCCGGACCAGCTCCAGCAGGGATTCCTTCAATGCAGTCATTTGTGGGCGAACGTTAAGCTCTGGCGAGGAAGGGTGTCAATTGGATGAAAATACGGGGCTGGATTCAGGCGGTTTTCCCTTTTCCATTGAACGAACTTCGCGCGGGCAACTAAGCTCCATCCATGGCGAATCAATCTGATGGCAAACTCGGCAAGTGGCCGACCGTGGTGCCTTTCATTGCAAGTGCGTTGTTTCTGGATCTGATCGGCTGGTGGATTCTGAAGACCAGCCCGCAACCGATCAACAATCTGACCGGCGGCATGATCTGTGTCTGTGTGCTGGGCGGCGGCATCATCAGTGTGCTCCCATTCCTGCTGGACGCGAAGGCGCAGCTGCGCATGACCGAGATCGATACGTTGGCAGTCTCCACCAAGCAGATCTCCAACGTTCAACGCGTCGTGGACCAGATTACCACCGCGACCGCCCAATGGATGACCGTTCAGGAGCATTCCACCCGCTCGGTCGATTCCGCCAAGGCGATCTCCGATAGCATCGGCGCGGAGGCAAAACGATTCAGCGAATTCATGACCAAAGCCAACGACCGCGAAAAGGCCGCGCTTAAGTTGGAGACGGAAAAGCTTCGCCGCTCGGAAACCGACTGGCTGGAAGTGCTCGTCCGCGTTCTGGATCACGTCCACGCGCTGCAACAGGCGGCGCTACGCTCCGGGCAGAAGAATGTGATGGAGCAGCTCTCCAACTTTCAATCCGCCTGTCACGACGCCGCCCGCCGCGTGGGATTGATGCCGTTCATCGCGGAACCAGACAGTGAGTTCGATGCGGCAAATCACATCCCGGTGGAGGGAGATCGTGAAGTTGAAGCCGGTGCCAAGATTACCCAGACCATCGCGATGGGATTCACTTTCCAAGGACAGCAGATTCGCCGAGCGGTCGTTGCGCTGGAAGGCTCGCAAGCTGCTGATGGCGGCACGCCGTCTCCTGCTGCTACAGAAGCACCAGAGGACGCGGACGAGACCGACTCGCAGGGCGAACTGCTTTAAGTTGCTGCAGCATCGCGCAGCGGGCAGCATGCGCGGATGGAATCAGGAGGGGATGATTCGGTAGCTCGTCTTTCGCGTTCGCGCTGGCGCACTGCCGCCGCGATCTCCTGCGTATTGGCCGTGCCGATAGTGATGCAGGTTTGCTCGATCCGTTGGCAGCCGGTCAGCCAAGGGATGACCATCACGGAGTGGTTGAACGGCGGCCGCGCTGCCACCGAAGAGGTGCTCAAGGGATTCGATGCCTCGGCGATTCCGTATGTTATCGACGAATACCGAGAGGCTGAGGCGCGGAGTCACATTCCCTTTAAGGCGCTTCGTGAAAAGGTTTTTGGCAATACCAAAGTTCGAAACGCTGAATCAGCTGAATCAAGGCGACTGAAAGCGCTACGTGCATTGTCGGTTCTGGGGAGAAAGGATCCGGCAGCTGTAGAGCCTTTTCTGTTCGACCTTTTGGCTAGCTCACATAGTCGCAAAAGAGCCCAAGTCCTGCGCACATTTGGATTTCTTGGGGGAAGGCATTTTCAGTTGCTAACCAACTGGGTTTCTTCGACCAATGTAGCGGATTCTCGCGCGGCGATGTCTGGGCTTGAATCGATGGGGACAAATGCGCGGGCCGTTGTTCCTTTGATCATCTCCAAGATTTTCGACCAGCCGAATGGTAAATCCGATTTCGCTGGTTGCCTGCCAATTCTTCCCATCATTGGGCCCGATCATCCGCTAACGCTTTTGACCTTGCTCTCCGCGATTGGGGATTCGCACGATCATGTTCAGGTATTCGGATTGGTAGCGCTGAGAAAGATGCCCAATCGGTTTCCGATCATCGCGGCGGAGGTATTACGGGTTGCAAAGATGCCGCCAAACGGTACCAACGATGTAGGCTATCAACCCACGCGTCATATGGCTTACCTCGGAGTGGATCCATCTGACGGGATCCGATTGATCGTTGAAAGATTGCGCACGGCGATGTCGTTGTCAGACCGAAACCGCTTCCGCAGTCAAATAGCCCTGTGGTGCGAGGCAATGCGACCTTGGGGGGGCAACGCGGGGGAGGCAGTTCCGTTTCTTAAGGAAGAGTTGCTCGCGGCGTTACAACGCGACCTTCGGGCTGCAGATCCACAGAGCCAGCGGCGTATTGAAGAAGATGTGAAAATGGTCGAAGCGTTTGTCGAGGAATTGTCTCCGTAGTTCGGGAGCAGATATCGCAAGGAGGCAGGGCCCCGAATGCCACTGGCAGAATTCGCTGGTGCGCCTGCCAAGTTCCTCCTGTCTCCGCCAGGTTTTGGAGTGCTGTAGTCCTCTACAGCTTTCCTTGTGGCATTCGACAACCTGAGCCGCGAATTGGGAAACCCATCGGCTTGCGCC
>JBLFYM010000161.1:0-13638 GCA_047608975.1 Limisphaerales bacterium | reverse complement strand
GTGTAGCCGACCGTCATCCGATCGAGAAAGTGCTGCGCGTGGGAATGCTTCTGAACGATGGTGCCAAGGAACGCGATGCGCGGTTTGCGTTTCGCGGGAGCCGCGGCCTGCGACCGGACGACCATCGGGAAGGCGAGGGATCCGGCCGTCGAAAGGAGGAATTCTCTGCGTCTGATCATGACAACGATTTACTTCCTCCCATGCAACTCGGCCAGATCAATCGAAGGCGTTCCTTCATACAGTATCTGATTGGAAGGGGGCGGAGACGAATGAGCCACCGCCGAGCGGATGAAATCGCGAAAGCTCCATGCCTCAATTCCTCGCTTCCGGTGTAGCTGCGTTGAGCGGCTTTGCGAAAATTGCCGAAAACAGCTCCGGTTTTGCACCGGGGATGAGGACCGGCTGAAAAGTATTTTCAGTGAGAAGCAGGAGACCGGTTTACAACCGCTTTCGGGTCGTCCAATCTGTCCGGCATGAATGCTGAAGAACGCAGGCAGTGGTCGCATGATCACACATTTGGACAGGATGTCCGGAAGGCGGGAGAACGCCGTACACTGTGGGTGATTCTGCTGACGGCCGTGATGATGGTGGTCGAGATTTGGGCGGGAATTGCCTACGGATCGATGGCTTTGTTGGCAGATGGGTTGCACATGGCCTCGCACACCGCTGCATTGGGAATCTCGTTCTTCGCCTATATCTACGCGCGCCGCAACGCCGCCAATCCGAGGTTTAGTTTTGGAACGGGAAAGGTAAACGCGCTCGCGGGATTCACCGGGGCGCTGTTGCTGGCGCTGTTCGCGTTGGGAATGATCTGGGAGAGCTGTGAGCGTTTCATCTCCCCGGTGGAGATTGCCTACAACCAGGCCATTGCCGTGGCCATTGTCGGGCTGATTGTCAACGGGGCTTCAGTGTTCATTCTGGGAGGCGATGGCGCAGGTGGTGGGCATTCCCACTCACACTCCCATGCGCATTCTCACGGTCCGACGGAGGGAGGTGCGACGGCTGATCAGAATCTACGTTCAGCCTATCTGCACGTGATGGCGGATGCTTTGACGTCGCTGCTGGCGATCTTCGCCCTGTTGGCAGCAAAGTATTACGGTCTTCAATGGATGGATCCGTTTATGGGGGTGGTGGGCGCGTTTCTTGTGGGGCGTTGGTCGGTCGGATTGTTGCGGAGTTCCGGGCTGGTGCTCCTCGACCAGCAGGCCGGGGACACTCGCGTAAAGACTGTGCGCGAAGCGATCGAAAGCAACGAGGGGACTTTTGTGACGGACCTTCATGTCTGGTCGATCGGACCGGGAATTCATGCGGCTGAGATTATGATCGTCGCCGCGAACCCGCTGCCGCCGCATCGCTACAAGGATATGATTCCGGAACACGCTGACATCGTGCACATCATCTGCGAGGTCAACGCGCAGAAAGGCTAGATTGGCTTCAGGGAGCTGATCAGTTCGTGGCTCGCGCCATTTTTGATCCATTCGATAATGGCCTTCTTCTTCGCGGGTGTAAGTGGCTCTTTGCCGGAAGGCGGCATGACTTCATCCGGATCCGTGGAGGTGATGCGTTTGATCAACTCGCTCTCAGCCGGCTTCCCCGGCACCACAACGCGGGAGCCTTCACGGTCGGCCAGAATATCCTCCTCCCGATCCAGTCGCAGACCGGCCTTTCGCGACCCCGAATCAGGCCCATGACACTGGAAACAGTTGTCGGACAACACGGGGCGCACGTCCTTGTTGAATTCAATCCCCAGCGACGGGCCGGTTCCCGCGAGCGTAATCGCGAGCGCAAATGTCAAAGTGGATCTCATCTGTTTCTCAGGTTAGCCCGCTCTGATGTCCGCGCTCAACCGCTTATTGCAGGCGATTGAATCTGCCCGCACAGGCTTATTGCCACCCGCGTGGTTACTGGCGGGGGACGGCGCGCTTGATATCACAGCCCGCTTGAGGAACCATGCGAGACGCGCGGACCCACAGATTCCAGGCATGGAGCAATTTGAACTGATCGCCACTTTCGAAGACGGCCGCTCACGCGAATTTCGCGTGAGCGAAGGCAGCTATGTTCTGGGTCGCCACGAGGACTGCGATCTCTTTCTGGAGTCGGAAACGGTTTCCCGCCTGCACGCACGGGTGGTGCTGACCGGGGAACAATTCACGATCGAAGATCTGGGCAGTACCGCGGGCACAATGGTGGGGGACTATGCCCTGCGGGGAATGTGTGAATTGCCTTACCCATCATCGGTGCATGTCGGCGCGGTCTCGTTGCTGGTGGCACCGTTGGGCAGCACCAACGAAGCCCGGGAGACGGCTTTTGCCACGACCAATGCGGCGGCGGCGAAAACTGTAGGTGCCTCGCTCACGCTGAGTGGCTCGGTGCCAAGTCTGGCCTATTCCACCGCCTCCACCTCCGAGATCGAGGAGAAGCTCGGCACGCGTCATTACACCCAGGGCCCGGAAATCGCGCAGGGTGGAATGGGTAGCATTCTCTCAGCACGGGACGAATCACTCGGACGTACGGTCGCGATGAAAGTCCTGCTGCCCGACGCGGCGATTTCAGGTGAAGCCCGTAAACGTTTCATCCGCGAAGCCATTGTGCTGGGGCAATTGGAGCATCCGAACATTGTCCCGATCCATGAACTTGGACGTGACGCGCAGGAGCGACTTTTCTACACGATGAAGCTGGTGAAGGGGCGGACGCTTCACGCTATTCTCGCCGCGATCAAGAAGGGCGAGGAAGCCACGATCCGGTATTACAATCTCGACCATCTGCTCACGATTTACAGCAAGATCTGTGACGCCATCGCGTTCACCCACTTCAACCGCATCGTGCATCGGGATCTCAAACCCGAGAACATCATGGTGGGTGAATTCGGCGAAGTGCTGGTGATGGATTGGGGCATCGCGAAGATCCTCGACGACGAGCAACAGTCGGCCGACGAAGCCGAGCAAGCCAAATTCACCGCCAGCCCGCGGGGGGACCAGCTGGATCTGATGACCGGCAGCCTTACGGTTGATGGGGCGGTCATCGGGACGCCCAACTACATGTCGCCCGAGCAGGCATTGGGCAAGCTGGACGAGATTGACGCGCGTTCGGATGTCTTTTCGTTGGGAGGGATTCTCTACGCGATGCTCACTCTGAGCACACCGGTATCCGGTGATTCGCTCACCGAACTGCTCACCAATATCGTTCAACACAAGATCACCCCGCCCGCCGATCTGAATCCCAAGGGTGGATCGCGTCGAACACGTCCGTTCCCACAGTGTCCCGGCGGACGGATTCCGGGTGGGATCTCCGCGGTCTGTATGCGCGCGTTGGCACGTCGGCGTGAGGATCGCTACCAGACCGTCGGCGAATTTGCCGCCGACGTGGATTCCTTTCGCCGCGGTTTCGCCACCACCGCCGAAGACGTCGGCACGCTGGGCCTGTTTTGGCTCATGCTGAAACGGCATCGCAAGGAAATCGGATTTGGCATCGCGGTCTGGTTGGCTCTTTCGTTGACGCAGAAGAGCGGAACCGTGCTGGATTTTCTGACCAGCACGGGCGGACTCGTGCTGGGCGTCCTGATTGTTGCGACCGGAATCGCCTACGTCCTCCGGGCACACAAACTCGGGCGGGTTGCCACCGCCGAGGCAAGCCAGGCAAAAGCCGATCGCGAAGAAGCCGAATCGGCGCTGGCGGAAAGCAAGGACGCCGCCTTGGCCGCCCGGCAGCGCGGAGACGGGATGGAACGTTCACTGGCCGGAGCCCGACTGAACATCGCCGACGCAGCAATTAGATCCGGAGACAAAGAAACCGCCTTGAAGACCTTGCAACAGATCCCCCATTCTCTCCGGGGAGTCCGTTGGAATCAGCTCCACGGTGCCAGCCGCAAAGACCTGGTATAATCTCAACGGCACCCCGGTTCGCAGAAGAAATCACCCAGCCATGAAAATTCGCCTCGATCAGGCACTCGTTGAACGCGGCCTGTATGACAGTCGTGAAAAGGCCAAACGCGCGATCATGGCGGGTCAGGTTGAAGTGAACGGCCAGGTCGCCCGCAAGGCCAGCGACAACCCGAAGCCCGACGCGGAGATCACGTTGCGCGAAGTCGAAAAATACGTGAGCCGTGGGGGCCTGAAACTCGAGAAGGGCCTCGCCCACTTTCAAATCGATCCGACCGGCCAGTTCGCGCTCGACTTGGGTTCGTCCACCGGCGGCTTCACCGATTGTCTGCTTCAGAACGGAGCCGCGCGCGTTTTTGCAGTGGACGTCGGCCACGGACAGCTCGCCTGGAAACTCCGGCAGGACGACCGCGTCGAAGTGATGGAACGCACCAACGCCCGGATGCTCACCCCCGGGGCCTTCCCGGAATCGTTCGAACCGTTCCCGTTGGTTGTGGCCGACTGCTCATTCATCTCGCTGAAGAAAATCATTCCGGCGGCCGTTGATTTAATGGCACCGGGCGCTAAGCTTCTGGCACTGGTGAAACCGCAGTTTGAGGCCGGAAAGGCCGAGGCTGATCGGGGACAGGGCGTGATCACCGATCCGGCAATTCATCAACGGGTGCTGACTGAACTCCGGGAATTTGTGAATGACGGAAAAACAGTCTGGCGTGGCGAAACTGAATCACCCATCACTGGGCCGGCCGGCAATAAGGAATTTCTCGCATTAATTGAAAAAGCAACCTGACAGATTTCCCCGCATCGGATTGGTGGCCAACACCAGCAAACCCGCGTGCCGAAACATCATTCAACATGCGGCGGAGCTGATCGCGAAAAGTGGGCGGCAGGTTGCAGCCGACCACGCGACCGTGCAATTTGCATCGCTGGATATTGTATCCCACAAAGACACGGTGGCACTTTCCCGAAATACCGATCTCCTTTTGGTCGCGGGTGGGGACGGCACAATTCTCAGCACCGCGCGAAACTCCGCCGGTTCCCCGCACATGATTGGCATCAACGCCGGTCGCCTCGGCTTTCTCACCACCATTACCCACAAGAAACTTCCCGAGGCACTTGAACAGATCTGGGCGGGGAATTTTAGTATCGAAGGTCGTTCGCTCATCCAGCTTGAGGGAACGCTTGGGGGCAAGAAACTGAAGGCTCAGGCCATGAATGATTTCGTGGTGGCACGCGGGCAGGAATCCCGGCTCATCGAGCTGGAGGTCCGCGTGAACGGTGAACCGCTCACCCACTATCGTTGCGATGGAATGATCGTCAGCTCCCCGACCGGTTCCACCGCGTATTCGTTGGCTGCGGGCGGTGCCTTGGTGAGTCCCTACGCCAAGGTGTTCATGCTCACACCGATCTGCCCACATACGCTCTCCAATCGGTCACTGATTCTCAGCCTGGACTCGGAGATTGAGATCCAACTCCTGAGCCGGAAACCCGACACGAACGTCTCCGCCGATGGGAACATGCTGGCTCCAATGCAGGCGGGCGAATCTGTAAAGATCCGTCGCAGTCGTCGCACCATCAAACTTTTGCAGATCGAGGGGCAATCCTTCTTCCGAACGCTCCGTGGCAAGTTGAACTGGAGCGGAGCTCACGGTTGATAATTCGACCTCGTCGCTTCGCCGTGAGGAGGCTCACTTCAATCGGGCGAACTCAAATTGGCAGTTCTCCGAACTTTTCAGCACCAGGGAATAGGTTGGCGCGTCAACTTTTTGGCGGCTGTCTTCTGCCGCTTTTCGTTGCGCTCCCTGATGACAGGATGCGTGGACTGAGAATTAGAAGGGTGATCCGCTTCCATATTTTCAGCCGAACGTAAAAGGACTCCCCCCTGCTACTGGAGGCGCACATCCGATTCGGGTTTGGGGTTCTCATTACCTTCCGGCTTCGACTCCGGAGCGGTAGCGGGTTGGTTCGAAGTTTGGATGTCCGTCGAGCCGGATGTCGTCGCGCTCAATTCCTGCAGCGACTAGGCTATTGATGTAGGAGTCTCTGGGGAGGCGATAGATACCACCGTCGAATCGAAACCCATACTTTCCGGGGTCGTGTCCGGGTAGGATATTGAGAGTCTTTTTGTCCGTACCCGAAATGAAAGAAATGATTCCAATAGAAGCGCATTTATGGTCCCGACACGATTTTGCACGAGCGTGGTGCAGACGTGATTTGACGATAACACCCGGCCCGACGCACCAGATCGGCGCTGCGCCGGGAGCTCGGCGCGTCATTCCGGGATGGTCAGATCAGCGAGATAGATCGCCGTGATGGTCTTACCGGATGCGTCCTTCTCGTGGGAGGAATACCAGGACATCAACGCCTTCTTCGAGGAGAAGGCGATGAAGCCGGGATAGGAATTGTCTCCGCCGCTCGGCAGTTGTGCAAATTCATGCAGACGATCTTCTGCGAACCAACACATTGAAGTGCGTGGCCCGACGCCGGGAATACTGCGACGCCCACCGGCAACGTAGCGTGAGCCCCATTTGGCGAGCATCGGGCCGCCGATATAGCGATCGAGATCACTACGCGCCCAGGTCGTCCAGGGCGGATTGGAGCGAAGCAGTTGCGCGTTACTGCTCCCGCGTCGACCAATGGCAACAATTGCGCCATTCGATTCAAACTGAAACACCGTCTCATCACCGCGTTCTTCCTGGAACAGCGTGCGGGTCCGCCAGGTCAAACCGTCGTCACTCTCCAACATGGCCGATTGAACGATCGCGCCTTCACCCCGGGCGCTGATCTCAAAATCCCGGTTGCGTCGACCGCAGAGATAGGCTTTCCCGTCGTAGGTGTTCGCCTTCCAGATGTAGTGGCCAAAGGTGCCTTCCAGCATGGTTGGATTGCTCCATTTATTGCCGTCCCCACTCCACACCGCATAACCGAGATGCCGATTCAGGGTATACTCCGAGCGGGCCGGAGAGGATTCACCGCAGTACCAGGTGCCGGTGTAGACAAACAGTTTTTCTTGGAAAACCAGGAAATGCGGATCACGGGTATCCCGCTTGGGCACGCTGAAGCGATGCACCGGCCGCCACGTTTTGGTATCCTCACTGGCAAGGATGATGATCGATGCACTGGGATGCACCATGTGTCCGTCAGGACAGCTGCGAAAGGTGAGGTAATACGTGTCTCGAAATTTCACCAGATCGGTAAACGCATTGTGTTCCCCGTTGTGAAACACACGACGGATGTTGCTCACCTGGACGGAAGGCAGTCCAGCCGGTAGTTCGGCCGCACAAGGTTTCCATGGCGTGAGTGAGAGGAAGAGGTAAACGATCGCAACTCGGAGCATGTCCAAGTGTGCACACGGTTGGCTGCAGGATCAACGCCCCACGGCGGTGTTTACGGAATCCCCGAGTAGCGGAAGTCGTGAGCCGGCAGAGAAATTGCGGATTCGCTGACGTCCTTACAGGCCGCATTCGAATTGTATGCGGGGACACAAGCGTGAACGCCTGTGCTTTGCGCTCTCGGGCTTTCAGCCCGGGTGAAAAATGTGACCATCAGGAAGCCCCCAGGGGGTGGATTACCCCGAGGGGCTCCGTTCTCGTTTCCTGTGCAACCACCCATCTGAAACCGTAACTTCGGGGTAAGGCTCGGCGGAAAAGACAAGTTGCAGCAGGACCGGCGCTTCGCTAGCGTTCCGGGCCAATTTGATTTGTTATGACATTGACTGAGAAATTACTCGCCCGCGCTTCCGGTAAGGACAAGGTGTCTGCCGGAGACAACGTCTGGGCAAAGGCGGACGTGCTGATGACGCACGACGTGTGCGGCCCCGGAACGATCGGGGTGTTCAAACGCGAGTTTGGTGAGAACGCGAAGGTATGGGATCGGGAACGGATCGTCATCATTCCGGATCACTACATCTTCACCCAGGATTCGAAATCCAACCGGAACGTGGACATTCTGCGTGACTTCGTAAAGGAGCAGGGTATCCCCTACTTCTACGACGTGATCGACGATCCGGATGGACACTGGCAGTTCGATGCCACCAAGGGACTTTTGAACCGACAATACGGTTCGCAATACGCCGGCGTTTGCCACACCGCCTTGCCGCAAAAGGGACACACCCGTCCCGGCGAAGTGCTGTTCGGCACCGACAGCCACACCTGCATGGCAGGCGCATTCAATCAGTTTGCCACCGGCATTGGCAACACGGACGCCGGCTTCGTGATGGGCACGGGCAAGTTGTTGCTGAAGGTTCCGGAGACGATGCACTTTCGCCTCGAAGGCCGCCTCCAGCCGGGCGTGATGGCGAAGGACGTAATCCTGCACATCATCGGTGAAATCGGTTTTGATGGCGCGACCTACCGGGCGATGCAGTTCGATGGCGAAGGCGCAAACGGCCTCTCCATGGACGATCGCATGACGATCGCCAACATGGCGATTGAGGCCGGTGGCAAGAACGGGATCTTCGAATTCGACGCGAAGACCGAAGAAATTGTGAACCATCGTACCAAGCTGAACGGCACGCGTTCGAGCTACGAACCGGTGGAACGCGATGCTGATGAAACATTCTTTTACGAATCGGTGATCGATCTGTCCAAGCTCGAACCAACCGTTGCGTGTCATCCCGAGCCGGGCAATCGCCTCTTGGCCAAGGAGATGGATATGCAACTGGATCGTGCCTACATCGGTTCCTGCACCGGTGGCAAGACGAGCGACTTTCTTGATTTCGCCCAGATAGTGAAGGGGCGCAGCGTGAAGATTGATACCTTTGGTGTCCCGGCAACCCCGGAAATCGTGCGCGATCTACAGACCACCTATTGGGGAGAAAAGACAGTCTGGGATGTGCTGAAAGATGCCGGCGTCCAGATGACCGAGAACGCGGGTTGCTCCGCCTGTCTCGGTGGCCCGGTCGATACCTTTGGCCGGATGAACTCCCCGATGAAATGCATCAGCGCAACCAACCGGAATTTCCCCGGCCGGATGGGACACAAAGAAAGCCAGGTCTTCCTCGCCAGTCCCGCAACGGTGGCAGCCAGCGCCTTGACCGGCAGAGTCACCGATCCCCGCGAGTTCATCAGCTGAGCAACGGCACACTTACCTCTCAAGAAGGCGCTCCATGACGGAGCGTCTTTTTTTTACCGGCCCCCGCAGGCGAAATGCAGCGCGGTGATCTGAGGTTTCGTCTGTCCACAGGGAAAACCACGCCTTGCCTATCTGTGCGTTTCGGAGACAGTGTCCGCGCCCGCAAGTTACCTATGAACCGGCTTGGAAACACGATTGTATGCAGGGTCCTCACGATTGGCGTATTGCTGATCGTCCTGAACACGCAGGCCCAAACGGCGACGATTGAAGGAACCGTTTCCCTCACTGCGCTGTCCAAGAAACGCGTGACCACTCCGCGCTACGGAGGTCTCACTGTGAAGCCGGGAAAACCTGAACTCCCAACGGCCGTGGTCTACCTCGACGGTTCCAAGGGCAATGGGAATCCACCGACGATCACGGGTGCAGTGGTGCAGAAAGAACTTCAATTCCGTCCCGCACTCCTGCCCATCCAAATCGGTACGACAGTCAACTTTCCGAACGGAGATCCGCTCTACCACAACGTGTTCTCCTATTCGAAAACCAAGCGCTTCGATCTTGGCCGCTACATGAAGGATGAAACCTCGCCGGGCGTGGTGTTCGACAAGGCGGGGGAAGTGAAGCTTTTTTGTGAGATCCATTCGCACATGCGCGCCTCCATTCTCGTGCTTGAAACACCGCACTTCGTGAAGACGGACGCCGACGGGAAATATCACTTGGAAAACCTGCCGGCCGGTGAGTATGTGCTCAAGGCTTGGCTCAGCAGTCGCAAGATCCATGAGCGCCCGGTGACGTTGAAAGCGGGTGGGTCAGTGCGCGTCGATTTTGCAGAAAAGTGAGCGGCCAAGCCGCAGCACGAATGGGATCATGTCGGCTCTGAGTTTCAGGTTCAAACTGCTCTTCGCCATGATGGCCGTGGTGGCCGGCGTCTCCGTCTCCACCCTCTATGTGACACAGGAACAGGTGCAACTGGCGTACGACGGACTGTTTGCCGACAAGGTTGAATCCGAGATCAATTACATTCCTCAAGAGCAGGAGGCCCGACTCTCCAACATCCGCATCACCTGCGCGAAGCTCGCCAAATCAGTTCGTCTCACCGCAGCTCTTCTCGAAGACGACGTGGAGGATCTCTACCGGAACGGCGGCGTCGAACTGCGCTCGATTCTGCAAGCGGATGAAGCCGACGCGGTCTCAGTGGAACCGGAACTTCGAAAGGCCCCGAAATCCAAATCTAAGAATTTCGCGAAACAGCGCACGGCCCGCGCCCGCAACGCAGCCCGCGAACGGGCGAAGCGGAGTCGGGTTGCAGAGCTCTTTCGCTTTCTGGACGCCAAAGGGAACCTGCTTCTTCCTGAAAAGAAGCAGGCCCTAAACCTAGGACTGAAACCCCTCTCTCACCCCGACCTGGAGGCGCAGCTACGAGACATCGGAGCCCAGGTCGCCCAGCTCGAATCGCAACAGGTCGGTTATGTCTACCTTGGCCCAAGCAACGGAAAACCCCGCATCCTCGAGGTGGTCGTCACGCCCATCATTGACGAGTTTGACACCGGTGAGGTGCTCGGTGCACTGGTAGTCGGTCTTTCGTATCCTGACTTTGGCGAACGGACGATCAGCGAGGTGAGCGACATTCAAAACGGGCTGTGGTTGGACGACACACTTCACTCGACAACGATCCCCAAGAATTTCCACGCAGAACTCAGTAGCATGTTGAACACCAACGTGATTGCTCATCTGGAATCACCCAACGACCTCATCATCGAAAGGGCGGGCGTGCCTTACCGCGTCTTTTACACCGCTCTGAATCCGGAATCTCAACTTTCGAAAGCATACAAGGTGGGTCTTTTTTCGTGGGCTCTGGCTGTCAAGGCAGAGAGCGAACTCCGCGATAAGATTCTGATGTTTACCGGCCTCGCTGTGGTGATCGCCCTGGTGATCAGTCTGCTCCTTTCACACGGGCTCTCCGTTCCGCTGCATCAACTCGTGAAAGGAACAGAAGCGATCAAACGTGGAGACTACGAAGTGAAAGTATCCGTAGGCGGGAGTGATGAATTGGGGCAACTCGCTGCTTCGTTCAATGAAATGGCGGACGGGTTGGCCCTGAAAGAACGCTATCACAATGTCCTCAACATGGTGACCGACAAGGATGTTGCAGCCGAACTGATGAGTGGGGACGTCGTGCTCGGCGGAGAGAAACGACAGGTGAGCGTGCTCTTCTGCGACATCCGGGGCTTCACCGCCCTGACTCAAAACATGGATCCGCATGACGTCATCGCGATGCTGAACGAACATATGACCGCGTTGGCCGACGTGGTCACTGAGAATAGCGGCGTGATCGACAAATTCGTTGGCGATGAAATCATGGCCGTCTTCGGCGCACCCAAGAGTTACGCTGACGATGTATACAACGCCGTTCGCGCCGGGATGCAGATGATCTCTGAGCGGCTGCTGCTGAACGATTCTTCGCGCTACGATATCGAGATTGGAATCGGAATTTCCACCGGTGAGGTGGTGGCTGGAAATATGGGATCGGACAGCCGGTTGAACTACACCGTGCTTGGTGAACGGGTAAATCTTGGAGCGCGCCTCTGCGGCATCGCCGCGCGTGGCGAGGTGGTGATCGATGAAACCACCCGGGCAACTTTGGGAGACAAACTGGACGCGCGCCTCATGGATCCGTTGCACCTCAAGGGCATTTCGAATGAAGTAAAAGCCTACACCGTGAGTTCGCTTGAACACTCAGCCCAGGCGGCAAAACAGACTTCCAGCTGAGTGGAGAACGACGGATAAGATACCGAACTACTCGGCGTCTGCCTGCAACGCTTCGAGCAGGCGGTTCGCCTGAGCCGCCCGGACATCGGCAGCTTCGCCCGCCAGTTGATTCGCTGCCAAACCCGACAGGCCAATAAGCTCCATCGAATGCGAACCGGCCAGCGCAATGAGTTCAGGGTTCGCAATCACTTTTGCGATCGCCGCCTCCAACCGGGTGAGCACTTCAGCCGGCGAATCTGACGGCACTGCGATTCCAACAACTTTCCGAATCGAACTCGACTCAAACGCGGGATACAGATCTGCAGCAGCCGGAATCTCTCCCAGTCCGTCCAGGGTGAACGACTTCCCACCAAGAATCGCAAGCGGTACGAGTCTTTTTGTCTTCAGAAGAGACGCCTGATCACCAACCGAACTGATCACCGCATCTGCTTGGCCTGACACGGTTGCTAGCTGACTGGGCCCCGACCCACCAAATTGTTTATGCTCAAACTTTGCTCCCGTCGCCTGCTCCAGCAGAAGCATCTGGGCATGAAAAATTCCGCCCGCCGCGGCGGTTGCCACCCGAAATGTATTCCCCTCCTTCTTCGCTTCCCGGACCAACGTCTGTATCTTTGCCAAACGCGACTTCGGCGTCACGCTGATCACCGCCGGGGCTTCCGCAACAAAGAAGTAGCTCCAATCCGAAACCTGCGTTTTGGTTACCCCTCGACGCGGTGCGCTAAACATGAACTCGGTCACACCAACGCAATGGTAACCATCATGAGGTGCATCCCATGCCTTTCCGATCGCCGCTCCACCGAGCACGCCCCCCACGTTCTCGACCACGACATCTACTCCGAGCTCAGATGTAAGCGCCTGCGCAGTTGCGCGAAAAATTTGGTCAGTCGTCGTTCCGGCTTTCCCCGGACAAAACAAGGTGATTGATTTCTCCGGCCAAACCGAAGCTTGAGGCGTCGGCAACGAAGCGTCTTTGTCGCCACCGCATCCGACCAGAGTCACAACCAAAGCGGACAGGAAATGCTGAAGGGTTCTCATTCTCGTATCTTTCAAATCGATTCGTTGTTACCTGCTGAACTAAGACCATAAAAGAACAGAGTCATCGACGATGCATCCAAATCGAAGGCCGAATGGTCGTCATCTTTAGATCATGTTGATTGCGTAGACTGTTCCGCAGAACGATTCGAAAAGACTTCGAACCGAAAAACAGAACGAACGAATCAATATCATGAATACAAAATTATTCAGTTACCTGATCACCGCCACTTTGTTGGCCGGTGCATTGAATACGCAGGCCGAACGGCGTGGTCGCGGGGACCGCGGTCCCCGAGGTCCGGAGGTCAAAGGCAGACATCACAAAATGGAGGGCGACCGTGACCGACGTGGCGGCTTTCGCGGTGATAGGCAGGGCAAGTCCAGCGCCGGGGCCAAAGGCCGGGAACGAGGAGGACCGGGAATGCGTTCGCAGCGCGGCCCGGCGAAATCCAATCGTGGGCCCAGTTATCGGGGCGGAAGACCTGGCTCGAGTTCAAAGGGTCGCGGTTTCAGCGGTCCTCCTTGGGCTGGGCGCGACAGCTCCCGTGGCGGACCACCCTCGGCTCGCGCTGACGATTCTCGTCGCGGCCCCCAATCCGTGCATCGCGGTGGCCCACCTTGGGTCAAAAATGGAAGTTCGCGAAACGGACCTCCTTGGGCGCGGAGTCGCGAGTCCCAACGTGGTCCCCAGTCGATGAATCGCGGCGGACCTCCCAGCCGTTCTGATCGCGGATCCTCACGCGGCGGACCCTCGCGGGCTCGCGGCGGTGATTCCCAACGTGGTCCCCAGTCGATGAATCGCGGCGGACCTCCCAGCCGTTCTGATCGCGGATCCTCACGCGGCGGACCCTCGCGGGCTCGCGGCGGTGATTCCCAACGCGGTCCCCAGTCG
>JBLFYM010000160.1:0-13685 GCA_047608975.1 Limisphaerales bacterium | reverse complement strand
AGCGCCCTCAATTCGCCCGGCAGTTGAAACGGATCGGCACGACTTAGACTCAACCCATGCCGACCGCCCTGCATCAGGAACCTTGTCAGACAGTTGCCACGAACCGCTTCGCGAGCTGCCACGGTGGCGATGCCTTCACCGACGGCGCCAGCGGTGCGATGCACAATGTGGCTGCGATCCGCACCGCACGGGATCGCGACTTGGCGAACCGTTGACCGGTTTGGATTCACCCACCCTGCGGGAAATCTGGAACACTGCGCCATACCTTCATGACGGCTCCGCAGCAACGCCCAACGACACCATCAATGCGCACACCGGGGTGAACGTTTCCGGCGTGGAGTACGCCCGCAAATGCGCCCTGCTCGCTGGCGGCAAAGAGCTTTTCGAAACCTTCCTCCCAAAACCACGCGTCATGATCGACGACACCTACATCACCGATTGGCCCTTCTGCGTCGTCGATCGGAATAGCCAGCGCTACCACCGGTGCCCGACTGACCAGAGACTGCACTCAGGTTCGGCCGATTGTGGAAATGGTCTTGGCCTTTACGGGCCTTGCTCTAAAACTACGCCGCTTATGACTGCAAATACAACGGGCTCAGGAATGGGCTGGATTTACTGGGTTCTTTTGACGATCGGTTGCTGGGGCGTATACGGGGTGTTCCTACACTCCGGAGCGATGGGCATGCAGGACCCGCAGAACGGTCGCATCAAGGCGTTTCTCTTCGTCGGGATCGCCTACTTTCTGACTGCCGTGCTCGCGCCAGCCGCCATCCTGGTCGCCAAGGGTGCGTCCTGGTCATTTCCTTCCAAAGGTCTTTGGTGGTCCTTGTTTGCGGGCATCGTCGGTGCCGTCGGTGCGCTCGGTGTTCTCCTTGCCTTCGGCGCGAAGGGATCGCCCGCCGTGGTCATGACTTTGATCTTTGCGGGAGCACCAATCATCAACGCCGTTTACGCGTTGATTCAACACCCGCCCACCGGGGGATATGGCTCGATCCATCCGTTGTTCTTTGTCGGAATCCTTTGCGCCGCATTGGGTGGAGCGTTGGTCACACTCTACAAGCCGGCTCCCGTGCATAAGGCTCCCGCCGTAAGCGCTCAAACGGCTGCCGCCACACCAGGTGGCGACTCCGCCAAATGAGCAAGACTGGCCCTAGTCCCAGCCGCAGTTCGATCGAATCCGGTCAGTTACTTCAACTGCAGGACCTGATCGACGCGGTGCTCGCTGGCAATCCTTTCTATCAGCAGAAACTGGCGGGGCTCGGGCTCGATAAAATCAATTCGTTGGCGGACTTCATGACGCGTTGTCCGACCACGGAAAAAGGCGAATGCGTTGCGGATCAGGATGCGTTGCCCCCATTCGGAACGAACCTGACCTATCCGGCCGAACGCTACACCCGCTGCCATCAGACCAGCGGCAGCACGGGCAAACCGTTGCGCTGGCTGGATACCAACGAATCCTGGGAATGGATGCTCGGCAACTGGTGTCAGGTGTACCAAGCCGCCGAGGTCACCGCCGCTGATCGAATTTACTTCGCGTTTTCATTCGGGCCCTTCCTCGGCTTCTGGACCGCTTTCGAAGCGGGACTTCGCATCGGATCCCTGTGTCTTCCCGGTGGTGGACTCAGTAGTGAGGCCCGACTGCGAAACCTGATTGAACAACAGGCGACGGTGCTCTGTTGCACGCCAACCTACGCGATTCACCTGGGACAGGTGGCACGCCGGGAAGGAATCGATCTCGCGGATTCCGCAGTCCGAACCATCATCGTGGCCGGTGAGCCGGGCGGCAGTCTGCCGGCGGTTCGACGAACCGTTGCGAACGCGTGGAACGGGGCGCGGCTTTTTGATCATCATGGCATGACCGAGGTTGGCCCGGTCACCTTCGAATGCCGGGCGCATCCCGGCTGGTTGCACGTCGTGGAAGAGTCTTATCTCACTGAGATCGTGGATCTGCAATCCGGGCTGCCGGTTGCTCCGGGCGAGACGGGCGAGCTGATTCTTACCACCCTGGGGCGAACCGGATCACCGCTGATCCGGTATCGAACCGGAGATCTGGTGAAGGCGGTCGGGCAGGATCGTTGCGATTGCGGTCGCTGCGATCTGGCGCTGGACGGTGGAATTCTCGGACGTGCCGACGACATGCTCGTGGTCCGTGGCGTGAATATCTATCCCGGCGCGGTTGACGAAATCGTGCGAGCCGATGGTGGCGTTGCGGAGTATCAGGTAAAAGTCGGTCAGACCGGTGCGATGGCCGAATTGGAACTGCTCATCGAACCCGGCGACGGGAAGGATGGGTGGGAGGTGGCCACCCGGCTCGGCAAGGCCTTCGAAAATTCTTTGGCGCTCCGCGTTCCGGTGACTGCCGTGCCCGCCAATTCGCTGCCCCGGTTCGAGATGAAGGCGAAACGCTGGGTGAAGACGGAAGATTGATTCTCACGCCGCGGCAGATCCCGGTCGTCTGCCAGCCAGATGGGTAGTGACATTTCCACAAAAAAGCCGGGCACGAAGGCCCGGCTGAGATATTTGGGTTTCGACTGATCTTGGATCAATCTTCAACGGCCTTCTGCATTTTGAGAGCGTGCAACTGGTCGATGATTGCGTCGCCGACCACTGCCAAGGCGTAACGGGTTTTCTTCTCCGCCGGCGACAGATCCTCGCCAACCGCAAGGTAATCGAGTTTTGTCTCGGCCTGCTTGAGGACGAGCAGGCTCTTGTCAAACTTCTCGGTGATCGGTTCGCCGTTCGGCGGAACCGAGCGAAGATAATCGAGAATCGCAGCCAGCACCTCTTCCTTGAAGATCTCACCGATAGGCTCCTCTTCTGTGGCCTCAAGAAACTGTTTGATCTCCGGCTCGTTCCCTTTAAAGAAGGCCTTGAGCAGATTGTCCAGATGTTTACTGGTTGTCTGGGCGTGGAAGTCCAGATTGCCGACCACGTTGTCTTCGAACGTTTCGCGATATTGCGGTATCTGTCCGAGGGCATAATCCGGAAGACTCCTCACCAGTTTTGGAACTTCCTCCTTGATCGCATCCGCGAGCAGATCGGTCTTTGAAGCGACCTGGGCGGAAACGAAATCGGTGGTCATTCCGGCGGCGGTTTTGGGTACCAAAAACTCGGTGAGCCCGGTGGTAATCCAAGTCATGTAGCCCACCACGGCGGCGACCATGATGACGCCAACAATACGGGTGCGTCGGACACCGGCTTGAGTCTTGAGGATTTCGTCTTCCAGAAATTCCTCCAGCATTACGGCTGACCGGCTGTTTGTTTCGATTGGTTCTTCGTTTGCCATAGTAGTATTGGGGTTAGATATTGCTGTCGTCGGCGGCGATGGCTTTGGCAACCGGAGCGGCGGGGACCTCGTCGAATTCGTCCCGCAGAAGGTCGAACACGATGAGTGCCATTTCCCATGAAGCGAGCGAAGCGGCTCCGTCGATGTCCTCGCTCTTGCTGATCGTCTGGAGGTCTCCAATCATGTTGTTGATGCTGATCAGGTGAGGTTCAAACATCTTTTCACCAACGAACTCACATTGGACCTCGGCGGCTTCCGTCAGTTTTAGCACAACGTCAGCCACGCGTTTCTCATCAACCTCAGGGAACATCTCCCGGACCGCGAGTTCCTGCCTCGCGAGTGCTTCGGCAAAGGTTTTGGCGATAACTTTTTCGGTGCGCTCGGGAATGTTGCGCACAAGCTCCTCGATCTGAGTCTTCAACGCCGCCGCAAATTCCGGTGTCCGGGTATTGATCTTCTTAAGCTCGTCCTGAACAGCGTTCTTCGTTTCGAGGTAGGTCTGCTTGGCGATCAGTTCCACGATCGGCTGAACGTCCTGTTTCAATCCCTGTTGCACACTGGCGACAAATTCGTCACGGCCCGGTCCGGGCACTGACAGATTCCGGCCGGCGCTGTAGATCTTGAACATGCTGGTGAACATGATCACCAGCACCACGACGGGGATTCCCGTGCGCCAGCGATTGAGTTGGGATCGGAGCACTTTTAGCTCCGCGATTTTATTGGAGGTTACTTCAGGTGTCATAGGCTGCCCGTGGTTAGGGAATGGGACGAGATTAGGGAGACGGAAGCTTTTAACCAGAATCGTGTCACGCTGTCAACGAATTCACGGAGATCGACACGATGTCCGTTGACAGATCGGCAGGTTTGAAAAATGTTCGCCGCCTGAGCGAGGATAAAAATTTTCCGCGTAGCCCATAGGAGACGATGGCCGGCTGGATGCATCTGCCACGACTGATCGACAAGGTTCGCCTGCAGCAGGCCGGTCAACTGCCGACCGACTACGAACCCCACTACTTACGTAAGGGCTTTGATGCCAAGTGGTTGGAACTGGCCAATGTCACCGACGACGACTTTGTCGCCATTGTGAAAGCATCCGTCACGGACGGTGAAGTCTGCGATTGGGTGCTGAAGAATGTTAAAAATCCGGTGGGTGACAAAGACCGTTTTCGCGAGTTTCTGCTCAACTACGGACGCGAGTGTGACGAGTTGATGGCCAAATTGGCCCAGCGAAAAAAAATCAGCAATTGGGGATCGCGAGGACATCCAGTGCTTCGTGGATTACATCGATGCCGACGAGGGACGTATCTGAAAGTCGACTTCAGCGGTCGGATTTGCGCGTCTTCGCGTTGCCACTCACCCACTGCGCGACCCGGCCAGATTGCAGGTGCAATGCGGCGAAGAGCAGGATGTGATTCACCGGATAAGACCAACGTTCCGGTTTCCCATACGCTTCGAACAGCAACTCACCGGCAGACGCAGGCACCATCTGATCGAACTCCGCGCTCAACATCAGAATGGGCGTTCCCTTCAGTCGGGGAGCCAGACGGGCCGGATCCAAGGTGATGTCACGATAGATCAGATCCGCCACTCGTTGGCGCGTTTTTGGATTGGACCGCGTCCACCTGGATTTGCCGTTCGCCTCTTTTCTCTCCAGCAATTGCAGAGGATTCAGACTGGATTCCGCGAGCACCATCCCGATGTTCGCACCTCCACCGATGGAAACTACAGCGTCCCATGAGCCGATGCGGGCCGCCACGGCGGGCAGCGCGAGGGCACCCGCGCTGCCACCTGCCAGCACCCGCTTGCCGGCCCGGATTTCAGGATGCTTCACCTTCAGATACTCCAGCACTGCCTCCACCGCGTAAGCCTTGTCCGCAAGATGATTGTCGACGTCGCGCGCGAACTTGCGGGCCGCTTTGACAACCGTTCGAGGATCCACGACCAACACCCGGGGTTTCATGAAGTGGTGCGAGGTGTGCGAAACGAGAACATCCCAGCCTTGGATTCGGAACGACTCGACAAGCTGTTTCTCCGGTGGCGACAGATCAATGATGCCGGTCAGATAAATCGCCAAACCCAACAGCTTCTTGGCCGGAGTGCGGCGCAGGCTGAGCACGGAGGCGTTGTTCGTCACCAGCGAGACACTGAACGATCCGTTCCAGGATCGGACCGTCGCGGCCGGCAAACCATTCCGCGGTTTGAAATGCGGCGTCACCGCAAGAAAGGATTGTTCACCGTCCGCCGCCTTGAAGCCCAGCAGACGGCATTTCCCGAATGAACCCAGATCCACCGGTTGGTTCCCGATCACCTGCTGTAGCTTCACCGGGCCAGCCTTGGCTCGCGAAGGCCAGATGATCTCACCTGCATGAAGTGCAGGTGAGAGCAGGCAAATCAGGAGGATGAGAGAGAACCGAATCATGGTTGCGGGTGATCCAATACCGAACCTGATTTCATGCTATCGGAACAAGTGGCTCAAGCCGGATCAGAAATCGAGCGGGCCGACCAGTTTCTCACCATCCATCTCGTAGATGCCGATCAGATAACCGTTCTCGCGCATCTCGCCGACCTTCAGCTTGCCGTAGATGGTCACCGCCTGGTCCAGGATCGGTTTCACCCCTTTGCCAACCATCTTGACGCTGACCCATTCATTGATCTTGGGAACGGTTCCATAACAGCACATCGACTGATCACGCATGATGAGCAGTTCGGTAATTTCGCCGTCTTCAACCTTGAGCGGCAGCATGAATCCTTTTACCGCCACCGATTTTTTATCGAGTGCCTTGACGTCGGTGGGAATCTGATCCGGCTGCTGGGTGGGTTCTGGTTTTTTGTCAGGATCGTATTCTTCCTCCGGCACTTCGAACTCAAACGAAGCGAGCTTCTCAAAACCGACGACGCGATATTCCCCGTCCATTTCAATGACTTCCTTCACGGGTTCCGTCTTCTTTTCCGAGGCGGGCTTCGGCTTCTCCGTCCGGGCAATCCCTGCCGAATCACTCGGGGCCGGCTTGACCGGAGCGGGCTTGGTCACCTCCACCGTCGGTGACACTGGAGCGGGTGAAGCAGATTTGGGAACGGAGGTCTTAGACGCCGCAATACTTGTGGCGACCTCGGCAATTTTCGGGGTGAGCGCCGTCGCCGTCGCCTCGGTGACCTTCACTGGATCTGCGGTCGGGAGCGGTGTCGGTTTCGCCGGCGGCGGAACTTCAGTGGCCACCGATTCCGGGAGCAAGATCGGAGTAACGGGTTTCTCCGGTTTCACGAGTTCGGCAGCCGACGTCAGCACCCCTGCCGGTGCCGTATCCGCTTGGGCAGCATGAGTTTGGGCCGGTGTGGCGACCGGCGCAACCGGTGCGATTGACCCAATCGCCTCGCCCCGAACTTCAGGGACAGCGGCTTGGGACCCGGGCTCAGAATCCTTGCAGGCGGTGGCTCCGACTGCCACCAGCGCCGCCAGTGAAAAAATAAATTTATGGCTCTTCATCGTATACAGAATGAATTGAAGTTCTTCAACCTAACCAAAATCCATTATTTGGCCAGCGCAATGCGCTGGCCGATTAGGTTGACAATCCCCTGCTTTAAAAGGTAGCAAGCCCGCTCCAAACGACATGAAGCAATTCCGTCTCAACCGACTCTTCCACCACAGCTCCAAACGATGTTTCGATGTCGCCATGGATCACGGCGTTTTCAATGAAGCCGCTTTCCTCTCAGGTATCGAAAATATGCGTCGCGCAGTCCAGACCGTCGTCAGCGGCGGGCCGGATGCCGTGCAGCTCACCGTGGGTCAGGCGCACTACCTGCAGTCCATTCATGGACGTTCCCGCCCGGCGCTGGTCCTGAGAACAGACGTCGCCAATGTCTACGGCAAAAAACTTCCCAATCGTCTTTACTCGCGCCTGCTCGACGATCCCATTGGTCAGGCCGTCCGGTTGGATGCCGCCTGCGTAATCGTCAACGTCTTCAACATCCCTGATCAGCCTGAAGTGACTGAGCAATGCCTCAGCAACGTGCTGGCACTCAAGCCCGAGTGCGATCGCGTCGGCATGCCCCTGATGGTGGAACCGCTGATGTTCAAAGGAAAGGCGAGCAGCGGTTACGAGGTTGATGGGCGCGTAGAGAAACTCATCCCCATCGTGCGACAGGCCGTCGAACTCGGTGCGGACATCATCAAAACCGATCCGACCGATGACGAGGAAGCTTACGATCAGGTCGTCGAAACCGCCGGTTGCATTCCCGTATTGGTTCGGGGCGGCGGCAAAGACAAGGACATCACCGTGCTGGAGCGCACCGAAAAACTGATCAGCGCCGGTGCTTCCGGAATCGTCTATGGCCGAAACATCATCCAGCACGAGAACCCCGCCGCGATGACTCGCGCGCTGATGGCTGTCGTGCATGAAAACGCGAGTGCCGCCGAAGCCGCCAAACTGCTCGGCGACAAGATCTAAGATTGATCGACGCGTGGCTTTTGCATTGCGTAGCGACCGTTCACACGCCCCTTTGGTCGGCAACCGGGTGAAACTCAAATGGCCCAGCAGCTATGAGCGGGGGGAAGTCCACCTGCCACACTTACGAAAACACCAAGGCCTGCCGGGAGGGTCCCGCCCGAGCCCAATGCGGGGATGGGCCCCACCGCAAGATCCACCGCTACTGTAACTCGGGCAGCCGTCAATCCCTGCCACCTGCAAAATTACTTTTGCAACCCTCGGGCAAGAGGTTCGTAGGCGTAATTTGTTCGAGGTTGCACGTTGGTCTTGGCAATGTGAATGTGAGTGGGACCAAAAGCCGATGTGCACCCTCTCCAATACCGGGCCGAAAATCTTACAATTCCCGCTACTTGGCGGCTTGGCCAGTTTTTCGAACATCCTTTGTCCCCATGCCCTTGTCCCATTCCTGAACGCACCACACCGAGTCCATCTCTGGCTGGCATGCCTGTTCCTAATTTCACTCACCGCCTTGGCGGCACCGGCAACGGCGGCCATTCCGGCGGATCAATTGGAGTTCTTCGAATCGCGCATCCGACCGATTCTGGTTTCCAATTGTTACAAGTGTCACAGTCAGGGCGCAGACCGGAGCAAGGGCGGACTCCTGGTGGACTCCGGTCCGGCACTGCTTGCGGGTGGTGATTCTGGTCCGGCAATCGTTCCCGGCAATCCCGGGGCAAGCCGGTTGATCAAGGCGATCAAATACACGGATCCGGATCTGGAGATGCCTCCGGAGGACAGCAAATTACCGGACTACGTGATCCGGGATTTTGAAACCTGGATCAGCAACGGCGCCGCCGACCCCCGGGGAACAGATGGCAAGAAGACATTTATCAAACCCAAGTCGCCCCAGGAACATTGGTCCTTCCAACCGGTCTTCAAACCCATCCCGCCGATCGTCCGCAAGGACTGGAAGCCGATGATCCAAAACGACATCGACCGCTTCGTTTTTGCCCGACTGCCTCTCCACGAACTGTCCCCCTCACCCAAGGCGGACAGGGTCACGCTGATCCGTCGTGTCACTTTCAACCTCATCGGACTTCCGCCGACGCTGCCGGAGGTGGACGCTTTTCTCGCGGATACCAATTCCAACGCGTTTGAGACCGTGGTCGACCGGCTGTTGGAATCGAAGCGTTACGGTGAACGCTGGGGACGTCACTGGCTCGACGTTGCCCGTTATGGCGATACGACCGGCGGGCGCGGTCGGCGTAATGAGCGCTTCAATCACTCCTATACCTACCGCGACTGGGTCATCAAGGCGTTCAACGAAGACATGCCCTATCCCGACTTCATCAAGTACCAACTCGCTGCTGATCGCCTCACGGAATCGGACACGGACTACAATCTGGCGGCGATGGGTTTCCTCACCCTCGGCAACCGCTTCAACAACAGCCAGGACGACGTGATCGACGACCGCATTGATGTGGTCTCCAAAGGATTCCTCGGACTCACCGTGACCTGTGCGCGCTGCCATGATCACAAGTTCGATCCCATTCCCACGGCCGACTACTACTCGCTCCACGGCATCTTTCGCAGCAGCCGCGAACCCGAGGATCTTCCCGCCCTCAATACTGATACGAACACGCCCCTGTATCGTGCCTATCAACAGTCCATCGCCTACGCCGAGGCGAAGGTCGCGCAATTCGATCGCGGGGTCTGGTATCGCGCCAAACAGGAGACGCTGCGCGACACCGGGAAGTATCTGCACGCGAACTATCTGCATCGTCGCTTTGCCGAAAAGGAGGACTACGACGAATTCATGGAGGAACGGGACCTGAATCCCGGCGTCGCCAAAATCTGGCGCAAGGCGCTCGATGAATGGCGCGGCAAATCGCATCCAATCTTCGGGCTCTGGTTCGAATACGAGAAATTCCCGCCGGACAATTTTCGGGCCGAAGGTATCAAGCTGATGCGCGGCATCCGGACCGACGACGCAAAACGGACCAATATAAACGCGAAGGTTTACCGCGCCTTCATCTCGCCGCCTTCGACCATGGGCTACGTGGCGACGAACTATGCCAATCTGCTACTCCGCGCCGACAAGCGCTGGCAGTCCGACTACTTCACCTACCTGCAGAAGCGGCAATCCAAACCGGACCTTCCCGAACCAAAGGGCCTCGATGACGCCAATGACGAGGCGATCCGGCAGGTCATCTACGACACCGAATCGCCAGCCTTCCTGATGAACAACGAACGGTGGAAGCAGATGGCGCGCGGACTCATGCGCAGCGAGCGCGAGCTCCGCGACGATCGGCAGGAATTGGTCGATGAGGTCGCAGAGGTGAAACTCGAACACGCCGGTGCGCCCGCCCGCCCGGTCATCCTCGTGGACGCCGGGAACGGTAGTGACTCCCGTATCTATGTGAAGGGCAACCGACGCCAACGCGGTTCCGTCGCACCGCGCCGTTTCCTGGAAATCCTGTCCCCCGACCAACGCAATCTCTTCCGGGACGGCAGTGGCCGACTCGAACTCGCCAACGCCATTGCCACCGAGGACAACCCACTCACCGCTCGCGTCATGGCCAACCGGGTCTGGCTCCACCAGTTCGGCCAAGGCATCGTGCGCTCGCCGAACGATTTTGGCACCCGCTGCGACGGCCCTTCCCATCCGCAATTGTTGGACTACCTCGCCTGGCGTTTTATGGAGGAAGGCTGGTCGATCAAGAAGCTCCAGAAGCACATTGTCATGTCCTACACTTGGCAGCAGAGCAGTGACGACAACCCCCGCAAGTTCGAAAAAGATCCCAGCAATCTGTGGCTGTGGCAGATGAACCGGCGACGTCTCGATTTCGAAGCCATGCGGGACACGATCCTGCACATCGGTGGGCGACTGGATCTTTCCATGGGCGGCCCTCCCGTTCGGCTGGACCGTCGACCCTACCCAACGCGCCGGAGCGTCTACGGATTGGTGGATCGAGCGAACCTGCCCGACATGCTCCGCGCCTTCGATTTCCCGAACCCGGACAGCACCAGCGGACAACGCGATTTCACGATCGTACCGCAGCAGGCGTTGTTTATGATGAACAGCACCCTTGTGATGCAGCAAGCTGTCGCCACCGTGAAGCGAGGCGATTTGCTGGCCCTGCCCAGTGCCGTGGAACGTATCAACATGCTCTACCGGCTGATCTACTCCCGCTACCCAAACACGACCGAGCTCTATCTCGGGCGGATGTATCTCGCCAGCGAAGGACGAGCTCCACGCGGTCCGCTGCCCGGTCAGCCGCCCTGGGAATACGGTGTCGCTGTCCTCGACTACAACTCCGGCCGAGTGAACCAGTTCTGGCCCATGTCCTACAACGAACGCGCCCGACGTTTCCAACCCGGTCGCGCATTCCCCGATCGCACCTTCGGTCGGGGTTTTATTTCCGCGCAGGGTGGAAACGCGCCGAACAACAATCGCACCGTCGTCCGTCGCTGGACCGCTCCCGATGACATGCTCGTGGAAATCTCCGGCACCCTCTCACATTCGAACCGCTCCGGCGATGGCGTGCGTGGCCGGATCGTCTACAGCAAGATCGGCATGCTCGGTCGTTGGGGGGCAGCCCGCAGCCAAGCCAGCACCCCCATCCCGCGCCTACGCGTCGAGGCCGGCCAAACCGTCGAGTTCGTCATTGATTGCCGCGGCACACCCGACGGTGACGCCTTCACTTGGCCCGTCACCATCCAGCGCCTCGATGACAGCCAAACCCCACCCGTCCCCGTAGCTGAAAAATGGGGATCCGCCCGCGGCTTTAGCGCCCCCAGCGGCAGCCGCCGCCTCTACCCTTGGGAAAAATACGCCCAGGTCCTCCTCGAAACCAACGAACTGACCTTCATCAACTGATTCGTCCGCTATGCCGAATCGGCGGGTAGAGCGGTAGATCGTTTGGTGGGCAAAGATGAGCAGTCCCGGTTTCGGATCATCAATGAGATGCGGCCCAACGTAGGCAAACGGGCCTTCGTGCCGATCTTCCCGAAAGGCCAGGCGCAGATGTTTCCAAGACCGGCCCTTGTCCTCGGATCTGAATACGCCATGATCGGTCACCACGATCACCGCGCCGTCACGGGTTGTGCCGATGGAGTTGAGGGGCAGCTTGTATCCGAGCGGGCTTCGGCTTTCGGGATCAAACTTGAATCGATGGCAAAGCGGGACAGAACCTCCACGATTGCGATCCGCTTCGGTCATGCAGTCGCGGAGGTCGTAGGGTTGCGACCAGGTCTTGCCGCCGTCGGTAGAGCGCAGAATGGTCGCGTAGGTGGTGTCTTTGTCTGACGGCCCCGAGACCTTGGCGTTGTGGCCCGGCATGGAGCGATGCACCACGATGATGGTGTCATCGATCATCGTCGCGACCGGCCAGCCGAAGTGATCGTTGTCGCCCTTTGGATTCGTGGGGAGATGGACGGCGGCGAGTTCGAGCAATCTGGCCTGCTTGGCAGCTGCCAGAGTTTCCATTTGTTCATCCGAAGCCGCCAGCAAAGCCCCCGCGAATTCACGCGTCCCGGTCTTGGCCTGCAGTTGCTGCCTCAGTTCCTGGGATTTGGACCACGACCCGAGTTTCAAGACTGAGGTCATTGCCGGCAGTTGCGCGGGAATCAGGTAATGGGTGCCCGTTGAGTAGATGTATCCCTCACCGTCCGTCCATCGACCAGCGACTGACTTGGCTCCCTTGATCTGTCCGTCCCTGATGACGGTCAGCTCGGCGGCGGATAGAGACAGCCCACCAATGATCAGGAGAAACAAACCGAACGCGAAGCCCAACTTCTTGAGGGTTGGAAATCCACCCGCGAATTCGACGCGTGTGCTTCGAGAAATGGCCATGGCCTGTCCAATGTGCGGTTGATCAGTCAGTCCCGGCGATAAGGGGCCGCCTGCCGAGCCTTGTTGTTACCAAAGCGGATGTCGGTCGGTTTTGAAGGATCGTAGTCTGGATTAGCCGTTGGCATCTGGGCACCGACCGATGTTCGCCAAAGATCGATTTTTGACTTCAGCCGTTTTGCGATCACAGGTCGGGCATCGGCCACGTTCCTGTCTTCGTGTGGGTCGGATTTCAAATCATAGAGCTCCAGGCGATTGCCGTCGTGAAACTCAATCATCCGCCAATCACCGCTGCGCACGGCGGTGTATGGAACACCACCCATCGAGTGATAGTGCGGGTAGTGCCAGAACAGGTCTGAGCGTTTGAAGTCACCAGTCTGCCCTTTCAGCAGCGGCACCAGGCTTCGGCCATCCGTAAGGTTGGTCGGTTTCAATCCGACGATCTCCAACACGGTCGGGAGGTAGTCCATGGAGATGATCGGTGTTACATTGGTGCTACCCGCGCGCGTGACACCGGGCCATCGAATGATGCCTGGAACCCGCACGCCGCCTTCGTAAACGGACCCCTTTCCGTTGCGGGCCGGGAGGTTGGAGGTCACCTTGCTGCGGCCTCCTTCCAACAGTCCGCCGTTGTCGCCGGTGAAGATGATCACGGTATTGTCGGCGAGCCCGTGCTTCTCCAGACGCGCCATGACCCGGCCCACTGATTCATCGAGACTTTGAAGCATCGCGGCGTAATTCGGATTGTTGTGCGTACGCGGTTTGGAGTCGGCCGCGATCCTCGCCTGAATCCGGTCGACATATTCCTTCTTCGCCTGAATGGGGGTGTGGACGGTGTAGTAGGAGAAATACATGAAGAACGGATCATCCTTCCAACGGTCAATGATGTGGACCGCTTCGTCGGTCAACGTGTCCGTCAGATAGTCCCCGCGGTTGCCTTGGTTTGGCAGATTGATCACCCGGCCACCCTGCCCGTCTTTGCCGCGACCGAAAGGCCAGTGATAACTGCCGGGAGCGCCAGCCGAAAAGCCACCGATGTTCACATCGAAGCCCTGCGCCTCCGGCCAGAGATCCGGATGTTCAACCCCGTCCCGCGGAGTCAGATGCCACTTGCCGATATGTG
>JBLFYM010000159.1:0-13715 GCA_047608975.1 Limisphaerales bacterium | reverse complement strand
CAGCGCGGGGTGAAGTTCATCCGGTGGCTGGGCAATCATCTGTTCCTGGGAGTCCCCTGGGAGCGGGCGCTGGCCTCACTGCGACGAATCTACAGCTTGAAGTAAGTCAATTCTTGGACACCGTTCACACTTAGGTGCCTGTCCCTTTTTTGTCCCTTTTTCTTTTTCCGCCAAACGACCAAGGGAAATTCATCATTGGGCGAGTCCAATTCAAACGGCATCCCTCTAATTCCAATTATCCGCGCCATCGTTGAGGGCGATTGTGACTGGTCGAAGTAACAACCCATGATGTGGAATGCCCGGTCCTACTTTCAGACCGGCAGAGGAATGGAGGCAAAGGAATGACAGATCGTGATCGGACCAAGGCCAATTCCTCTGCCCTGATTCCTTTCCAAGCTTGTCGATTTTGCCGCCAACAGGGATGTTTCGCATCTCACGAACGTCTAACGCCATGAGCCTAACTTCAAAGCCTCCTCAAACCGTTCTCGAATGAAGATCACCGACGTTCAGACCCATCTCTTGACGGGGCCATGCACTCTCGATCCCTTCCTTTCGCAACTTAGGAAAAGGCGGAGCGCAGCGTTTATCGAAATTCACACGGACGACAGGATCTGCGGCTTGGGCGAAACGTATGCGGGCTATTTCTGTCCCGAAGCCGTCCCAGCCATCGTCGAATTTTTCAAACCGATCCTGGTCGGTCAGAGCGTCGATGACATTCCCGAGCTTTGGCAGCGGATGTATCACTGCGGTAATTTTTGGTGTCGCGTCGGCCTGGGCGTGACGGTGTTGAATGGGATCGAAGCCGCGCTCTGGGATCTGAAAGGCAAACTGGAGAACCAACCTGTCTACGAACTGCTGGGCGGTTGTCAGCACGAATCGTTGCCCGCTTACGCAACTGGAGGGCCGTCCAACTATCCGGAGGACGAGCTGGCGCGAAAGATTGATTACTACATCTCACTTGGGTTCAACGGGGTCAAGCTTGGAGCTGGCTCGTTCACTCTTGAGGGCGGAAGTGTGATTCCGATCGAGCCAAATGCGGCAGCGAATCTTGAGGCGACCAAACTGGCATTTGTCCGCGAGCGATTCGGCAAAGATCTTCGTGTCATGTTGGACGGACACATGGGCAACAGCGCGGGCGCCACTTGGACCGTCGAGACAGCAACTGCGGTGGCGAAGGCGCTTGAGCCGTTTGATCTTTTCTTTCTCGAAGAGCCGCTTCACTACACCGATCCATGGGGCTACGCCGAACTCTGCCAGGCGACCAGCGTGCCGATCGCTGGTGGAGAATGCCTCACGGCGGAATACGAGTGGCGCGTGTTTGTCGAGCGCGACGCATTCGATATTGGCCAACCGGATGCGTCTTACAGCGGCGGACTCGGGACGTTCATGGATGTGGCGCGGATGCTGGATGACCGCGACCGCAAAGTCGCCACTCACGCATGGGGCGCAGGCGGCTCCCTCATGCAAAACATCCACGCCGGTTTTGCGACGCCGAACACCGCCATTCTCGAAATCGCGCCCGCCTACGGTCCGTTGCACAGCGAGGTGATTGGCGACAGTTTCGTCCTGCGTGACGGCAATGTTGAGCCGCCGCCGAGACCTGGTCTCGGCATCGAGTTGACCGAGGAAACGAAACGACGCTTCCCGTTTGTTCCCGGCAGCGGGGAGTTCAACAGCGTGCCCGGAAAAATCCTGACAGACGAGAGAGATGCTTAAAGTCTTGGCTGACATTCGAGTGGACGCAGCTGGATTGAGCCAGTTGCGCCGATTGGCCGACGTCGATCTGATTGAGGATCCGGCTGAAGAGGCAAGCCGAGAACTTCCGGCCTCCCGGCTGGCGGATGTTGATGTGCTGGCCTGCACGTTTCCGCCTTCGAATATCGGCGATTTGCGGAACCTGAAATTGATTCAGATCGCGTCTGCCGGTTACACCCAACTGGTTGGAAAAGGTCTGCCTGAGAGGAAGGTGCGCGCTTGCAACAGCCTGGGCGTTTTCGACGGCCCGATTGCCGAGTGGAACATCGCGATGATGGATAACCTGCTTCGTGATCTGCGGGGGATGATTCGCAACCAGGAGAACGGAGTTTGGGATCGCGATGTCCGGTTCCAGCGCGAGCTGCGCGGCCTGACAGTTGGATTCTGGGGCTACGGCGGAATTGGGCGCGAGACAGCACGCCTGGCCAAGTCGCTCGGTATGGCGGTTCACGTTCTCACCCGCAACGGCGTGAGTGCGCGTCAAAATACTTACTGTGTGCCGGGAACAGGCGATCCGGATGGAGTTTTGCCAGACCGGGTCTTTTCAATGGACGAAAAGAATACCTTCTTAAGTGGGCTGGATTTTCTGGTATTGGCAATGCCCCTGACCGCCGCCACCGAGGGTGTAGTGAGTGAGCCGGAGTTACGGGCGCTGCGACCAACCGCATACATCCTCAACCCAGCGCGTGGCCCGCTCATCCAAGAGCAAGCGCTATTGCAGGCCTTGCGCGAAGGTTTGATCGCTGGGGCCGCGCTCGACACTCACTACCACTATCCGATGCCGCCCGACCATCCGCTCTGGCGTATGCCAAACGTCATTATGACTCCGCACATCTCAGGATCGAGCGGCAGTCCGACCTTCCTCGAACGAGTGTGGGATATTTTGGTGCAGAATGTCGGCCGGTTACAGAACGACGAACCCTTGCTCAACGAACTGACTCCTCAGCAGCTGCTCGGGTGACGACCCTTCAGTGCGGAAAAGGTGAGAACCAGTCCGGGGTCGGTCCGATAAAAGAAGAATCCGGATCGTCATTCTGCCCAGAAAATGCTCCGGATTTCCGGAGTCAGTCGATGATGCTCGATATTCACGTCCCATTCGCAGGCGCCTCTCTTTGAGAGAACCACACACTCAGTCGTGTCATGTGACTTGCTCAGATCTCCAATCGGAGACAAAAACGTCGGTGGCGCGGAGGTGAGCGGTGATCCTCGACTCCAAATCCTGTTCGCTCGGGCTCTCGAAGGTCATGGCGAAGTCACAGGGGTGAAGGAACAAACGATAGGCTTCAACGCCTCCGAACGTCGCGTTGGCCACGGTATTCTGCGACCTCGCTCCGGCTTTGGGTCGCGACGCCTCTTTCAAAAGGGTAGCCATCGATTTCGGGTCGGGGATCGATCGTGATGTGTAGAACGGATCAGTCCAGGAAACCTGAATTCACCAAGCCGAGCCGGCTCGAAGAGGCTCGCTTGCTCCACCTCGCCTTTGCCCGATATCTGCATTCCTCTTTTCCCTGCTCGGCCAAGGCCTTGCACGGGAGGTCCTTTGAGGGCACGCGCTCGCTTTTGATGAGGGCCTCGGCCCCCGCTACGATGGCCGGACGCTTTTGTCGCGACGTTGTTTGATTCCCCGATGTCGTTCTCGAGATCGTAGAGTTCCAGCGTTCCCGGCTTCTCGTCGGAGCTGCCCTGGTCCTGCCGTCCGCCCCAATGACCGGACGCCTTCTCCGTGCCCAACGACATGAGGTTCTGCCGGATCGCCTTCCACTTGCCACCGTCCAGATAGACCGACTGCTGGCCTCCGTATGCCGCAAGCTCCCGCCGGGAGATCCGTCTCCGCGCCGGCAACACTGTATCGGATCCTGAATGGTGAATCTCGCTGACACGATCGAGCTTTGATTCAGGATTCAGGGACGGACCCTTTCTACGGACCCTTTCTGCTACGGAATCACCAACAGGCGTTCGCTGCCGCCCGTCACCAGAGTGGCATCAATTCTTTCATCCAAAGTGGCGAGCACTCCGCTTTTGCTGACAGCGAGTCCCAGCAGATAAAGATCGGTCAGCTTTTTGATCCCGGGTAATTGCGGAAACATTTCTGCATCTCGCAGGGATACTGTTTCAGGCCAGAATTGATGGCCCGGCCAGGAACAGATTCGTTCAAGAAAGTGACGCAGGGTCGCCGGATCACCGGGAGACGCCGGATAGTTGGGATTCCCCAGGATCCGCAAAAAGGCATTCTCAGTCAAAGGACAGGTCGCCCAACCGTCTGTGGCAGGACGTGAATGAAACCAGGCCTGCGTCCGCTTGTGACGAACATGGTTGCTGTCGGCCAACGCGATGAGGATGTTGGCGTCCAAGAGACAAGTCATCCCTCGTCCTCCAACATTTCATAGACCTGTTCGCTCGTCACCTGTTTGGATGGAACGCGTTTGAGCACCGGAAAGCCAAATTCGTTTGCGTCCCAATCGCATTCATCCTCGCGGACCAGGCCCTCGTTCAGTTCACGCTTTAGTGCGTGTTCGATCATCGCCTTCAACGTCGTTCGCCTCTCCACCGCGACGGTTTTGGCTTTGGCCAGCAATTCGTCAGGAAGTTCGATCGTGGTTTTCATAAATATGGGTCACAGTATGGGTTTATGGTTTATTAGCAACCTTTTTGCCGCGGTGAAACCGTTTTCTCCGGCGAGAAGAACTCAGTGGGCCTCCCTGAATCTGTGGAGGCATGGGTTCTCTCTTTGGCTGACCGACCCGTGACGAGCGAGGCTCGCAGCATCGCCACCCGCAAGAACGAAGACCCCGACTCTGGTATGGCGACACCATCGAGATCCTGCTCGAAACCGATCGCCACAGCTACTACCAGATCGCCGTGAATCCCGCCGGGGCCATCATCGACCTGGACCACAGCATGGATAAGAACAACCGCCAGCGCGTTCGTGACGGCAGCACCGAGCATTCCGGCTTTGCCCCCACGGGAGCGAAGGGCTTCCACGTTCCCATGAAGTTCGGCCACTTCTACAAAGGCAGCTCCCACCGCTTCGAAGTCGACCCAACCGTCACCGATTTCATCATCGAAAGCGGCAAAGCGAAGAAACTTATCCGTGCGAGAAAATTCCAGGAAGCCCTCGCGATCTACCTCGCCCTCGCGAATGACAAGAAAGCCACCCCGCTACAGGAATCGCACGCACTGAAGCAGGCGATCCATAGTGCCCGCCGACTCAAGGATGACAGCCTGGTTCAGAAACTCGAAGCGCGCTTTGAAAATTGAACCCGGATCGACCCGAAGACGGGTGTTCCGCAGCGGTGGTGCTTGCGCTCAAGCGAACACAGAGAACCGGCTTGAAGATCCGACAGCACAAAGCGTCAGGCTTCAGTCCAATGTCATTAAGCTAAGAGATGGGTTTGTAGGGATGTGAAAACCGACGTGGTCCGAAACGAAAGTTCCGAGGATATTTTCTACCCGGCCGGATGGGGCAGGAGTTGAGATCTGCACCACTGGAAAGAGTGCCGTTGAAACGTTCCGACTAGCCCCCGATCGTCACTATCTGGTGCTTATGGATTTCAGTATGCCCTTGCTGGATGGAGCCAAGGCCAGCGCGGCGATCAAGAAGATCCGCAGTTCCGTTCCGATCATCCTGATGAGTGGCTGCTGGGAAGAAAAGGCGACCCGCTCGTTCGATGCGGGCACGCTCACAGCCTTCATCAAGAAACCGTTCTCCCCCGAGAGGCTTCGGGATGAAATCCGAACCATTCTCGAACCGTCGTAGCAGCCCATTCTGGCGTGGCTACTCGGATTGCAGAAACGTGATCAGATCGGCCATCTGCGGAACTGAAACGGCCTGTTCAATCCCTTCGGGCATCAGAGACAGACTGCTGGCGCGAAGTTCGGTGATGTCGGACCGGGAAATGATATGCCGCAGATCGCCCGCTTGTTGCAGCGTCACTGAATCAGGCGTCTCATTCAGAAGCAGCCCACTTAAGGAGCGATCGTCTTTCGTCTCGATCTCATACGCCGTGTATTGCGGCTCAACACCGCGATTCGGATCCAGAATGTCATAGAGAATTGCTTCGGCGGATCGGTTGCGAACATCGGTAATATCCGGTCCCACGCTATGGCCTTTCCCGCGCGCCCGGTGGCAGGTGGCACAGACCAGACCGAATATCTCAGCGCCCTTCCCGGCATCTCCCTTGAGTTCGAGCGCCGGCCGATATTTTTTGGCGACCGCCAGTCGGTCCGATGACACCGCGCTGCCCAACAGCTTTGTGGCAAGCGCCCGGATCTTGGTGTCGGTGCGAACCAGCAGGCGAGCCCGTTGGTCCACGCTGAGCACAGCGGAAGGAATCCTGCCCGCAAGCATGGCTTTCAATAGCACTGTGGTGGTTGCCGCTCGGCGCATGAGATTTGCCAACGCAGCCGTTCGAACTCCCGGTCCAAACGTTGACCAGCGATCGAAAATGAAATCCGCGGCGGCACTTTCAAGATGCGGTCGAAGCGCGTTAATCGCCGTCAACTGAAGTGCCGGCGGCTGATCGGGTCGCAATAGGCCGGCAATGGATTGCGCGTGCTTTGCGAACGGCTCGAGCGCAAAAAGTTCGACCGCGCCGACTCGGGCGTTGAGGGACTGTCCGGCGTCCTCCGCGATTTCTGGTAGCGTTTCGAGCAACGATTGGACGGCCGTCATTTTCCCGACGAGTGCGGCGGGCGGCGTTCGGAGCAGTTTCACTAGACTCATTCTACCCAAAGCCCCGCGATACCGTGGCAATCCGGTGGCCAGTCCGTTCAGAACCGCGATGCTTCGCCAGAGGTCTTTCTTCCCGACCCGGCTCACCGCGGCGATGACTGCGGTCAATTCGGCCTCGTCTCCATGGGCTCCAACCAATGTGGCCAACTTCTTTAGGAACAAGGCAAACTCAGTCGTGGCGTCGATCTGGCCAGCCAACAAAGAGTATAAAATTGCCCCCGCCCGTTGGTCAGCCGAGGTCAATATCGCCGTCGAAGTCCATAAATCGCCCCCATCCCGCGCGGCAAGCTGGGTCAAGACCGCCGTGGCCCGCTCGTCGCTGGAATTCCCCATTGCAATCGCGAGTTGCCGCCGGACGCTCGGAACATCCTCAGCGAGTTCGCCCAGCGCCGGGAGCAGATGGCCATGAATTGACAGGCGCTGCCCCGCAAGTTTCACCGCATCGCTGCGAACGTGGGCATCGCGGTCTCGTAGGGCCGGCTCAAAATGGCGAACCTCCAAGAGTCCCAATCCATCCAGCGTCCACAGGGCATGCAGGCGGGTTTCAGCACGGGCGGAAGAAAGCAGCTTCTCCAAGTCGCGCAGGGTGCTCCTTTTCCGTTCTTCGACAATCAGCCGCTGCCCCAGATAGCGCCGCCAGCCGTTGGCGTCTGCCAGCAATTTGATCGCGTCTTCCGAACTCACCGCCGGGACATACTTTCGAACCGGCGCTCCCTTCTTTGTGATTCGATAAATGCGGCCGCGGTCCTCACCCGCGCGCCAATCCACACTGTCCACCAACTCGGCAGGAAAGAACTTCGGATGTTCGACATGAAGGCGATACATGTCCGCAAGATAGAGTGCTCCGTCAGGACCGTTGGCCAGACTGGAGGGACGAAACCACGTATCCGAAGAAGCGAGAAAATCTGCATCCGGCCGCGCGCGATCAGTCTTCAATCCGCCCGACTCTTCACTGACAATCGAACGGGTCACCAGGTGCCCCACCGGTTCGCAGACGAACACGGAATCCCGATACGCATCTCCGAGCTGATCGCCAATGTACGCCGTCGTCCCGCACGCAGAGGTGTGGGTTCCATTGTGCGAAAGATGATTGCTCTTCATCGTCTTCAGCGGAAACACCCGCGTATCACCGCCAAAGGGAGCAATATCGGCATATGCCTTGGTCACGGGAAAATGAGGATTCCTCCCCGCCGCCGCCGCTGAGAGCATGGTCGTCATGATCGGATTTCGGTTGGAGCAGAAGTAACGCCTCCCCCAACGATCAAAGGTGTTGCCATATTGGCTGTAGGTGCTGGTTGCTTCGAACGCGAGCGTCCCGGGGTGAAAGCGAAGATCGCGTGCTCCAATCTTGCCGCGCTTTTCCGGATCGCGCTCGGAACTGATGTCACCCGCGCCGTAGTTCAGATAGATCCAGTTATCCATTCCCCAACGGGGATTGGCTATCAGTCGCTGCGAATGAGCCGGCTTGAAACCACGTAACAACACCTTCCGCACGTCGGCGCGATTGTCCCCGTCCGTATCCACCAGATGAATGAGCTCCGTGCGCGCCGTCACCAAGATGCCGTCACGGTAGGCCATCAGACTATGGGTGAACTGCAGATTGTCAGCAAACACGTGCCTCCGATCAGCCCGCCCGTCGCCATTCGTGTCTGCCAGCATCACGACTCGCGAGAGCCAAGGTTTTCCCTCTGCCGGACCGAGCGGATAGTCTTGGTACTCCGCCACAAACATCCGCCCCCGCTGATCGAACGTGATCGCCACCGGATCGAACACGAGCGGCTCAGCTGCGACCAACTCAATCTGCAACCCAGGTTCCAGCTGAAATGTTTTCTGTGAGTCCGTCGGCGATTTGGGTGGATCCATCTGGGCGCTCACCCAATGCCTCCCCTTCCGTGTTTGCTCGATGACTCGCAATGCTTCAGGTAGCTCCGCCGGCGGAGCTGCGAAACCATTGAGCCGGCAAGTCGCCAATAGCAGTAGGCAGAAGAATGGGTGCTTCATAATAGGATCAGGCCGGGAATGCCCGGACTTGTCGGTTACAAACGTTTCGGATTCACGGGCACAGTTGGCGTCTTGCCACTGGCTTTTGCGCGGAGCAACGGTCGCAGGCGATCGATCACGGCGCGCGCATCTTTGTCCGGCCTGATGGCCAGGTTATGAAACTCCATTGGATCGCTGTGATGGTCATACAACTCCACGCCGTGTCGACCTTCGCCCCATTCCGAATACCGCCAGCGTTCCGTACGAATGCTGCATCCCATCACCGGTTCGCTAAGACGGTTGTCCTGTGGACGCATGACCTGGGTGATTGCGTGGCTGTCCCAGTGCGCAATGGGATCCTCGAGCAGCGGTCGCAAACTCTGTCCCGAAAGACGTTTGGGCCCCTTGATGCCCGCCAGATCGATCAGCGTCGGATAGATATCAACGAACTCCACAATTCGGGGACTCGACTGACCATTCCCGGCAATACCCGGAGCCCGAATGATCAATGGAGTGCGAGCGCATTGCTCAAACAGAGTACGCTTCTGCCACACACCGTCGTGCTCTCCAAGGTGGTATCCATGATCGCTCCAGAACACGACAATCGTGTTCTCGGCAATCTTCAACCGTTCCAGCGCAGCGAGCAGGCGCCCGACCTGGGCATCCACAAAGGAAACGCACGCGTAGTATGCCTGCACCGCCTTGCGCAAGGTCAGTTCATCCAGACTGTAGTTGGGAACGGGACAGTTGTGCGCAAACGCGGCCGTCGGAATATCATCGCGATCTCCTGCTGGCGCGTAAGGAAGTCGGATTGATTCCAAGGGGTACATATCGAAGTATTTCTTCGGTGCCACGTAGGGGGTGTGAGGACGGAAGAAACCGACGCCCAAGAAGAAAGGTTCCCCCTGTTTCTGTTCCATCAGGCGAATCGCCTCAGTGGCAATCATCCCATCCGTCTGCTCCGTGTCAGCGCCATCCGCAGCCAACCAACTGAGGGCGCCGCTGATTTTCCGGTGAGGTTCGGCATTGAAAACAAGATGCTCGTCAGTCTTGTCTCGACCCTTCGGGTTCACCGTTTGCTGCCAGGAAAGCGGATCATCAAACCCGTCCGTCCCGATACTCGCCGGAACGTTGTAGTGATAGATCTTCCCGACGCGGGCTGCGAACCAGCCCTGCTTCATGAAACTCTGTGACAGCGTGACCGCGTCCGGCACTTCCGCGCGGAAGTGACGATCGAGATCGTAGACCTTGATGATATCTGGTCGCAGTCCCGTCATCACCGAGGCGCGGGTCGGATTGCAGAGAGGAATCTGATTGTAGGCCCGATCGAAGCGAACTCCCGTCGCGGCGAGCCGATCAATGTTCGGTGTCTTCGCCAGCAGATCGCCATAACAGCGCAATGAATTCGCCAAATCATCGACGGCGATGAAAAGGACGTTCGGACGTTTCGCGGCGTGAACTGAGGGCAGCGCGAGTCCGAGCAAAAAGACCGTTGAAACAATGAATCTCGTCATCGGCGCTGACGCTAGCAAACCAACTGGGCATGAGGAGCCCGAAGTTTAGGGAAACGTTGCTCGTGGATTTCGATGGTTTCGGGCTTTGGAGCCTACTCCACTTCCGACTTCAACACCGCCGCGTTCAGCTACCGGCACAGCAGCGTGACCCGCATCCGAAAGAGCGTGGCGATTACTGCAATCCGGGCTTCAAATTCAACGGACCCGCAGGTCGGCAACGCATTCAACGTGTTGCGTTTGGGGAAACATGTCGTGCGGAACAACGCTGGCGAGTTCATATACCCCGTCCGCACAGAGGATCTTCAGATCACGGGCGAGCGTGGCCGGATGACAGGAAATATAGATCACCTGTTGTGGCCGGGCCTTCTTAACCCGTTCCAATGCCTGCGGGGGGCAGCCAGTCCGAGGCGGATCCATGATCAGGGCAGTCTGTTCGCCGGGATGACGCATCAGCAGACCAGGAAGGTAATCCTCGGCGTGTCCCTTGGCGTACTCGCCGTTGGTGATCCCGCGCGCTGCCATGTTCTGCCGCGCCGCGGTGATCGCTCGCCCATCAAGTTCAACTCCGATGAACGACTCCACCAAATCCGCACACTCGATACTGAAGAATCCCACGCCGCAGTAGGCGTCAATGAGGTGTCGGGCACCGGCCGATTTCAGACACGAGCGCACCGATTCGACGAGTTCCGGCAACAGGAAGAAATTATTTTGAAAGAACGAATCCCGACCCACCACCCAATTGTCAGGCATCCGGCGTAAGACGTTTTTCAATCCCCCCTTCGGCGGCGGGTTCTTGCGCAACTCTGCCAACTGGGCATTCACTTCAGGCTCAGCGATGGCACAGCTTTCCAGATCCACCACGAATTTGCTCTCGCTGGCAAGGAACCCGATCTTCATCTGGCCATTATCGTAATTTCGTTGGCTGCGAACCATGATTCGGTTGCGATAGCCAAACGGTTGCGGACAAGGAACCAGCGGCGCGATGGGAGCGGAATCGAATCCACCCAGACGCTGAAAGATATCGCTGATCTGCTTACGCTTCAGTTCCAGCTGCGCCGGGTAATCGATATGCTGATACTGACACCCGCCGCAATCGGTGAAGTACCTGCACTCGGGTTCAACCCGTTCGGGAGCAGGCTCTTTCACTGCGAGCAATCGGGCCCGCGCGTATTGCTTCTTTACCTTCAGAATCTCGATCTCGACCAGTTCCCCCGGAATGGTGAAGGGAACGAACACCACGAGATCATCCACCCGGGCGACCCCATCCCCGCCAAAGGCAAGATCCTCGATGGTCACACACATCCGCGTGCCCTTCTCCAGTTCCACGTGTTTTTCTGATTCTGTCGTCATTCAAAGAAAGCGCCGCGTTGTTCACGCGGCGCTACGTCGCAAATTGTCACCGTTGCCAGTTACTTGTGTTCGTTCGCGAAATGCCGGACGAGGAGGTCTTCGCCATAGTCACTCTTGAAGTCCCGGTAAGTGGCATGAACGTGATACGCGTTGTTCTGCGTATTGGCGTATTCCATGATGAAGGTCGGCCCCTGCACGCGGTAGTAATGCCCCTGGCCCATTTCAAATCCTCCGGCCCAAGCGAACGTCACCTTGTCCCAACCGGCTTTCTTGATCTTGGCCAGATCTGCGGTCGCGAGTTCGCTGCGGTTGCGGTTCACATATTCAGATACAAGTTTTATCAGCACTGCCTGCTGTTCCTTGTTAAGTGAGCCGTAAGCAACGCCTTTGGGGTCCAACATCTCAGCCTTTCGATTGGCGCTGGTCAGAATGTCGCGCGGAGCCTTTTCGGCAAAGATCGCCTGACTGCGTTGCTTGTCATCCAATGAGAGCACCAAATCTCGGGCCAGATCTTCTTCCGGTCCCAAAACGCGCAGTCCCTTGTTCTTGCCGGAAAGGACTTTCCCGGGATTGCTCCCCATGAATGAGGGCGTGCTGATGACCGCTTTGCCTTCGATGATCGTGAATGCCATGGACATATGATGTCCCTCAAAGCGCCATGCCCAGGTCCCCTTCGCGCTCGGTTCACCGAAGATGGACACAAAATACCAGATCGGATTGCGATCAAAACGACCGCCCTTTTCCGCCGCGCGGAGAATCCCTTCCAACGCCATGATCTGGCGGGCCTTCTTGAAACCGGGAGCACTCATTGCTGAACGCAGAAGAGCCAGAGCGAGTTTGCGCTGATCCGGCTTCATCTCGGTCATTGGCAGACCGGTCCGACCGCCTTTGACCATTTCGGTGGGGATAAAGTGCCAACGAAACCGGTCTTCGGCCTTCAGATCATAGGTGGCCTTCGACTTCTGCTTTTCATCAAGCGCGGCCAGAAACTTATTGGCTGCCGTCGCCATGGCAGCGCTGGCTTTCGGAACACCCCCTACTTTCTTCTTTTTTGCCGCATCGGCGCTGCCGATGGAAACGATCAACGCGAGCGCCATCGCACTGCCGAATTTGAGATATTGCTTCATGGCCGGAAATGAAACCGCACCGGGAAGTGATGGGCAATCAGATTCTGGGAGGTATCTCAGTTCGCCGGAGAGGTCCGCTGAAAATCACCGCTTCACATTCATTCGTGGTTCGCCACGGAAGCAACCCATCCCTATTCTCCCGCCCGTGAAAGTTTTGTTCATCGGAGACATCGTAGGTTCCCCCGGCCGGAGAGCGGTCCGCGAGATCGTCCCCAAGCTGCGCGCCCAGCACTCGATTGAGGTGGTGATCGCCAATGGCGAGAACTCGGCCGGCGGATCCGGCATCACGCCCAAAACGGCCAGGAATATTTTCGAAGGCGGCGTCGATGTGATCACGTCGGGCGACCATCTGTGGGATCAGAAAGAGGTGATCGATCTTTTGAATGACGAACCCCGTTTCGTCAGACCCCTGAACCATCCGCCAGGCACACCCGGTCAGGGTTGGACACTTCACAAACTCCCCGACGGTCGCGAGATCGCGGTCGTCAATGCGCAGGGTCGCACCTTCATGGCGCCGCTGGAAAATCCGTTTTTGGCACTTCAGAGCGCCGTTGATGAGATCCGGAAAACCACCCGCAACATCTTCGTGGACATCCATGCCGAGGCGACTTCGGAGAAAATTGCGATCGGTCGGATGTTGGACGGTCAGGTTTCGGCGGTGGTCGGAACCCATACGCATGTTCAGACCGCGGACGAACAGGTCTTTCCCGGCGGAACGGCATTTCTCTGTGATGCCGGGTTCACCGGCCCCCAAGAGGGCTGCCTCGGCCGTGAGATCAAACCCATCATTGAGCGGTTTCTGACCGGGCAACCGCGTCGTTTCAATGTGGCCAAGGAACGGGTGGAATTGAAGGGCGCGCTCATCGACATCGATGATGACACCGGCAAGGCGCGTTCGATCGAGCGCATCTCTGAATCACTGCCGGATGTATAGATCCTGCGCGCGACCGGAGAGATAGGCAGCCATTCCGTCGCGGACGCTATCCGAATCGACCGATTGGCTCAGTTCAGCCAGCCGGGCCCGAGACGTTTTGATACCCAGCAGTTCGGCGAGCTGAACCGCCACCGCGGCATCCAGTTTGGCACAACGCATCAGCGCAGATTCAGGGTCAACGGATTGCAAAAGTATCCTTCTCGCCATTGCCCGGGCTGAATCGAACCGACCGTTCCCATCGACATCCACCCAGACCGGATTCGTCGCGGCAAGCAGACGGGGAACGAATCGCTTGGACGTGACCTGATACGGCCGGGGCGTAT
>JBLFYM010000158.1:0-13767 GCA_047608975.1 Limisphaerales bacterium | reverse complement strand
TGTCCGCAAGGCGGAAAAGGCGCTGATTTACGAGGAATTCAAGGACCGCACCGGAGATATCGTCAGTGGCGTGGTTCGCCGCTTTGAACGCTCAGATGTAGTCGTCGATCTCGGTCGCTACGAGGCGCTGCTCCCCAATCGCGAACGGGTTCCGACCGAGGAATACCAACCAGGTGAACGGATCCGTTGTTACGTAAAGGCGGTCGAAAACACCAATTACGGACCGGAAATCATTCTTTCTCGAGCCGCTCCCGGATTTGTTGAGAAACTCTTTGCACTGGAAGTCTCGGAAATCGCGAACGGCACGGTGCAGATCAAGAGCATTGCCCGTGAACCGGGATTCCGGACCAAACTCGCGGTGATCAGCACGGATGACAAAGTGGACCCCGTCGGCGCCTGCGTCGGACTCCGTGGCCAGCGCGTCAAAAACATCGTCCGTGAGCTCAACAATGAGAAGATGGATATCATCAAGTGGGACACGGACATCCAGACCTACCTGACCAATGCCCTCGCCCCGGCGCAGCTGGACAGCTTCCAGATCGACGAAGCCAACAAGTCCGTCAAAATTCTCGTCGCCGAAGATCAACTGTCGCTTACCATCGGCAAACGTGGGCAGAACGCCCGACTCGCCTCCCGCCTGACCGGCTGGCAGGTGAATATCGATGCGAAGCAGACCGCCGCGCAGAGCGTGGAAGACAAGATTGCCGAAGCCGCCCAGGCCTTTGCCGCCGTGCCGGGAATCTCAGTGGAACTGGCCCAAACCTTGGTCGAATCCGGATTTCATGCACTTGAAGATCTCACTCAGGTGGAAGCCAGCGACTTGGTGGACATCGAAGGTATCGGCGATGAAGCCGCCGCCATCCTTGAAGCTGTCAAACAGGAACTGAACAAACGCGACAACCGACTGCTCGATCCGTCGCCTGAAGATCCGTCGCCTGAAGATCCGTCGCCTGAAGATCCGTCGCCTGAAGATAACGCAGATGCTTGATCCCTCCCGAACCTGGGAGACCTTACAGATAATTTTATATGCCCGTTCGTATTTACGACATCGCCCGAAAATTGGGAATCGCCAGCAAGGATGTGCTGTCGCACGCAAAAGACATGGGCATCGAGAACGCCCGCGTTGCCTCAAGTTCGCTGGATAAAATAACCGCGGAATACGTTGAGCAGGAAATCCTGAAAAAGATCGGCTCTCCGTCTGCCGCGCCAGCCAAAGAGCCCGCGCCCGCCGCGGAGAAACCGCCGGAACCGGTTGTCAAATTCATCAAGGAAGAACCTCCGCCAGAAGAACCTCCGCCAGAGGAACCATCGGCGGAAGAAGCTTCTGCCGGTGATGAAGCGGAAGCGGTAGCAGATACCGAAGAAATTCAGGCTGAAGAAGAAACCGAAATCGCAACTGCGACCGACGAACAGCCTGCGGATGTCCCCGCAGACGAGGAACCGGTCGCCGAAACATCCGAGCCTGAGGAAACTCCAGGACCGGAAACTGTCCCCACCGAAGAAGTCGCAGCAGAACCGCCCGCTCCAGCAGAACCTGAATCGACGGTCGGGAAAAAGATCGGCTTTATCGATCTCTCCAGTTTTGGGCCGCGACGCACCGCCACCCGCGATCGCGACAAACGCAAGGACAAGGACAAGGACAAGAAAGACGTTCGACCCGACCGGGCGCCTGCCAAACCGAAGTCACCCAAATTCGCAGCCCCCAAGGACGCTCCGGTGGTGATCATGAAACCGCCGATCATCGTTCGCGACCTGGCGGAAAAAATGAACCGGAAACCCTTCCAGATCATTGCCGACCTGACCAAGAACTTCCACGTGTTCGCCAACGTCAACCAGGCAATCGACGAAGATATTGCCGCCCAAATCTGCGCCAAGAGCGGATTCCGGTTTGAAGTCGAGAAACGGGCCAAGGGCGAAGGCGTCCGCGCCATCAAGAACATCGTAGAACTTGATCAGGACGACAACGTCGAGGATCTGAAACCACGGCCTCCGGTCATCACGATCATGGGCCATGTCGATCACGGCAAAACGACCCTGCTCGACACGATTCGTAACGCCAGTGTTGTCGCCGGGGAAGCAGGCGGAATCACCCAGCACATCGGTGCCTACACGATCACCGTCCCCCACCCCGAGAACAAAAAGAAACTCGCGAAACTCACTTTCCTCGACACCCCGGGTCACGCTGCATTTAGCGCCATGCGCGCTCGTGGAGCAGATGTCACCGACATCGTGGTCCTGGTTGTTGGAGCAGACGACGGCGTCAAGCCCCAGACCAAGGAAGCACTCGATCATGCCAAGGCGGCTGGAGTGCCGATCATTGTGGCCCTGAACAAGTGCGATCATCCCAGCGCCAACACCATGATGTGTCGGCAGCAGTTGCAGGAAGCCGGATTGACTCCGGATGACTGGGGTGGTGAAACCATCTTCGTCGAGGTGTCGGCACTCAAAGGCGACAACGTTCCCAAACTCCTTGAAATGATTCTTCTCCAAGCCGAACTGTTGGAGTTAAAAGCCAATCCCAATCGTCAGGCAATCGGAAACGTCATCGAATCAGGTCTTCAGGCTGGCGGCCCGACCGCCACCGTGCTCGTTCGCAAAGGCACGCTCAAAGTCGGCGACATTATGATCTGCGGCCATCACCACGGCCGTGTTCGGGCGCTGATCAACGAGGAAGGTGACCGCCTGAAGCAAGCTGAGCCGTCCTTCGCGGTGAAAGTCCTTGGCCTGAACGGAGTACCATACGCCGGCGACCAATTCAGCGTCGTCAAAAAGGAAAAGGAAGCACGCAATCTCGTCGAGGAACGCGCCGACGAAGCCAAGGCACGCGAAATCACCGAGCGACGCCCTAAATTCACGCTCAACGACATTTTCGCCAAGACCCACGCTGACAAGGCCAAGGGCCTCAAAGTCGTGGTGAAGGCAGATACCCAGGGCTCCGCCGAAGCCATCGTGGACGCGCTGAACAAGTTTGAACACGATCAGGTCTCACTTGAAGTAATTCACAATGCCGTCGGCACCGTCACCGAGTCCGACGTCCTGCTAGCCTCCGCATCGCAGGCGATCATCCTCGGATTCCACACCCGAATCGACACCGGTGTCAACGCCATCGCCAAGCGCGAGGGCGTCCAGATAAAGCTTTACGCCATCATCTACGAACTGATCGATCAGGTAAAAGATGCACTCACCGGACTCCTCCCCGCCGTGGAGAAGGAAGTCACCACGGGCGTCGCCGAAGTGCGCCAGCTCTTTGGCCTGTCCAAAGGCGGCACCGTCGCCGGTTGTATGGTCAAGAGCGGTCGGATCAGCCGTGGCAAAGTCCGCGTGCTTCGCCGTAACGACCTTATGTATGAAGGGATCACCCTTTCGCTGCGCCGCTTCCAAGAGGAAGTCAACGAGATCCGCACGGGACTGGAGTGTGGTATCCGCGTCAGCGGCTTTGATGATTTCAACGAAGGCGACACAATCGAATGCTACACCGTCGAATCGGTGAAGCAGAAACTCTGAGCCTATGGCAGGTATCCGCATGGAGCGGGTGCGCGAACTTCTCAAGCGCACCCTCGGCGAAATTATTCGTCGGCTCTACCCACCCGACGACCTTGGCCTCATCACGGTCAATGAGGTCGACGTGTCGAAAGACCTTACCCTCGGCACCGTTTACATAGGCGTCGTCGGCGACGACGCCCAGAAGAAGCGCGCCCTCAAACGGCTGGCCAACGATCGCCAACGGATCCAGTTCGAAATGACGAAAAAGGTCGTCCTCAAAAACACGCCAGTACTCCGCTTCCGTCTGGACGAATCCGTTGAACGTGGCAACCGCGTGCTCGACATCCTCAAGGAACTGGACGATGAGACTGATCCCGAATGAGCACGGCCCAGATCAAAATCCAGGACGAAATTCTCGCTGAGATCGACCGACATGAATCGTTTTGTGTCGTGGGTCACATCCGTCCCGACGGGGACTGCATCGGATCCCAGGTAGGTCTGGCACTGGCGCTGAAAGCGCTGGGCAAAAAGGTTATCTGTTGGAACCAGGACGAAGTCCCCACGAAACTTCGCTTTCTGGTGCCACACAACCTGGTGCAAAAACCCGAACCTGGGCAGACCTTTGATTGTGTCATCGCCACTGACTGTGCTTCCGCCGACCGACTCGGCAGCACCGCCGATTGTATTGGCGGACGAAAGATTCTGATCAACATCGATCATCACACCGGCAACACCCGCTACGGTGAGATCAATTGGGTCAACAGCAAGAAACCTTCGACCGGCGAACTGATCTTCGACCTCTGCAAACACGCCGGCTGGGAACTCACCCCCGCGATCGCAACCAATCTCTACACCGCCACTTCCACGGATACCGGTTCGTTCATGTATCCGACGACCAGACCGGAGACCTATCGAACCGCCGCCGAATTGGTCGAACAGGGGGCGAATCTCAGCAAGGTCTGCGAGGAGGTTTACCAGTCCTATCCCCTCTCCCGCGTGCGGCTGATGCGGTCGCTGTTCAACAATTTCAAACTCACCCACGACAATCAGGTCGCGTATTTCTGGTTAAAGAAGGAACACTTCAGTCGCTCCGGCGCAAGCCGCGCAGACTGCGAGGGCCTGATCGACCATCTGCGCGACATCGATCCCGTCATCGTTGCCTGCGTGTTCGAAGAGATCGAACCCGAACTGGTCCGAATCAGCCTGCGCTCCAAAAACAAGCGTTTGCTGGCCAACAAAATCGCCGCAGAATTTGGCGGTGGCGGACATCACGCCGCCGCCGGTGCCCGTATCCAGGGCAAATCAATTACCATCCAGCGCAAGGTGATTCGCGCATGCCGCAACGCCGTCGATGCGCTTCACAAACCTAAGAGTGGAAAATAGCCCACCCCGCGTGGACTTCCCTCATCACGTCCAACCCCGATAGTTCGTTGCCTACACCTACCTACCCCAGACAAAATTCGCTGCCGCAGTTTGGCCCCTTTGACGGAGCCCTGCTGGTCGACAAACCCACCGGTTGGACCTCGCATGACGTGGTCGCCAAAATCCGCGGCCAGTTCAAGATCAAGAAAGTCGGCCATTCCGGCACCCTCGATCCGAATGCCACCGGCCTGCTGACCCTGCTTCTAGGCAAAGGCACCAAGCTTTCCAACAAGCTGATGTCTGCGGACAAGGTCTATGAGGGTGAAGTCAAATTCGGCGAAGCCACCGATAGCTATGACGCCGACGGCGAACTGACCGCGAGCCTGCCGGTTCCACCGCTTACGCTGGAAGAGTTGAACGAGGCCACCAAGAGTTTCACCGGGGATCAGATGCAGATTCCGCCCATGGTGTCCGCCGTGAAGAAGGACGGCGTGCCACTCTACAAACTCGCCCGCAAAGGCCAAGAGGTGGAGCGCGACCCCAAGCTGATTCACATCTACAAATTTGCCTTCGATTATTACGAACAGCCGTATGGACGCTGCACCGTTTCTTGCACCAAGGGAACCTATGTCCGTTCACTTGCCCATGAGTTGGGGGAAAAACTCGGCTGCGGCGCTCATCTGAGCGCGTTGCGTCGAACCTCCTCAGGAAATTTGAAGGTGGAGGATTCCACCCCACTCGATGAGCTGCTCAAGCTCGACGTCAAAGAACTGGAGAAGAAGGTGATTCCGATCCTCCAGCTCGTCTGAACCGTGAAAACTCCCCCGCTCCGCGTCACGCTGACTGCGATCTACGTCATGCTGATCGTGGCCATTGTCGCCGGGGCGAATACCGGAATACTCGGGGCTTACGTCGGTTTCATCCATCGCATTCCATTCGGAGACAAGCTCTTCCATTTCCTGCTCATCGGCGGCTTGGCATTCTTCATCAATTGGTTCCTCCATTGTCGTTCATGGCAGATTCGGAACTGCCGAATTCTGGTTGGAACAGCGATCGTGGCCGTCCTTTCAACAACTGAAGAGATTTCCCAGATCTGGATTCCCAACCGACGCTTCGACATCGGTGACCTCGCAATGAACCTGCTGGGAATTTTCATACTTGGGCCGCTGGCCAGACACGCCGGCCCTCCGTCATCAAGTAGGATCCTGGCACGATGGAAATCCTGAACGACGCGAAATCACTACAGGCAGGCGAGCGAAAAGTCTGCGTCGGAATTGGCGTGTTCGACGGCGTACATCTCGGCCACCAACAAGTGCTGCGCCAAACACTCGAAGACGCGCGCCAAACGGAGGGTATCCCGGTCGCGATCACCTTCGATCGGCACCCCAACAACGTCGTTGCACCCAAACGTGCTCCCGCGATGATCTACTCGCTCGAGAAGCGGCTTGAGACCATCGCCACACTCGGATTCGAACACATCCTCGTCTACGAATTCACACCCGAGTTCAGCCGTATCCCCGGCGAGCAATTCATCCATCAGCTCGTCGAGGAATTCAAAACCTTACACCGCATCAGCGTCGGCAAAGAATTCACGTTCGGCAGTCGGCGAAGTGGGAACGTGGAACTCCTGCGCGCACTCGGCACCCAGGAAAACTACGAAGTCCACGGACTGGCGGCCGTGGCGCTCGACGGCGAACCCGTCAGCAGTACCCGTATTCGTTCCGCTCTTCAGCAAGGCGATCTCAGCGCCGCAAGTCAGATGCTGGGACGCGCCTACGCACTCTCAGGACGCGTCGTAAAGGGAGCACAGCTGGGCCGACAACTTGGATTCCCCACGGCAAACCTCGATGTCGCCGGCCTCATCACTCCTCCGCATGGAGTTTATGCCGCCCATGTGAAGACTTCGGAGCACACCCACCGCGCCGCGCTCAACATCGGACTCCGACCGACCCTTGCAGAGTCTGAGCCAACGCTCCATGTCGAAGCCCATCTGCTCGACTACGAAGGAGATCTCTACGACGAAACTCTGGAAGTAACATTCGCTGAAAAGATTCGGGCCGAACAAAAGTTCCCCGATCTGGACGCACTCAAAACCCAGATTGCCAAAGACGTCGAGTCTGCCCGCAGAATCTTCGCGTAGATCGTCGCCGAGACAGTTCAACTCCGTCGCTCTCCCCTGACCTGCTCCATTGCAGCCTCAATCGCTGCCAGCAGCTTCTTCGGTTCATCCGTTCCAACCAACAACCGGCGCTTGCGAGTCAATCCAAGTTCCACTGCATCGAAACCGGACACGTTGAAGAGCCAGCCGTGGCGGACCTTCTTGATCCCCCAACCATTGTACCAACGAGTGCGAATCGCCTGCACACTCTCAATCTCCGCTACCGGCACTGTCCTGCGTACCAAGCCAATCCCCAACGAAACGCCGACGTCCTCGGTCGTAACTCGCACGGCCAGACAATGGAACATCAAGAGCGGAAGCAGCAACGACAGCGCCGCCATACCCAGCCCCAGCACGGCTGCATCAAAACCTTTGCCGACAAGGATTCCGACGGCGAACATCGCAAACACCACCATCAATATCCCCATTACGATCCGCAGCACTGTTCCCGGCTGAGTGTGTTGATAGGCGCGCATAGCCAGAGAATATCCAGAGCGTTTTCAACCCACGGACAACTTCCCGATTTCCGCCATGATCTGATCGGCCACTTCCTGATAAATTATTTTCAGGCGTTTCTTGTCACAGGTTTTCGCCTCTTCACGCAGTTCCCTAAACTCCATCACCTCGCCATATCGAACCTGAACCCGGCGCGGCCGAGGAATGATCATCTTCCGGTTCCAAGCCTGAAAGGTGCCGAAGACTCGAACCGGAACGACTGGGGCAGTTGATTTGATCACGGTCAATCCGACTCCCGATCGTGCCGGTTGCAGTTTGTCATCCGAAGTCCGTGTTCCTTCCGGAAAGAGAATGATCCCACCGCCGCCCAGTAGGCGATTGAGAATCATCTTCAGACCTTTGGCTCCCGCTCCATCTCGATCCACTGGAACGGAATTCAAAGCCCGGAAATAGGTGCCAACCAGTGGGGCGCGGAAGAGCGATTCTCGGGCCAGGTAGTTGATCGGGCGGGGTATTGCGGAGCCAATCAGCGGTGGATCCAGAAAACTCGCGTGATTGGATGCGAGGATGACCGGACCCTCGATCGGAACGTTCTCGGGATTATGAACCCGCCACCGGAAGTACGTGCCGAACAGTATTCGGCAAATCCACCAGGTGAAACGGTAAACAAACGTCATGCCGAGGCCGGTTCGCCGGCACGGATTCGCTCCATTTCGCCAATGATGAAATCGCAGACCTGCTCGATTGTCTTGTCCGAATTGTCGATGGCAATGGCACCGAGTGGGACCATCAGCGGTGCCGCCTTGCGCTGACTGTCGCGTTGGTCACGTGCGGCCAGATTCTCGTTCACGCCTTCCGCCTCGCGACGCTGGCTGCGAATCGAGAGCGAGGCATCGAGGTAAAACTTGAAGTCGGTTTCCGGAAAAATATTGGAGCCGATATCGCGTCCTTCCATCACGAGGTTGCCAAACTCGATGCAGTCGCGCTGCGTCTTCTTCATCCAGTCGCGAACCTTGGGCACGGCGGCAACATGCGGCACGGCGGCGCTGGTTTCCTCGGTGCGAATCTCTTCGGCCGGAAAGTAACCATCCACCAGGAGCCGCACAGAATCATCGATACAGCTAAGCCGCGTCTTCCATTTTCGACAGGTGCTGGCGACCGCCTTTTCATCGTGCACATCCACACCCGTCTTCACGCAGAACCAGGAGAGTGTGCGATACATCGCCCCGGTATCCACGTAGACATATTCTAGGCGCTTGGCCAAGGCACGGGAGGTGGTGCTCTTCCCGCTCGCGCTGGTTCCATCGATTGCTATGACAGTATTTTCCAAATCAGTTCAGGGTTGAGGTGGAGCGGGTCCACCTTGCTTCATTCGCGTAACTATTCCGCAAAAAGGTCTTCGTGCGACAGTCGGTCGCCAGTAATGCCGTCCCGGATTTCAACGCCCAGGCCGGCTGGAGGCACGGCCGCCAGTTTCTGAAAGAAGTTAGGGAAGGTCTTCTTGACGCAGCCGGGATTCTTAATTTTCAGGCCCGGAACTTTCAAGCCGAGAACTGCAAAACACATCGCCATTCGATGATCATTATACGTCTCGATCTCCGCGCCGTGCAGATTTTCCGTCGTGGGTTCAATTCGGAGAGTGTCTCCCTCCTCTTCCACCGATGCTCCACAACGGGTCAATTCCGTGCACAACGCCTCCACCCGCTCGCACTCCTGCACTCGCAGTCGGCCCAAGTCGTTAAACTGACTTCGGATCGGAAAGAAAGGAGCCAGCGCAATTGCGGTCATGATGCTGTCGCCGAGATCGGTTGCGCGTGAGAATTCCGCCCGCTGCGATTTGCGATCAATGCCCATGAATTCCGGAAACGCGGTGTCAATCTGCCAGGTGGAATCGGGCCAATCCTTCACCCAAACCAACGGTTCGGATGCAGTATCAAATCCGGTCAAAAGGCCATTTGCCCCAATAAAATAACTCGCCGAAGAGGTATCCGGCTCAATGATAAGTGCCCCCCCGGTCAGCGGAAAACCGGAGATCAACTCTTCGGTCATGGTGACGTAAGGTGCCTGATCGGGATCGTAGGCATCGATCTCAACCGTCCAGCCGCCGCGTCGTGCCAAAAGCAGTAGGGCCGATGCGAACTGCGAGCTTTGATCGATCCTTACCTTGCAGGAACCAGCGCGCGGACCACTCCCGTGTATCACCGCCGGCAACCGATCGTTCTCGGCGTCAATGCGGTATCCCAGCTGGCGCAGTGCTTCGAACAACGCGGCCTGCGGACGCTCATGCATCCGATCAATTCCGGAGAGCCTAAACGTTCCCTCTCCGAGACAAACGAGCGCGCTCAAGAACCTTGCTGCGGTCCCGGCGTTGCCAACAAACAGCTCCAACGGCTCATCACTCGTACCGGAGTTGGGGACTATTCCACACCTCCCTATCACTCTGATAATCCGATTCCCTGTTTCTTCAGGATCTTTATCGACTTTAATCTCAAATCCGAGAACCCGGAGGCAGTTGACCATCACCTCGGTATCCTCACTCCACAGCGCCCCGCGCAAAACAACGGGGCCATCTGCCAGAGCCGCCAACACCAGTGCACGATTGGTAATGCTTTTGGAGCCGGGCACGGTAATCCGTGCCGAAACCGGCTCTTTCAAGGGCATTATTTCAATCAGATCGCCAAGGCTCATCTCTGGTTTGGGACCGGGAGGGTTCCTTGTTCGCGACTTTGCGTCAATCCATTAGCCGCCCCAATCCCGGTCAGGGCCGGCAAAGGGCAAAACCCCAGTCACCAAATCAGGCGATGCTAACTTCGATGTTGAATAGGAGGCATGAAGACCTTCGGTGAATTCATCAACTGGGCCAGTCCCCTCTTCGCCATGACCTGTGCGTTCGTGTTTTTGCACATTTTGCGCGTCTTCGGTGCGGTCGATTGAACGCCGCTTGCCAAAAATGTTTTGCCCGGTTCCACACTCTGGCAGAATCTGCGCATGGCATCTGAGCCAAGCCCCTTGCTACCCGGCACGCTTTACCTCGTGGCAACCCCCATCGGCAACCTTGAGGACATCACGCTTCGCGCGCTCCGTGTCCTCCGGGAATGCGATGTCGTGGCCGCCGAAGACACCCGCCGCACCGGTCAACTCCTGAAGCATTTTGAGCTGAAGAAATCCCAGATCAGCTATCACCAGCACAATGAAGCCCGACGCAGCTCCGAAATCGTCGAGCGATTGAGGAACAACGAAACGATCGCGCTCGTCACGGACGCGGGCACACCCGGCATCAGCGATCCCGGTGAACGGGTGGTCCGCGAAGTCATCGCTGCCGGCCTGAAAGTCGAATCCATCCCCGGCCCCTGCGCCCTGGTCGCCGCCCTCACTGCGAGCGGACTCCCCACCAACGAACTCCACTTTTGTGGATTCCTCCCCAACAAATCCAGCCAACGACGAAAACGTCTGCAGGCCATGACCGACATACCCGGCACCTGGATCTTTTACGAATCCCCTTATCGGATCCAAAAGTTCCTGAACGACCTCGCCGAAATTCATCCCGAAACACAAGTGGTGGTCGCCCGCGAACTCACGAAAAAATTCGAGGAATTCGTTCGCGGAAAAGCACCGGAAGTTGCGACGCAGTTCCAAACGCGTTCCGCCAAGGGCGAATTCGTGGTATGCGTCAGTCGCGGGTGAAACTCTCCCCGCTGAAATCTCCGGTTGAGTAGCTGCCCCTGATTGATTATGCTCGCATAAGTGCGGAGATCTGGAATCAAACCTGACGGATTGCAGGCCTCCTCCCTCGGGCGGATTGGCTCAACCATCTTCCTGCTGTTCTTCGGCGGCTTTGCCCTGCTGTTCATGGGCTTTGTTTTCTTCATCACTTGGGAGAGCACAAAATCCCATTTCTGGACAGAGACACCCTGCGAGATCATTTCAGCTGAAGTCATTCGAAATACAGATTCCAAGCGCAATTCGCCGTATGAATTGAAGGTGAGTTACTCCTATCAGTTTGGTGGTTCGAAGCACGAATCCGAGGATATCAGCAACTCCTCCAAACGTTATGACGATCTGGCCGAAGCACAGGGCATCGCCGACGAGATTGGAGACGCCAAGCTCTGCTACGTGGATCCCTCCTATCCTGAGAAGGCGGTGTTGAAGAAGGGTTCGTTACTGCCAGCCCTCTTCATCTTGTTCCCTCTGCCATTCATCGCCATCGCGATCTGGGGCATTCGCAGCGTGTGGAAGACGAAGCTTTCTGGGGAGAACGCCCCGCCGCTCACCGCAAAAGCCAAGGCGGGCGGCGGATGTGTCCTCATCGGTTTCGGGAGCATTTTTCTCCTCGCGGGTCTGGGCTTCACGGGAATTTTCATCAAACCGGGTTTCCAGATTCTTCAGGCGCGCGATTGGAAAGCAGTGCCCTGCAAGATCGAGTTGAGCGAAGTTCGATCGCACCGTGGCAGCAAAAGCACCACCTACTCCGTGGCCATGGAATACTCTTACGAGTTCAATGGTGAGAGCTATCGTGCCAGCCGCTATCAGTTCATGGGCGGTTCATCGCGCAGGAGCAAGGGCAAGCGGGCAATCGTAAGGAACCACCCGCCTGGAAAGGAGACCACGTGTTACGTTGACGCGGACAATCCGCGGCGGGCTGTAATCAATCGCGATCTCACCTCGGACATGGCTTTTAGCTTCATTCCATTGATATTCGTCGCCGTCGGAGGTGGCATCATCTTCTTTGGAATACGGACTGCACGAAAATCCGATCAGACCAATGCGCTCACCAGCCCGCTAAAGCGCCCCCGAGACAACCTTGTCAGCCGCGGCACCTCCCCCGCCCCAACCGTGGGATCTCAGGGGCCCACTGATCTCAAACCCGAATCGTCACGCATCGGAAAGCTGATCCTCGTTCTTTGCATGGGCGTTTTCTGGAACGGCATCGTTTCCGTGTTTGTGGTTGATGTGGTGAAAGGATGGAAAGGCGGACACGGCAGCTGGTTCGAGACCATTTTCATGATCCCATTCGCGTTGATCGGCATCGGTTTCGTGATCGGCTTCTTCTACTGCGTGCTGGGCCTGTTCAATCCCAAACCTCGGCTCCGACTTTCACGCTCCCAACTGCAGCCCGGCGAAACCGCAGATCTGGACTGGTCGATCCAAGGCCGTATCACGAAGTTGAACTCATTCGAAATCATCTTGGAAGGCATCGAAGAAGCCACCTACCGGCGCGGCACCCGAACCGTGACCGACAATCACACCTTTGCGACGATCCCAATTCTGAAGCAGAACAATACGCCTCGGATAAACAGCGGCAGGGCTTCAATCGAGGTGCCGGAGAATTCCATGCACAGCTTCCGCTCTCACAGCAATCGCATCCATTGGCGCATCCACGTCATCGGAGAGATTTCGAAATGGCCGGATCTCGACGACCAATTCCCGGTCGAAATGCTACCCCAAGCCGTGACCCTCAATTCATGAACGAAGTCAGCCTGCAAATCGATGGCGGCCGTACCGAATACCGGCCGGGTGAACAGGTGGTCCTGCTCGCCGGATGGCGCCTTGATCAATCTCCGACTTCCGCCGAGTTGCGCCTGTTCTGGCATACCAAAGGCAAGGGTAGCGAAGACGTGGAAATCGTGGAGACGCAGATTCTCGATTCCCCGAAAAGCATGGAAGAACGGCGACTCACGTTCCAACTGCCCAACGCCCCCTACAGCTATGGCGGGCGACTTATGTCGATCATCTGGGCAGCGGAACTCGTGGTGGAACCCAATGCCCAATCAGCCCTCGCCGAATTCACCCTCTCCGCCGATGGCAAAGAAGTGCGCCCGCCAGAACCGTGATTACCGCCCGCGAAAACCCCTTTCGCAGCAGCCAGTTGGAGCAACTGCGCTTCAGATTTGACAATGATTCGTGGCCGGACCTCCGGAGTCGACTGAAGTCCGCAAATCATCGGGCCGCAATCGTTGGTCCGCATGGCACCGGCAAAACCACCCTTCTGTTGGAACTGCGGGACCTGCTGATCAAGGAAGGACGGGAACTGGTTCATCTCCAACTGAGCGACGATCTCCCCAGGTTTGATTCCAAGCAATTGGCCGAATTCCGGAACAGGTTGAATCCAAACCACGTCATATTGGTGGACAGCTGCGAACGACTCTCGTGGATCGGCTGGCGCAGATTTAAATCCGCCACGGCAAACGCCGGCGGCCTCATCATCACCGCCCACAATCACGGACGACTGCCAACATTGCTCGAAACCCGCCCTTCAGTGGATCTCCTCGACGATCTGGTAAAAGATCTCCTCGGCTTACCCCAAGCTC
>JBLFYM010000157.1:0-13900 GCA_047608975.1 Limisphaerales bacterium | reverse complement strand
GTGAGTTCGGGAACGCCGCTGGGACGTTGGGCACGACGATGCATCTCCCCATCGCGATCGAAGTCCGCCGACTCACCCATCACCATCAACTCCTCCGGACTCCCGTCGCGTTTGCCCACGGAGATCTGGCCGTCCAGCACCAGAACTTTCGCCCCGTCTTCCTGCGCCTTGACCACAAAGCTCGTCCCGAGATCCGTGATCCTCCGCTCCAGCGTTTCCACGACAAAACCCACCCCCTGAGGGGGCACGACCAGCTTCACCTCGCCCTCGTGGAGATACACGCGCTTACCGTTGTCCAATCTCATGGTCAACGGAGCCGTCGCCACCATATGGACTCCCGATTCGCGAAATGCCAGTTCGATGAGTCCTTTGGATATCGTCAGATTTTCGGCGGGAAACAACTCGTCACCGCCAGCCAGGATGCGCTCCCCATCCACCCGGACCTCACCCTCCACCCGGATTACCCGTGCGATACCCAAGGCCGGCCCGTCCGGATGCCCCGGTCGCGACAACCAGACAAATAATCCCAGCAACAAGATTGCGGCCATGCGGCCGAGGGACAGCCAGGATCGGCGCGGATCCGATGAACCAATTGGTACCACCCGATCCTTGCCCGCATTGGCCACCTCGTTGTCCGCCGCCAACTGCTGCCACTTCGTGTCGATCGTCGCGAGCGACCGCAAGGTGCTCCGCGCCTCCGCGTTCGTGCGGAGAAGTTCCTCCAACGATGTCAGTTCCGCCGACGTGATCGCGTCGTCCAAGTATCGATGCAGCAGATTGAGATCTTCTTCCGTCATGATGGCTCTTGGAGTGACTGGTTCAGGCAGTCAAACAACTGCTTCCGGATTCGTGCAAGAAGTTGATAAAGCGAGCCCTCCGTCCGCCTGAGCTGCCCGGCCAGATCGCGAATCGACGTGTCGGCCGCATAAGCCGCCAGGGCCAGCTCACGTCGCTCCCGCGGCAGCTTGCCAATGCAGGCCTCCAACGCCTCCAACTGCCGATGCCGCAGCGAAAACTCCTCCGCCCCTTCTTCCGCCAGCAACTTCACGACATCCTCCGCCAACACCAGCCGATCCCGCGCATATCGTCGCCGTGCCATGAGCAGTTCATAACGCGCAATCAGACACGCCCAAGGCCCAAACGCCGAAGGATCATCCAAAGTCGGAAATTTCCGCCAAGCCACCACACTCACCTCCTGCATCACCTCATCCACCTCCTGCGCCCGCGGACAACAAGACCGTACGAACGCGCGCAACTCCGGCTCGTGATGGGTCCACAACCGAAGAAACGCCTCGTGCGGGTCAGGCGTTTCGCGTTGATCGTGTTCCGATATCGAAGTCATGGCTGATACTTATCCAACCGCTGCCGCTCCTCACTGGATTTAACGAAAAAACTTTCAGATTTGCGCCGGAAAAACCCAGAACACAGGCTCTACGTGACCGAATTCGGGAGTAATGAGGCTGCACTCATCGTTTTGAAGTTCATTTCGAATGTATTCCTCAGCGGCATTCCTGAATCTGCCGGAATCATATTTGTGAGGCAATTCCTTGGCGGAACGTGAACCTCCAGTGTCGGCTCACCATTGATCAGCACTGTTTCACGATCGCATACCGACCCGCGTTGTCCGTCTCTGTTTGCTCCGTTGCCCCGTGTTGAAGAAATACATGGACCGACTCCGACAGGTCTCCCGCAGATGGGAAAAGGATTACTTGGTGGGAGCTGGCTTTTTCTTCGCGCGTTCCAACATGCCGCGAACTCGGCCTTGTTCCTTTTCCAACGCGGAGCCAGTCACTGACATGGGCTTGAAAGTGGAATCGGGCACAAGTGCTTCGCGAGCCGGAATCTCGCGCCAACTCAGACTGCGGAACCAGACATCCTGTCCGTGATCCTGTAGCCACAGTTTTCCGTTGCGCCCGGTCAGGTCGCCGCCGCGGATGCTGAGCAACTTCACATACTTCGCCCATTTCGAATCGGTGTAGTCGAAGGAAAGCACGCGCTCGCCGTTGAGCCAGTGCTCGATGACGGTGCCTTTGCAGATCACGCGGCCCGTGTTCCATTCGCCGAACGGTCGGGTGACATCCGCCTTCGGAGCCATGCAAAAGAAAATTGATCCGGCGGCCTGACGCGCGTTCTCGCCATACGGACTGTAGACGTTGTCGAGGATCTGATACTCGACCTGGCCGGGCCGGTAGTAGATGCCGGAGTTGCAGCCCTTCGAAACCTTCCAATCAAAGCGCAATTCAAAATCATCCGGCACGGTCGCGTTCGTGTAGGTCAGTGAACCGCCCTTTGCCTTCCGATAAAAGGCACCGTCTTGGATCACCCAGTTGCCGTCGTGTTGCCAGCCGTTGAAACTCTTGCCGTCTGAGAGCGGGACGAAACCGGACAGTTTCTTGGTCGCCGGCTGAAGGTATCCAAGCGAGACGAGGAACACATCCAGTTCGCCGATGGTCTGGTGGTAATTGCGGTTGGCTTCGGCACGCGGTTCACCTGACTTGCGGCCGGGATTGAAGAAGCCGTGTGGTTGGCCTTGGTAAGCCTTCAGTTCGCAGCGATTGCCCGCAGCGGTCATCGCTTCATGGAACAGCTCCACCGTCGGGAATGGCACCGCTTCATCTTCGGTTCCGTGAAAAATGATACTGGGAGGCAATCCGCTGCGCACAAAGTGATACGGCGAAACCTCTCGCGGACGACCGTCTGTTCGCTGACGAATGTCGGTGAATTTTTCGTCCGGCAACAGATCGGGATGACCTTCCACCGGAGCAATGACCACGGCCGGATTGAAGAGAATCATCGCATTCGGCGCGGAGCTGACAATCGACGAAGCATCGTCTTCGAACCCGTTGATCAACGCCGTGGCGGCAGCCAGGTGCCCGCCAGCGGAACCTCCGCCCGCCGCGACCCGGTTCGGATCAACGCCGAGTCGCCGGGCGTTCGAACGCACCCATCGGATCGCCGCCTTCGCGTCACGTAGACATTCCTGCGGTGACACATCGTGCCGGTTTCGCACCCGATAATCGACCGTGATGGCCACCATCCCGCGCTCAGCGAGATAGCGGCAATGGGGCAGGAACTGCCCGGGCGTGCCCCCGCGCCAGCCTCCACCAAAATAGAATACGACCGCCGGCCGCCGATCCGTCGCAGCATGTCCGGCCGGATCAAATATCCAGGCCTTGAGTTTTACCTCGCCGACCTGTCGGTAAACCTCTGTGCGCGAGCCGGACATCTCCGGCGGATACTTCCAACTCGTAAGCGGTTCCGGCGGATCCGCGGGAGCCGTACGGGCGACCATTGGCAACGCCAGTAGGACGACAACAAGACACCGGGGGATTCGTGAGGAATTGTTTTTCCGCAGATACAGGAATGCCAAAGATGAATTCATAGTTTGAATGCCTGTTTCTGCGGCATCCCCGAATCTGTGGGAAGTATTAGTTTTTCGCCGTTGATCCAAACTGGGTGCACGGAATTCATTCGGCATCAATACGGCGGCATCAGATACCGCCGAGCGGAGAGTTGGGGAAGAGATCGCGCCGGCGTTGTTGTAACTTTTTCAGGATCTCGGGATGGGATTGATATCGATTCTCTTCTTCTCCGATATCCTTGCCCAGGTGGTAGAGCTGACCGCGCGGTTCGCCGGGTTTGGAGCGGTGTTTTTTCGGCTCCGTATTGCCGCCGGAACCGAGGAAGGAAATGGCCTTCCAGTCGCGTTCGCGAAACCAGAGTTTTTGTCCGGATACCAACGACAGGGTTGAGCGGATGGCGTAGCGATCGCCCGCCTTGCCGAAGCCGGCCTGGTCGATCGCGCGTACCACGTCACCGACCACGCTGTCCACCTGCATCACGAAATCGCCATACATGCCCGCGCCGCTGCGGCCCGGAAACTCCTTCGTCGGCATCCACGGGGTGTGCGGGGCGGTGAGTGGGAAGTAGAGGAAGAAGGGTTGCCTGGCTGATTGTCTTTCGACAAAGCCAACCGCCTGGTCGCGTAAGTGCGGAAGGACCTGCCGGAAATCCCAACCCGGCATCCCCTTGCTCGCGTGCCAATACTCGCCCATTGCGCGGCGTGTGTTCGGCCAGTTGCGTTCCGGAATGCGTTCGGTCGGCGTGGCGATCGGCATCTGATTTTCGAAGAACACGTAGGGACCAAAATCAAGCGAGCCATGCAGGATGTAAGATTCATCAAAGCCCGCATCGTTGGGTCCCATCGGAATACGCACACCTTTGCGCACCTCATGTTTCGCCCCGCGCTCGCCCATTCCCAAATGCCATTTGCCGATACAGGCCGTACGATATCCGCGTTCCTTCAGGACTGTTGCCAGGGTCGGTGCGCCCTTGTCGATGCGATGACCGCTCGGCTTCTTCGGCAGGCCCTTGGCATGTCCGTCGCGCCAGGCGTAGCGACCGGTCATCAAGGCGTAACGCGAAGGCATACACCAGGATGCTCCCGCATGCATGTCGGTGAAGCGCATCCCCTCCGCCGCGACCCGGTCGAGATGTGGCGTGGGAATCTTGGACGCCGGATTGTAGGCGCGAATGTCCCCATACCCCATGTCATCGGCCAGGATCAGCACGATGTTGGGTGGCGCTGCCGCTGGGCTCCCAACGGCGTGCAATAGCGCGAGTATGAGGATCAGTGGCCGGTTGACGGTTTGAGTTCGTTCGCCATCTCGATCAACAGATCGACGATCTTTTCAGATGCCTGCGGTTCCAGGTAGTTGGTTCCCGGCCAGGTGGAGTAGCCGCCGAGGGCGAAGTGACGCGGGGTGGGCAGGTAGCCGACATAGCCGTGATTCAGCTCGACCATGAAGGTCTTTGCAAAGGGGCTGCGTCGCTGAAAGGCCTGGCCGATTTCGGTGTAGGTTTCGCAGGGCGTCGTGCCGATGCAGATGTCGCCGATCCGCAGCACCTGCAACGGGACCTTGGCGGGTTCGGTGACGTTGGCGAGGGCTTGGAGGCGGCCGGCATAGCTCAACGATGCCACGAAGGGACGCGTGGTTGCCCAACGTGCTCCGATGGGCAGGTTGCCTTCCTTCAGGCGCGGCGCGCGCGCTTCGATGTCCTTGGCCCAATCGATCAACTCGGGCTCCACCGTGCGCCAGGCAAGGTTCACTTCCCGGAAGCGGACGTCGAGCTGCGGGTCCTTTTGCCACGTGACCTTCTTCAGCGCGCGATCGACGCGGGCGGAGAGGTCTTTCGCAAAGAAGCGCGGACGTTGATAACTGCCCCTCGGGCCTTTCAGGTCGCGGAAGATGTCGTTGTTCGGACCGATGTCGCCACTCGTGGAATTGGCCATCATCGCAACGAAGGGCGGATCCTGCTCGGGCGAACTGAGACGCCGTTTGAGGTTCTCGCAATAGAAACCGAAGTAGTCGGCGGAGATGTGTCCGATGCCGGTGTCACCGACATAATGAACTGAGTAAGCCGAGTAGAGGGAGATGAGCGCGCCGCCGGGTTCGCGTAGGGCGATGAAATACACAAACGGATCCACCGGACCGGCCGGCTTCGTGTAGCTGTCATTCGGCGCGGAGGTCTTCCACACACGATTGGTCCGGCCGAAATGATCGACGCGCTCCTTGCCTTCGCGCAAATGCCAGCGTCGACTGCGAACGTTCGCTCCCGCCTCCGCCTTGCCAAAAGCGATCTCGGCCGGTCGCAGCAGATTCATCGCGCGCCGCACACCGTCGGCGATCCGACGGGCGAGGAACTGTTGGTAGTCGTCGAGTTTCTGCTCATTGGTGTAACGCGTTATCCCCATTGCCGTTCCCGCCGAATGCGTGTGGGTGGCCGAGATCATGACGTTGCTCGGCGGGATGCCGCAGGACTCCTCGATCAGTCGGCGAGCCTCAATGCTGACACTGCGGTGGAACCCGACCAGGTCGCACGTCACCAGGGCGAGCGTCGTTTCGCCATCGCTGAGCACGAGGCAACGCGCATGCAGTTCGTCATTCACGTGCGTGGTGGGAAAAGGCGCAAAGCTGCCCGCCCGCAAAGCTCCCAATGGCGGAGTAATGTTGCTGGTTGCCGCGCCGGCGCGAAACGCCCGCTCAGCTTCCGCCGCGGATGAAGGTGTTCCCGTGAAAGCAAGACAACCGCACAGGATCAACGCCAATTTTGTATTCATGTCTGAAGTGATAGGACGACTTTGGAGTTTCGTGAATCGAATTCCCCCGAATCAATTCATTGCGGCGGATTGATCCCTTCGTAGTATCCGGCCATTCCATGAGTGCCAAATCTGAACCTTCCGCTGCCATCACTGCCCACGAGCAGGACCCTCCTGGTGCCCCTGCCAAACCGGCCGACCACTCGGTTCAGCGACTGCAATCGCTGGATGCCTACCGGGGTCTGATCATGATCTCGCTGGCCTTCGCCGGATTCGGACTGGCCAAGTCGGCGAACATTTTCCTGAAGCAGGATCCGGATTCAGGTTTCTGGCTGGGCGTGAAGTATCAGTTCTCCCACTGCCAATGGCTTGGTTGCTCGTACTGGGATATGATCCAACCGTCGTTCATGTTCATGGTCGGCGTGTCGATGGCGTATTCCTACGCGAAGCGACAGCAACTAGGCAGTTCCTACGCGCGCATGCTGGGGCACGCCTTCTCGCGGGCGTTTATCCTGATCCTGTTGAGCATTCTTCTGATGTCGGTCTGGGGCAAACAGACCAACTGGACCTTCACGAACGTGCTGGGACAAATCGGACTCGGCTACGGTTTCCTGTTCCTGCTGTGGAATCGCACTTTAAAAACGCAGAGCATCGCCGCTGCCGGAATCCTCATTGCCACCTGGATTCTCTATGTGACCTACCCGAGTTCCGGACTTGAGGCTCAAGGCGATCTGGCCGTGGGCGTCAAAGCGGACTGGGCCGCTGAATACCATGAAGGTGTGCGTCCTTCCTGGCACAAGAACGCCAATGCCGGGCTCGCGGTTGATCGTTGGTTCCTGAACCTGTTCCCGCGCGAGAAGCCATACGGATTCAGCGGCGGCGGATATCAGACCCTCAATTTCCTCCCGGCGCTCGCGACCATGTTGTTCGGGCTCATGTGTGGGGAACTGTTGCGTTCCCAGCGACGCGGCCGGGACAAGCTCAAGATCCTGATCATCGCCGGCGTCGCTGGATTGATTGCCGGACAATTGCTCAATCTCACCGGCATCTGCCCAATGGTGAAGCGGATCTGGACTCCTTCATGGGCGCTCTTCTCGACCGGTTGGTGCTGCCTGATTCTGGGCGCGCTCTACTGGATCATTGATGTGTGCGGTTGGCGGCGGTGGTCATTCCCATTGGTGGTCGTCGGCACGAATTCAATCGCCATCTACTGTATGGCCCAGACCCTGAAACCCTTCACCGCGCGGCAGTGGACGAATCACCTCGGGGAAGATGTCTTCACGTTCTGGGGCGCGTTGGATTCTGCCTGGGCCCCCAGCGTGCAGGCCTGCCTCGTGGGCTTCACCTTCTGGCTCATCTGCTACTACCTCCATCGCAACAAATACTTCGTCCGGATTTGACTGGTCTGAACTTCCCGCCATCACGCATAAACAAGCCCCTCGTATTATGAATCATCTCCGCACCACCCTCTTGCTGGGCCTGGCCGCCTCGCTCGCGCTCGTCGTTCCTGCCTCCGGCGCTGCCAAGAAATCCAACAAACGGAAACGGAAGCCGGCACCGACGCGACCGTTCGATGGACATGAAGCACCGAAGTTTATCCGACTCGACGGCAAGCCGGGTGTGAATCCGCCGGCGAACGCGAATGGCAATTTTCTGATCGGGCCTGATTACCTTCCGCCCGCGGAAGCGAAGGTTGTCGCGGTCGTGCCGCAGGGGAAGATGCATCAGTTCGGCATCAACTCGAAGGACTGCCAACGTTTCAATCCGGGGATCGCCCGGGAGGTCTTTGGCAAGGTGGATCCGAACAATCCCAAGACGTTGATCGTGGACACGCACGAGGTTGATTACACGCGCACCATCACGGTCTACATCCCGGCGCAATACAAGTCCGGCACCGAAGTGCCATTCATCGTGAAGCACGACGGTTCCCGCATGGGGCGACCGGACATGAACCTCGCACGGATCATGGATAACCTCATCGCCCAGAAGCGGATTCCCGTCCAGATCGGCATCCTGATTCAGAACGGTGGCGGCGATGCCCAAGGCCACGAACGTGGTCGCGAATACGATACGATGTCCGGTTTGTTGGCCGAGTTCATCGAGCACGAAGTGCTGCCCTTGGTGGAGAAGAACTACCAGGTCAAGCTGACGAAAGACCCCGACGGTCGCGCCACGATGGGCAGCAGCTCCGGCGGTTCCGCCGCGCTCATCATGGCCTGGTATCACCCCGAGTGGTATCGCCGCGTGCTGACCACTTCCGGCACTTTTGTGAACCAACAATGGCCCTTCAATCCAGAAACACCCGGTGGCGCGTGGGATTTCCATGACCGCCTTATTCCCGAGAGCGACGCGAAACCGCTCCGCATCTTCCTGGCTGTTGGCGATCGCGACAATTACAACCCCAACGTCATGCGCGACGGCATGCACGACTGGGTGCTGGCCAACAACCGCATGGCCAAGGTGCTGAAAGCCAAGGGCTACGAATACCAATACATCTACTGCCTGAACGCCGGCCACGGCCTCGGGAAAGCCCGTGCCCAAATCACGCCCCACGCCTTGGAGTGGCTCTGGCACGGCTACCCGATCAAATAGTGGCCGAGTCAACTTCCTCATATGACTTGGGGCGAAAATTCGCGAAACGTTGATCCATGAATCCTTTGGAATACCCTGGCTTGGTGACACCTCTGCCGAGAGTTCTCTTCACCTTGAACGTACCGCGCGAACATCTTTCGGCGTTGGCTGGCGTGGCTGAGCTGATTCTTCCCAACACCCATCGGTGGAATGCTCTTTCTCGCGCCGATCTCCTGGCTCGGGTTGCCGATTGTGATGCCTTCATCAGTCAGGGCGAAGTCGCTGTGAACGCCGAATTTCTGGACGCCGCGCCCCGGCTCAAGATGGTGGCCAACGCCGCGATGGGGATCGACAACCTTGACCTTGCCGAACTGACCCGTCGTGGCATCCAGGCTACCAACACCCCCGATGCCTTCGCGGAATCGACGGCGGATCTTACGCTGGGCCTGATCCTTTCGGTGACCCGCCGCATCGCCGAAGGGGATCGGTTTGTCCGCAGCGGCGAATGGGAACGGAACGGCATGCAACCCCTCCGCTGGGAAGGTTCACTGGCCGGCGGAAAAACGATGGGACTGATCGGCTATGGAAGAATTGCCAAGCTGGTCGAAAAACGGGCCTCCGCCTTTGGACTCGAGGTGATCCACACCCGGCAACGCCCGGATACCCACCCAAAATATCGTTCCTTGGAAGACCTGCTCGCCGTATCCGACATCGTCGTGGTGTTGGTCCCCCTGACCGAGACAACCCACCGTTTGATCGACGCCAAGTCACTTGCTGCAATGAAGCCGGGAGCCTTCCTTATCAACTTGGCCCGCGGCCGCGTCATGGATGAGACAGCGGTGGTTGCGGCGTTGCAATCGGGACATCTTGCCGGAGCCGGCTTTGATGTGTTTGAAAATGAACCGGCAGTTCACCCTGACCTCTTTGAAATGAAAAACGTCGTGCTCACTCCCCACATCGGCGGGGCGTCTGAAGAAGAACGCCGCCGCGGGAGAAGGGAAGCCGCCGAAGAGGTCGCCCGCTTCTTCCGGGGTGACCCGCTTCAGTTCCCCGTGAACGATTCGACTTCCTTTCAGGCGCGGTGGCAATAGGACTCCATTAAAAAATTGGATTTACAGAATATGCCATCGGGGCTGGCGGATACCCGCAACTGCGTATGGATGTTTTCAAGGAAAAACACAGCTGATTTCCGAGAATCAGTCCGATCTGATTGATTCTCGAGAAGTCGTGCCGAAGGAGAAGGTATTTCATAATGTTGCCATGTTGTAATATTACGACATGGCAACACTATGAGCAGAGCCGCCGGGGCATCGGTACACGGTGGGGGAATTGGCCGAGGCCTGCGAGGTGCAGAGCCACATTGCGTCCGGTCATCTACGCCTGATGAAACACTGCGGTTTGCTGGAACCGGAACGGGACGCTCGCAAGACGTATTATCGGATTGCCGAACCGCAACTCGCCGGCATCATGAAAGGCATTCGCTCACGTTTTGGCGATTGATGAACCCGGAATCCAACTTTTGAATTTGATATGAAAAATCCTGAAACCAAGACCATCACGGCCAGCGAACTCAACCAACGGATTGCTGGCGGGAAGGGTGTGCCGTTGGTCGATGTCAGGACTCCGGCTGAGTTTGGCGAGATCCATGCGACGTCGGCGATCAACTGCCCCTTGGATCAGCTCAAGCCGGCCGACCTGACGGCGCAATTGCAGGTGGGGCCGGATGATCCGATCTACGTCATCTGCCGCTCGGGGAGTCGTGGTGAACGGGCCTGTGGTGAATTTCAGAAGGCCGGGCTGGGGCCGGTTGTCAATGTCGCCGGCGGGACGGAGGCGTGGGTTGCGGCGGGCTTGCCGGTCGTCCGCGGACGTAAGGCCATGTCGTTGGAACGGCAGGTTCGGATTACGGCCGGAGCGCTGGTGTTGGGTGGAGTGGGGTTGTCAGTCGCCGCGCACCCCAACTGGATCTGGCTGTCCGGGTTCGTCGGTGCGGGCCTGATGTTCGCCGGGATCACCGACACCTGCGGCATGGGCCTGATGCTCGCGCGGATGCCGTGGAACCGACGTTGATCAGGCGACAAGGAGCTGTCACCAGATCTCGAAAACACCACCGCAGTTGGTTTGTGACCGGGCGGAGTCGGATCACTTGGCCGTCGGCTTCCTATTCTTCCGGCCCTTGCCTTGTTTCTTCTTTTGACCATAGCCGGCTTTGCGGGTGTGGGAGATAGCCTCGGTGGCGGCGCCTTGGTCACCCTGGGATTTCATCCAGGAATCAAGTTCGTTGGAGAGTTCGGACTTGAGGGCGGCGAGTTTGGGATCGTTGATCAGGTTCTTTAAGCAGTGGGGATCCTTGGCGACGTTGTAGAGTTCTTCGGCGGGGCGATGATGATACTTGGCGGTCATGGCTTTGGCATGGGCGTTGCCCGAATTTCCCTGTTTGACCCAAGAGTCCCAGAAGTCGGCTTTGTCTCCGCCCTTGCGGGTGACCACATTGCTGAACTTTTGCTCGTGGTTTAGGTTGCGGATGTAGCGGTGGGTCTTGGTGCCGCAGGAGCGGATGCCGTAGTTCTCGGAGCCATTGATGATGCCGCGGGTGGTGTGGACGCCGTAGGTGTAGGTCTTGTGCTCGCGCTGCTTGCCCAGCAGCACGGGGAGGAAGGATCGACCGTCCATGGTTACGGGTGTCCTGAGTCCGGCGGCAGCGAGGAAGGTTGGGGCCACGTCGGTATATTCCACGAGTGCGGCGGTCTTGGTGGAGGGGGCCACCTTGCCGGGCCAACGCACAATCATCCCGGAGGTCAGTCCCAGTTCAAAGCAGGTCCACTTGGCAAAGGGAAAGCCGGAGCCTTGTTCGGAGACAACCATGACGAGGGTGTTCGACGCGAGGTCGTGTTTCTCCAACAAACGCAGCAAGGCGGCGCATTGCGCGTCGAAGTAAGTGATCTCGGCGAGATACTTGGAGTATTGCAAACGGGTGTTCGGGGTATCAACCCAGGTGGGCGGTAGTTTCAGTGAGGCAGGTGGGTAAGCCGATGGATCGCCTTTGTCATAGGGGGTGTGTGGTTCGTTCGAACAGGCGAAGATGCAGAAAGGCGAATTGGCTGTCTTCGATTCGGTCATCAGTTTCTCAAGGGAAGGGTAGGGATTCGGCTTGGCTGGATCGGCCGAACGGAATTCTCCGGAGTATTCGAAGGGGAAGGATGCCCGTGGCGCGATGTGTGTCTTGCCGGACAAGGCCACCCGATAGCCCGCCTCCCGCAGGTAGTGGGCAATCGATTTGGTGCCGGGATAGACCATCGTGTGATTTGGCCAGGCTCCGGATTTTACCGGGTAGATGCCGGTGTAGATGTTGTGCCGGGTGGGCGAACACATCGGCGCAGTCTGGAAGCAACGCGAGAACTGCAATCCCTCCTTCGCCAACCGGTTCAGTGTCGGCGTCTTCGCCTGCCCGCCATAGACTTCCATATCCAGATACGTGCAGTCATCCGCGATCATGAACACGAGGTTGGGACGGTCAGCGGCCCGCGCTTGGATCGCAAAAGCGAGTGAGGCAATGAGTAGGTAAATTCGTTTCATACTTCGGTTGCTCATATTGATGAAATTCAACTGCAGTTGTCGACGCACGATCGACAGAATCGATTAGGACAAAGCCCCGAAACGTCCGCTGGTCGATTGTGGGGGCGAGCGTGAGCGAGTGGTTCCTCGGCGGACTTGAATTCTGGGGATTGTGCGAGAGTCTCTATCCGACAGCTGTTCTGATTACGGTTGAAATTTCATGAATCATTCACTCGATAGACGACGTTTTGTCCTGAGATCCCTCGGTGCCGCTTTGACACTGCCGTGGTTGCCCTCGCTGATGGCCGAAGAAGGAGGCACCACCTCCGCGCTCCAGGCGACTAAAGGCGCCGGTGCCGGCGCGAAACGTTTTGTGGCGGTCGGGAATCTGCTCGGGTTTCAACAGAAGTCATTCTTTCCGGAGACCGCTGGCAAGGACTACGAGGCGACGGCGTTGCTCAAGCCATTGGCTGCCAATCGAAAACACATGACGGTGTATCGCGGGTTGGATCATGGACTCAAGGGCGGGCACTTTGCGGTTCATTCCTTCCTCTCCGGCGTGCTCAATTCCGAAGCGAAGAATCGTCCCGAAGGCAATGTCACCATCGACCAGTACATCGCGGAGGAAGTCGGTTTCCAAGCCCGTTTCCCTTCACTGACGGTCGGCTCGGAGAGCGGTATTCATGGCGGCTGCCAGATCGCCTGGACCAAAGCGGGAGTTCGCGTGCCGCCGATTACGGGACCGGCGGAGTTGTTCAAGCGACTCTTCGTCAGTGATTCCAAGGAGCGCAAGGTTCAACGGAAGCGGGACAACCAACTCCAAGCGTCCATTCTCGATCTCGTGCTGGATGACGCCAATCAGCTCGCTCGCAAAGTGAATCGCGAAGACAAGGCCAAGCTCGACGAATACTTCACCTCGGTGCGCGATGTGGAGAAGCGACTCGAACTGCGTCGCAAGTGGACGGATCAACCCAAGCCGAAGGCGCCTTTTGAAAAACCTTCGGACCGGAACACTGTCGAGGATCTGCCGCTGTTGTATGAATTGATCGCGTTGGCTTTGCAAAGCGACTCAACCCGAATCGCCACTCTCGAGATTGGTGGCAGCTTTCTGCCGCAGCATTTGGGCATCGAGAAATCCTATCACGGACTCTCTCACCACGGGAACAAAGAGGAAGCGGTTAATCACCTCATCTCGCTGGAGACCTACCAGTTCGAGCAGTTTGGAAAATTTCTTACCCGCCTTGCGGGAATCCCGGATGGCGAGCAAACCCTGCTCGACTCCACCGCCATTATTTTTGGCAGCGGGATGGGCAACGCCAACTCCCACCGGAACGACGATCTGCCGATCATCCTGGCCGGCGGTGGCTATCGCCACGGCGAATTCCGCAAGGTCGGTGGCAAAGGTTCGCACAAAGTGCAGTTGTGCAACCTCTACCTCGAAATGGCGCATCGCATGGGCGTGGAAGTTGATTCCTTCGGCACCAGTAAGGGCACGTTTGTCTAACGACGCGTCGTTAGACAAAATAATGACCGAATCAGCGGGGGACCGTCTTGTTGGTGTGCTCTTCCGGCAACAGGCTTTGAGTGTCTTTCCTACGGAACGGCTACTGAATAGATATCGCCCAGAAACAAGCAAATGACCCACTGGAAATATTCACCGACGATTCTGTCGGT
>JBLFYM010000156.1:0-13932 GCA_047608975.1 Limisphaerales bacterium | reverse complement strand
GACTCGAAAGTTCCCGCCGCCAGCAGGCCAAGAGCAGAAAAAGCGAACCGCACAGGGGGAAAAGGACGTCACTTTAAAGTCCGCAGGGCTTGTTCACCAAGGCATGGCTTTGAGGTCTTCTAATCAAAGCTATGCAATTGAACCGGAGGGAACTGAGGAGCCGGAGCCGGGTGATCGAGGCGCTAGTCAGGCCAGTGACGCAATAATTCCTCGGATCACGTCGAAGTAAGTCTTCGCTTCGCCCAACGGCATTGTCAGGGGTGGTGCGATGCGGATCACTTTGCCGGCCAACGGACCCAACAGGTGCACGGAATTTCCATCGGCGTCTCCACAATAGCAGAGCCGAACGATTTCGTGCGCCACCTCATCCGGAGAGCGAGTGCCGACGGCACAACATTCGATGCCCCAAACCGTGCCTTCCCCACGAATCGTTTCGATCGCGGGAAGTTTGGTGAGTTCAAGCAGTTCAGTTTCGATCAGGTCAGCCAAGGGCCGGGCATTCTCGAGCACATCGTTCTCTTCAAATTCATCCAAGGTCGCGAGGACGGCAGCACATCCCAGCGGATGCGCGCTCCAGGTATCTGAGCCTTCGCCGTATCCCAGTCGCGCAAAAACATCCGTGCGACCGACGGCCGCGTCTACCGGGATGCCATTCCCCATTCCCTTGCCCAAGGTCACGATGTCTGGCTCCACGCCATAATGGGTGTAGGCATACATCTCGCCAGTGCGGCCGAAGTTGGACTGGATTTCATCGAGGATAAAGAGGATGTCGTGCTCGCGGCAAAACGCCTGCAACATCTGCAGATACTCGGGTTGGGGGTGATAGGATCCGCCGCCGCCCAGATAGGGCTCGGTGATCAGACAGCAAATCCGATTGCCCAGTTCCGCGTGCAGTTCTTCCAACTCCTTGCGATACGGCGCGAGATCGATCGGTTCCTGCCGGCGTTGGAAGGTCGAGCACTCCTCCTTCGGAAAGCTGATGAAGCGCACCCGCGGATCGCGTTCGTGGTCCTGCTCGCTGCCGGTCACCGCCCCGGCGAGTCCCTTCTTGCCGTGAAAGCCACCGCGCGTGGCCAGAATCATGTCCTCACCCTCGCGCCGCGCCATGGATGCCCAGAGCGCCTTCTGCACGGCCTCGCTGCCACTGGCGGACCACAGCACCTGTTCCATCCGTTCGCCACCCGTCACTGATCGCATGCTCTTGAGCAAACGCTCGTTTGCCTGCGCCTCAATTTCTGTGCTGGCATTGTAAGCCGTCAGCGGCACGGCATCTTCAAAGCCGGACCCGTCGGATAGTTGATCCAATTTCATGTACCGCAACAGCCGCTGCCACCAGCTGCGGGGATTGTGTCCGAGATTCGAAACGAGCACGCCGGAGGAAAAATCGGCCAGCTTGCGCCCGTCGGAGGTGAAGTGATAAGAGCCGGAACTGTGGGAAATCACCGCCATGCTCGTCGTGCGTGTGCGCATACAGAGCGGCTCGGTGGTGGCCAGCGTTTGCCGGAAGTTGTTGGCGGCGCTTTCACCCGCGTGTTCGATGTGTGTGTTGCTCATGTTCTCGATCCAAGAATACGTTCGGACAATAGCGGCTGAACCGGCTGTACCAATTCAATAAATGGGTTCTCAATATATTTTCCGGCGATCTCGACGCGGTATCGGAACCGTGGATTTTGTGGCCGGAAATCATTTTTCACCTATGCTGCCACCCGTGGTAACCATCGATCTATCCGGGAAGAACGCAATCATCACCGGCGGCGGACAGGGGCTCGGTCGCGCCACTGCCACCACCCTTCACAATGCCGGCGCGCGGGTGGCGATCAGTTACTTCCGCGATGACGCGGGCGAGAACGAAAATCGCGCCCAGGAAACCGCGAACGACCTCGGTGGCCAGGCGATCGCCATTGAAGGGGATGTTCGTGAACGCGCCTCCGTCGACCGGATGTTCAAGGCCTTCGAGGAACAGGCCGGACCCGTCCATATCGTGGTGAACAATGCGGCGATTCTTCGCGACCGCTCAATCAGGAAGATGGAAGACTCGGAATGGGATGCGGTGATCCAGACAAATCTCACGGGCGTCTACAACGTCTGCAAGGAGGCTGCCGACCGGCTTGCCGATGGCGGCCGCATCGTGAACATGGCTTCCATCTCCGGCTTCGTCGGATTCTTCGGCCAGGCCAACTATTCCGCAGCCAAGGCCGGGGTTGTGGGATTGACCAAGGCCTTGAGCAAGGAACTCGCCCGTCGCCAGATCACCGTCAATGCCGTGGCTCCCGGGGTTGTTCTGACCGAAATGGGCAAATCCATTCCCGAATCAGCACGCGTGGAGATGCTGAAACAGATCCCGCTCAACCGTTTCGGCGAACCTGAGGAAGTGGCGAATGCGATCCTGTTCCTTTGCAGCCCCCTGGCGACCTACGTCACCGGTCAGACGATTCACGTGAACGGCGGTTGGTTTGGATGAGCAACACGCGGGCGGACAAACTCACAACGGCGGATGAAGCAGTTTCCCTGATCAGGGACGGCGATACCGTCGTGTCCGGTGGCTTCGTCGGAGCCGCCCATCCGGAGGCACTGACCGCCGCCCTGGAGCGACGCTTCAAGGAGCGAAACGAACCACGCCAAATCACGCTTGTCTACGCCGCCGGACAGGGTGATGGAAAATCCCGAGGCCTGAATCATCTGGCCCATCCCGGGCTGATCAAGCGCGTGATCGGTGGCCATTGGGGATTGGCTCCGGCGCTGGGTCGACTTGCGATCGAGAACGAAATCGAGGCATACAATTTTCCGCAGGGCGTCATCTGTCATCTGCTGCGCGACATCGCCGCCGGGCGACCAGGATGCGTGACGCGGGTTGGGTTGGGCACGTTCATTGACCCGGATCAGCAGGGCGGACGGCTCAATGAGCGCACCACCAAAGCACTGGTGGAACGTATCGATTTGCACGGGGAAACCTATCTCTTCTATCAGGCGTTCCCAATTACGGTCGGGCTCATTCGCGCCACCACAGCGGATCCTTCCGGGAATCTGTCGATGGAAGATGAAGCCGTGATTGGCGAAGTGCTGCCCATCGCGCAGGCCGTCCGCAATTGCGGCGGCATCGTGCTCGCCCAGGTGAAGCAACTCAGCGATCACCCTACGCCGCCGCAATCAGTCAAGGTGCCGGGCATGTTGGTGGACCGGATCATCGTGGCCGCTCCGGGTGAGCATGAGCAGACCTTCGGCGAATCCATGAATCCAAGTTATTGCACACCGGCAGCCACTGACCACGATGCCCTCACGGGTGATGTGGTCAGTCCAGATGCGCGGCGAATCATCGCCGCCCGTGCCTGCGATGAACTCCGCGCCGACGATATCGCCAATCTTGGCATCGGCATGCCGGAAGGAATCGGGACCATCGCTGCCGACCGCGGCTTGCTGAAACAGGTGACGCTCACCTTGGAGAGTGGCCCAATCGGCGGAACCCCCGCAGGGGGGCTGAGCTTCGGTGCCTCGGCTCATCCGCAGGCAATTGTGGATCAACCTGCGCAGTTTGATTTTTATGATGGCGGCGGATTGGATTTCGCTGCCCTCGGCGCGGCACAGATAGATCGGCACGGCAACGTCAACGTCTCAAAATTCGGCGACCGACTGGCCGGCGTCGGCGGCTTTGTAAACATTTCCCAAAATGCTAAGCGACTGATCTTCTGCGGAACGCTGACCTCCGGTGGTTTGCAGACACGAATTGCCAACGGTGCGCTGGTCATCGAAACGGAGGGCGAGACCAAGAAATTCGTGCGCGACGTCGAACAGATTTCCTTCAGCGGAACCCTGGCCCGCGCTGCGCGGCGGGAAGTCCTCTTCGTGACCGAGCGAGCCGTGTTCCGCCTGACCGACGCCGGGCTGCAACTGATCGAAATTGCTCCCGGCATAGATCTGCAAAAACACATCCTCGATCAGATGGAGTTCGCTCCCATTGTCGAACAAATCAAACCGATGGTGCCACATCTCTTTCAATAAGGATGATTTCAATTTCAGCAACTCACGATCGTCGCCATGAGTAAGGGAGCCGTTCCCCAATGTGGCGGCGAGCGTGAGCGAGCGGATCATCTCCAACCATCGAGAATACGCATGTGGAGAGGCCTGATCCTGATATGCGCGGTTGGTGCCATCCTGACGGCATTGCACCCGGTCAATCGAAAGCTCCTCAATATCGCGCTGCTCTCATGGATCGGATTGATTTGGTTTGGATGCCTTATGCTTGCTTGGGAACGGAAGCCCTTCCTGATCGGTGTATGCTTGGTTCCAGTCGTTGCAGTGATTCCGTTTTGCCTGCCCGCGGGACGGATCGACGGAGCGGAGTTGAGGGAAGATTACCTGCGGCGCATGACGCAGTTCGAGGGCACTACCTATGTGTGGGGCGGAGAGAACTCATTGGGAATCGATTGCTCGGGCCTGCCGCGACGTGCTCTTCGCGATGCGCTTCTGGCGAACGGTGTCAGACATGCGAATGGGACGGCTTTCCGCTCCTGCATTGAGCAATGGTGGTTCGACGCAAGTGCGCGGGCTTTGGGGAAAGGGTATCGTGACTACACTCAACCGCTCGCCCCAAAGGGTAATATCCGTGAAATGGAATACGAATTCCTGGTCCCCGGAGATTTGGCAGTGACAGTGAGTGGGGTCCACATTTTGGTGTACGCCGGCGATGAGCGGAGGATACAGGCGGATCCAAAGATCGGTTCGGTAGCGACACTGAACGGTCGGAGCAGTGACAATGACTGGTTCGATACCCCGGTTACCACCCATCGATGGCAATTGTTCGCTGAGCGGGAATAAAGGCTGTGGGGGCGTGATTGCAGGTGGGTGGCGCGAACTTGTTCGAGCCCACACGCTCAGCGTGAACTCCAACCAGTTTTTCCAATGCCCAGGCCTACCACCCAGACTCATGTCGCGGGCCAATTGGGCTCCGCCAAATCCGTCTGAGCCGTTGCTCAACGTTTCATCTTGGAGTGGGGAAACCAATAGACAGTGCGGCTGGTGGCCCATTCGTGGGTGGCGCTGCCGTCGGTTTGTCGGGTGCGGAAGAGGATATTGGATTTGACGGTCTCGACGTGCCCGTCAAAGAAGAAGACGGAGGATTTGAGATCGTGCCGGGCGAGGAAGTGGGCGCCGGTGGTGATGGGGATGTGCCGTTCGTGATTGTCGGTGAAGAGAATGGTCTGATCGGGACGGACGATATCGGCTTCGTGAACCTTGTCGCGGCTGCCGTTGGGGATGATGCGTCCGTTCATGCCATACATGAACCAAGGGCGGGCGGTGGAGATGTTGGTGACAGCGCGTTTTGTGGCGGTGATTGGACAGTTGAACATGGATCTCACTTTGGGTCGCGGCGCGCGCTTGTCCTTGAAGAGATCAATCAGGGATTCTTTGCCCATTTTCGGCGGGATGACGTTGTACCAGGCGCTGATGTTCCGCCCCTGATTGATGGCCTGCCGTTCAGTACCCTCCCAAGGGAGGGCGTCGTTGTTGTCGTCGATGTAAAACTTGAAGGCCAGGCCCCATTGACGCACTTTGCTCTTGCAGGCCAGTGACATCGCTTTCCGTTTCGCGCTGCCGAGCGCGGGTGCCAGCAGGCTGAACAGCACCGCGATAATTGCGATTACCACCATCAACTCGATGATCGTGAATGCGTTCCTTCCCTCTGGTGGTTGTGATCTCATCCGCGCGGAAAGGTAGCTTTGGGAAGGGGTGATGTCCAATTCGATCTCGGCCGGCGGGCCTTTTGATCGTTTGATCACGAAATCGATGAGCCTTCGTTTTAGACTCGCTGCCGAATTCATTGGAGGCTCGGCTACTGGCGGTTCTGAACGGTCGGCTCGGGGCGTTTTGACTCTTTGCGCCAGGGGCCGGTGAGGTGGGTGATGAGGGATTCTATCTGTTGTTCGGTCAGCGGGCCGCCGTTGGCTTTCGCGAAAGGGGGCATGAGGGTTCCGCTCTTTCCGCGGGTGATCCAGTGTCGCCAGTAGATTTCGTTCTGCTCGCCTTTTACGGTTCGCAGGTCGGTGACCAGATCGGCCCGGTGTTCGGCGTCGTGGCAGATTCCGCAGGCACTTCGGTAGAGTCCACGACCGAGTTTGTTGCGGGTGGGCAAGACATGACATTTAGCGCAGTGGCCGTGGAAGATGGCAAAGCGGTCGGCACGCGCAATGGTCTGATTGCGCTTTCGCAGGGCTTCGCCGACGGGTTCGGTAATGCCGATGACCATGCGGAGCAGCGATGTCCCGGTGGTGGTGTGAATCAACACTGATTTGTGAAGGGTTCCGCGTTTGCCGCGCAGATCGGTGTTAAAGGTCAACGCTCGGGATTTTCCGGGCGGCAGGGACCAGGGTGTTTTTGCAGCGGTCGTGGTGGTGCAACCGCAGGAAGGTTTGATGCCGGTGAATTGGATGGGCTGGGCGGAGGTGTTCGTGGCGTGGAACGTGAGGGTGGCGTTGTTGGCATTGACCGTGGCGTTGGTGGTCTTCTGGATCGCGTCCCATTTGATGACTGCGCCTTGAGCGCCGGGGACGGCGAGCAGCAGAGAGAGGATGAGCAGTTTCATCGCGCTGGTTGTTTCGTGAGTACGTCGGTTGTTTGGCATGCTCTGATTTAAGGTGAGGGTGCGCTGGCAGGGGCGTTTTGCTGGGCTTCCACCCGGCTGATGAGGAAGCATTTGGGATCGATCCGGCGGGCGGACGAAAGTTCTTCGCTGGCGACATTGGGATTGTCGCGGAGGAATTCCCCCAAGGCGAGTTGGCAATGGATCTCGGCGAGGGCCGTGGGTTCAGAAGTGTCGGCGAGGGCGGAGCGCAGCAGTTCGACTCCCTCATCATGATCGCCGAGCTGAATCAGGACGTGGCCGCGGGTGGCTTTGAACTCCGCTTCCCAGGGGAGGATTCGCATCGTCTGACGGGTGTGAAAATCGGCTTCCTGAAGAAGTCGCGGGTCATCCAGCATGAGGTTTGCCCGGGCGATCGCGTTGGCGACAGTGGCTCTGCCGGTGGTGGAGAGTTGTTTGACCTCGTAGAGTTCGAGCGCTTCGGTTTGGGCGGTGGAGAAATCGTGAAGACCGAGCAGCGCGCGCACGCGGTGCGATCTCAGGTCGGGGTCGTTGGGGAGATGTTGGAGCGCGGCGTCGGCCTGTTTGAGGGCATCGGCGAAGTCTCCCTCCTCGAGGCTCAGTTCGCATTCGGCGCGCCAGCGGTTCCCTTTGAGACCACGAATGGCTTCTTCGCTATACTTGGGGATGGCCAGGAGTTGCATCCCGTCGCTCGGCGTTTTCTGACCGTTGGAAGGAACGAGATTCCAGATGCCATCGAAGAGGTTTGCGCCGAGCAGCAGATGCCAGAAGTAGAGGTCGCCGAGCACGGGGTTGGTGAACGCGGCTTCCTGACGAATGAACCACCACATGACACCCGCGACGATCAGATTCGCGAGCGGGCCGGCCAGCGTGGTCAGGAAGGAACGGGTACGAAACCATTGGTGATCCTCGGGCACGTAGATGGCGAAGCCGCCGAACGGAATCACTTTGAATTCCCAGCGAACGTCCAACCATTTGACCAGAACGATTGTGCGACCCAGACCGAGCTGGACATGGGTGACGCGGAGTCCGAGCGCTTTGCCCATCAGGCCATGTCCGGCTTCGTGAATGATCAGACTGACGTAACTGAAGGCAAAGAAGATCAGCGCGTTGAGGCAGGCCCAGCCGGTATCGTCCTGCGGGGAGAGATTGATCGCGATCACGCCGAAGATGAAAACGCCGGGCACCATCCATTTGAGGGCGCGGAAATCATCCCCATGATCCTTGAGGATACAGGCGGGACAATAGGGGTGCCCAAACTGGTTGCCGGCAACAAAGGCCTCATCCAATTCCGAGGTGACTCCGCATTTGGTGCACTGGGTGCTCATCGGCCGGTCGAACTAGTTTCCGTTTCGGAAACCGTTCATCTCCTTCAGCAGCCGCGCGACGATTCCGGGATGCTGCGCCGCGATGTTCTTCCGCTCACTCAGATCTTTGCTGAGATCGAAGAGCAGCGGGGGATCGTGAATGGCAATGGGCTCGCGTTTGCGGGTGTCGGGATTGGATGACCGGTTCTTGGTCCTAGTGTGAATCTTAAAATCGCCCGAGCGAAACGCAATCGAGCCGCCCGACAGAAACCATTGCGTGCGGGGACTGGCTTCGCCCTGGAGCAGCACGCGCGAAAGGTCCTGCGAAATGAAGCCTTTTTCACGCGTTGGCACCTTTCCTTTTGAGAGGGCGGCGAAGGTGGCGTAGAGATCCAGATTGGCGGCCATCTCGGCTACTGTGCCGGGTTTGATTTTGCCGGGCCAATGGAAGATGGCTGGAACCCGGAAGCCGCCTTCCCAGGAGGTGCCTTTCTCGCCGCGCAAAGGTGAGGCGGTTCCGCCGTGGGGACCGAACATGGTCCATGGTCCGTTGTCGCTGGTAAAGACGACCAGAGTTTCCCGTTCGATGCCGGAATCCTTCAGAGCTTTCATCACCTGACCGACGGACCAGTCGATCTCCTCCACCACGTCGCCGAACCGGCCGCCCTCGCTGCGTCCCTGAAATCGCTGCGAGGCGAAGATCGGGGCATGCGGCATATTGTGGGCGAGGTAGAGAAAGAATGGATTTTTTTTGTTCTTGGTGATCCATTTTACCGCCTCCTCGGTGTAGCGGCGGGTGAGTAACTCCTGGTTGACCGGGAACTCAACCACTTCACGACCGCGAATCAGCGGCACGGGGAAGGAAAACTTGTCGCAATTGTCGAATACCTCCCGGGTCTGTTTCTTGCCCGGCGGCGGCGGAACGTCGTTACTGCCAAGGGTACCGAAGTGGTAGTCGAAGCCGCATTCCAGCGGGTGCATGGGGCTGGAGGTGAAATCCTTCGGATACCCGGCGAGATGCCATTTGCCGAGAATCGCGGTGGCGTAGCCCTGTCGCTTGAGCATCGCCGGCAGCAGTTCATTCCGCCGCTCCACCAGTTTCATTCTTTGCATCAGCGCGGGATGCCGCCCGGTCATCAGGCCCCGGCGGCTGGGAACGCAGGTCGATCCTGACGCATAGAAGCTGGTCCAGCGTTGTCCACCGGCAGCAAGCCGATCGAGGTTGGGAGTCTTGTTTTTTGGATTTCCGTAGCAGGCGAGATCGCCATAGCCCATGTCATCCACGAAGATCAGTACGATGTTGGGGCCAGCGGCGGGGCTGGGGGATACCGCCAACAGCAGACAAAGCGAGAGGAGGAGAAGAGTTCGATACGCTATCATGGCGGCGATGAATCTGCGCCAAAGGGCGGGAGATGGAAAGTCTGATGCGGCACTGGCCCGGTTCTGCCACGGTCCGGTTCCCACTTGCCAGATGCGGGCGGCGGTGCTAGTCCTGAACCAATTCAACTATGCAGATTCACATCAACCGCGACGGTGAGGACTTCGGGCCCTACACGCTCGAACAGGTCAATCAATACCTCCAGGACGGTTCGGTGGTGCCGACCGACATGGCTTGGCACGACGGGCAGCCCGACTGGGTGCCGCTACCGCAGATAAAAGGCGTGGCGATTCCCGGCGGCGGGGTGGCCGTGGCGGCTGCCGCTGGCGGCGGTAAAAAGATGGTGATCGGTATTTCGATTGCCGCAGTTCTCGCGGCTGCGATTACCGGCGGAATCGTCTACACGATGCTGATCAAGGACAAAGGCGGCGCGGGCAAGCAGGCGGCGAGTTCAGGCGGTGGAACGAGCAGTTCCGGTGGTGAATCCAAACCGGCAGCCGGCGGTGGTGACGGCATGGGCATGGATGGGGACATGGCGATGGGCATGGACGGCGACATGGCGATGGGCATGGACGGTGGCATGGCGATGGGCATGGATGGTGGCGGTGGAGGAAACTTCGCGGCAGTGAAGGCCATCTTCACTCAGAAATGTTCCAAGTGTCACCTCAACGGCAAAAAGAAGGGCGGACTCTCCCTCGACTCCAAGGCGGGAGTGATGGAAGTACTTAAACCCGGCAATCCGGACGGCAGTTTGCTGGTCAAACTGATACGGCGAGACGATCCTGATGAAGCGATGCCGCCCAAAGCAGCCGATGCGCTGAGCAAGGCCGAACTTGCGACGGTGATAGCGTGGGTCAAGGCCGGCGCGAAGTGGGAGTAGGGTGCCGGGAACCCGAACGCTGAGAGATCTTTCAAAGCGCGCCCACCGGGCGCGCTTTTTCGTTTACCCAATCAGGGTCTCTGCGCGACAGGTGTGCGTTGCTCAAAGAATTGGGATTGAGTTTGTTTTCAATGACAGACTCGAAGTACAAGACCGGCATGTCGGACGAAAAACCGAAGGACCCGGATTCGGAGTCTCATGTGCGCAGTATCCTGAAGGGCATCACCTGGCGGGTCGTGGCGACGCTGGTGACATTTTTGTTGGCGCACTGGATTACGGGGGAACTGTCGATTGCTGCAAAGATTGCCGGTTGGGAAGTGTTGGCCAAAATATTTGTCTATTACCTCCATGAGCGCGCTTGGCAGGCAGTTCCGCGCGGCACCATTCGATCTTGGTTGGGGAAGAGCGGCGTATAAAAAACGCCCACTCAGAGGGCGGGCGTTCGTAATGCGTTGGGCAATTTCTGGCACTGTCTGGCTGCCAGTTCTCTTGTCAAATCGAACTCGGTGCCGGCAGGAGTCGGGGAAGATTCTGTTCTTCCCGGCCAGCGACGGAGCGGGTAACCCGCCAGCCGATCAGGCCGAGCATTCCCAGAAGTCCGACGGCTGCCAAGAATGGGAGGAACACCGCGAGGATACTGATTCCAGTCGAAGCCGCGGCTTCACCGGTCGAGAGCAGAGGATTTGCGAGTCCACCGGTGGAGGCCGTTGATAGGCCCCGGGTGAATACCGTTGCGGCTTGCACTGCTCCGGCGGCGGTGCCGCCACTGATGATCGCCAGGCTCCATTTCAGCCACGCATCCATCTCGGGAATGAACCCGGCCATCACGATCGTCCCGGCCACCACGGCGCAGGGGGTGGTGATGCCATCGAGCAGATTGTCCAACCAGGGAACGTAGTAGGCGAGAACCTCAACCACGGTCGCGGCTCCGAGTGAGATCAGGGCGGCGTCTGAGGCGAGCCACATGAATGATTCGGCGAGCTCAAGGTGCCCTGATTTCGCCGCAATGCTGGTGATCAACATGGGAACAAAAATCCGGAATCCACAGGCGGCGGCGAGGCCTAATCCGATGCTGAGGCTTAGTAAAGTGTCATATAGTTCAATCATAATTGGGCTTTCTGTTATATGTTCGTGTTGAGTAACACCTGCTTTGCGGCGCCGGTTTCAGTTTTTTCGGTGACCAATCTATCGCGCTCTCCCGGGACTCCCATTCCAATTCGGGGCGTTGTTTGGAGCGGGTGAGTTGCGCAAGTTTCTGGAAATTCGGTTGATTTGGACGTTTTTTTGGCCTGCGGCGCTGATGCTGATTCCTTTCCTTCTGTGGGCGGACGCGATCGAATTTGGTCAGCGCGGCGCGGTGGACTTTCTCGAAAAATACGGCGCGTGGGCGTGGCTTGTCGGGATCGGGTTGCTTCTGTCCGATTTGGTTCAGCCGATCCCGGGCACTGCGATCATGGCGGCTCTCGGTTTCATCTATGGCCCGGTGATTGGAGGGCTGATTTCCGCACGGGCGAACGCATCTTCACCGACATCGGTGGCTGGTTGGTGGTGATTTCTCGCTGGCTGCCTTTGTTTCCCGAAGTCATTGCCTGCATGGCTGGACTCGTCCGGATGCCGGCACGTCTGTTCCTGTTGGCACTGGCTTGCGGTTCGTTGCCACTGGGATTTGTATACGTGGGAATCGGTGCGACTGGGATCGAACGACCGGCGCTGGCGCTGGGATTGAGTGCGGGGTTTCCGCCGTTGCTTTGGTGGATTGTGAAGCAAAAGATTGAATCGCGGCTCGCCGGCGTTGGCGACTCAAGGGAAGGGGAGTGACAGCGAATTGCCGCGTCACTGCGATGAAATCGGTGACATGATCTGCCCAGAACCGGCGCTGAAAAAGGCTCGTCATCTTGGCACCTCCGCCGTAGCTTGAGTGAATATTATCGATGATTTGCCGCCGGTTTAATGAGTAGTTGTCAGGGTTACCCCAAATAAATCATGTCTGAGGCGAGCGAAAACGAAGTGGTTATCCTCCATCTTGAGGACAATCCGATGGACCGTAAGATGGTGGCGAAAACCCTGCAGGCCGAGGGCATCTCCTGCCGGCTGATTTCGTGCGAAAGGCAGTCTCAATTTGAGAATGCCTTGGAGCAGGGTGGATTTCAGATCCTGTTGGTCGATTACCAGCTCCCCGGTTTTGACGGAATACAGGCCTTGAAAATGGCTCTGAGGGAATGCCCGGAAGTCCCCTTCATATTTCTTTCGGGCGTCTTGGGGGAGGAAGCCGCAATCGAGTCGTTGAAGAGCGGTGCCACTGATTATGTGCTCAAGCAGCGCATGGAACGTCTCGCACCGGCAGTGCGCCGGGCGGTGCGCGAAGCGGAAGAGCACCGCCAGCGCGAAGAGGCCGAAGCTGCCGCCCGGCGCAGTGAAGCCCGATTTCGCGTGTTCATGGATAATCTACCCGGTCTGGCATTCATCAAGGATCGCGGTCGGAAGTGGATCTGGTTCAACCGTCGGTGGACCGACATTCTGGGCAAGACTGAAGAATACCTCGGCACGGACCGCGAAGATTTTTTGCCGGAACATACCGCGCAATCCGCCAAAGAGATCGAGTTTCAAGTATTCCAGTCAGGGATGCTTGCTGATATCACCGAAGAATTTGGTCCGGCAGATGATCCGGAACGAAAGTGGCTGGTGACCCGTTTTCTGTTGGAGCAGGCCGACGAACCTCCGCTCCTGGGTGGGGTAGCGCTCGACATCACTGGTCGCGTGAAGGCGGAAGCCGAATTGGTGGCGGAAAAAACGCGGCTTCAACAACTGGTGGACCACAATCTCGCGCTGCTGGCTGAGCACGACATACGCCTCTCGTGATATGAGCGCCGCCCGGAAGCCATTGCGGCGCGGTAGCGCCCGGCTCATGTCCGATCCGGGAACAGGCTTTTCCGCTCAGTTTTCATTCTGGCATTTCAATCCCGCCGCTACCCGCGTACTTGCCATCGATGACGACGAGTTCAACCGGGACATGATTTCCCGGCTGCTGATCCGCGCCGGCTTTCCAGTGATTTGTGCCGCCACTGGCGAGGAAGGCTTGCGTGAAATTCAGAAGTACGACCCGGATCTCGTGGTGTGCGACGTGATGCTCCCTGACATTTCCGGATTCGAAATCTGCCGGCAGATCAAGTCTTCCAAAAAGACTGCCCACATCTTTGTCGCTCTCATATCGAGCCAGGAAACCTCGTCTGAAAGCAAGGTCGCCGGTCTGGGCTCGGGTGCTGATGAGTACATAGCGCGACCGATCAACAACAAGGAGCTCGTGGCACGGATTCACGCCCTCGGTCGAATTCAGCAGGCCGCCCTCGCGTTGCGTGTCAGCGAGCAGCGGTTTCTTACCCTGGCCCAGACCGCGCCGACCGGAATTGTCCGCACAGACCCACATGGGAACATCGTATACGTCAATGACTACTGGTGCGAACTCACAGGGCATAAAAGCAATCGCGCCATTGGCAAGCGCTGGGACACTGGGGTGCATTTTGATGATATTCCCCTGGTATCAAAACTCCTCAATGATCAGACCGGTTCCAAGTCGGAGTGCCGGCTGTTCCGGTCGGACAAATCGATTCGTTGGGTTCTCCTGACCGCTGCGCAGGAGGTGACCCGGGATGGCGAAGTCACGGGTCACATTGGTGCGTTGATCGACATCACTGAGCGCAAGAACGCTGAGAATCAACTCGCCGCGCTGAACCAGAGTTTGGACAAGCAGGTGGCCACGCGCACTGCACAACTG
>JBLFYM010000155.1:0-13946 GCA_047608975.1 Limisphaerales bacterium | reverse complement strand
ACAACGCCACCAGTGGCGGAGGGAACAGCGGCACGTCACTAAGGTCCCGGGTGGCCGTCAATACCACGGTCAACGCGGCCATCCTCACCGGCATCGTCTACGCCGGTGGCTTATCTGGCACGAGACCCAAAAGCGGCGGAATCGTCAATCTTCCGCGACTCCTGGAAAATTGGGGCAATGGCAGAAAACGGCTCACCTTGAACGGATCGCTGGTAAACCTGTTCAACAGCGCCCGAGCAACTGCGCCGTTCCGCAGACCGGGCTACTACTATTACGCCCCCACCCGTGATTTTAATTTCGACCCAAACTTCAGGAATGTGCAGAATCTCCCTCCGGGCACGCCCGAACTTCGAACGATGATCCGCGGCGAATGGGCCACCTTGCTTCCCGGTCAAAGTTCCAACCCCTGATATGAAAACCACAGCCTTGGTCACCCTGGTCAGTATTTTGACCTCAGCGGCTGCGGCCGCCGCCGAACCCGCGCAGAAGAATTCTAAAAAAAAGGAACCGCCAAAATTTGAGATCAAATTTGCCAAGGAATTCGCCGACAACATTGCCGCCGCGAACCGGACCCATATCAATTCGGACGGCACGCAATATACATTCCTCCTTCCGCTCGACTACAAACTCCTCTCCGACGTCGAAGGGAAAAGAGTATTTGCCGAAAAAACGGACGGCTCCTGTTCCCTGACGGTAACTTTCTATCCACCGCCCAAATTGGAGGCTGACCAAGTATTTGATCACGATTACACCCGGTGGCGGATCTTCGATCACTGTGGGGATGAGGCCAATATCACTGAGGAAACGCGCACCTTTGCGATCGGTACCGAAGCTCTCCAATTTGACGTCTCTTGGCGAACCGTAGCAAAACTCCCTCTTCAGTCGCGCATCATCATGATCCACCAGCCGCAGGCCACAATCGAGCTCCGCCTACTTGGCAATCCCAAGAGTTTCAAAGATGATATTTACGCACTCGCCGATCTCCTGGCATCAATGCAAAAGGCACTTCCCGGCCAGACAATTGAAATCAACCGCCTCTCCAACAGCATCTGAGCTGTAACCGAAAGGACGGACCTGTGGTCCGTCCAGTTGCGCTGGCAACAGGCATTCGGGCTGGCGCAACAAATTCGAAATCACTCTCACTCTCTGGTTGCCCCGCCTTGCGGGTGCCCCATTGGTCACCGAACTCCAGACGGACTCGGATCTTCCAGAAACCGTCGATCCCCGACCTCAAAGAATCTCGTGTTCGACCTGACGCGTCGTGTTGATGAGCAGCCGAACGAGATCACGATCTTTCCGTCCCTTTTCGATCTCGACGCCACTGGATACGTCCACTGCGTAGGGCCAAGTCTGGTGAATTGCCTCCGCGATATTCTCGGGTGTCAGACCGCCGGCCAGGATGATCGGCTTGCCTTCGTCCTTGGCCAATCGCGCGAGTTCCCAGTTGAAAACCTTACCAGTCCCTCCGTGCACACCAGCCGTATAACTGTCGAGCAACCAGGCATCCACGTTGTATTCGGACAATTTTTTGATCACCTCAGGACCCTGCATGCGAAAGGCCTTGATCACTTTCATGGGGGCAAAGCGGGCGCAGAATTCCGGGGTCTCCTCGCCATGAAACTGAAGGGTGTTGATTCCCGCCTGCTCGATTGTGCGTCTCACCGTCTCCTCGTCCGCGTTCACGAACAGGCCTACCCGGGCAACAAACGGCGGCAGATACTTCGTCAGGCCGACCGCTTTCTCGATCGTTAGGTAGCGCGGGCTCTGGGGGTAAAAATTCAACCCCAAGGCATCCGCGCCGGCTTCAACACAGGCTATCGCATCGTCCAACGTGGTAATTCCGCAAATCTTGACTTTGACAGGCATCAGAGGATGCCCAATATCCATTGGCCACCGGGGCTCTTCAAGCCTCAAACCGGAAATGCGGAGCAAGCCGGCCAATCCGCACACGGGCAGATCACCCGCCCGTGTCTCGCAGCCCTGCCAATTTGGAGATTGGATTTTGAGCCGCTCTCGTTTACGCAATCCGCGACCGATGAAACCCACGGATCTCCGAGGCATACTGCAGTACGTTCCCGCATTCCGGGACCGCGTCTTTGTGATCGCGCTCGATGGGGCCATTGTGGGCGACGAAAACTTTGCGAATCTGCTGCTGGACATCGCTGTCCTCCGTTCCCTGAACATCAAGGTGTTGCTTGTGCACGGTGCCGGCATGGCGATTCAGGAGGCGGCGCGCCAAAGAAACATCACCCCCAGCGACCTCGAGGGCTCGGGCGTCACGGACGAAATCACGCTCGACCTCGCGGTTTCCGCCGGGAACCGGTTGACCCATGAGATTCTCAAAGGTCTCGCCGCTCACGACATCCGGGCGGTCTGTTCGAACTGCATCACCTCCAGCCCCCTGGGGATCATCAAGGGCGTCGATCATCTTCACACCGGAAAGGTGGAACGGGTCGATTCAGAATTCCTGCTAAGTCTCCTCGGCGAAGGCTGCGTGCCGATCATTCCACCGCTCGGAACGGATGGTGCGGGCACAACCCACCGCATCAATTCCGATGCCGTGGCCGTGGCGGTCGCCCGAGCGCTGAAAGCAACCAAACTGATTTTTTCCACCCCGCACAACGGGCTGTTGCTGGCTGACGGATCAATCATTCGCCAGATGGATGTCGGCGATCTGGAAATCGCGATCAGAGCTGGAAAACTGGATCCGGATCATTCTTCCAAGGCTCAACATGCAGCCCACGCCTGTGCGGGAGGAGTCCCGCGGGTCCACGTCATCAACGGCTTGGTGGACGAAGGACTTCTGGCCGAGGTATTTTCCAACGAAGGCATCGGCACGCTCATTTACGCGAACGACTACCGTGAGATCCGATCGGCTAAGAAATCCGACATCCGGACGCTGCGACGAATCACCCGCCACGCCGTCGAGAGCGACGAACTCCTCCGCCGTACCCGTGCCGATATGGAACTGGAGTATCAGGATTACTTCATCTACGAGATTGATCACAATCCCGTCGGCTGCGTTGCCCTGCACGAGTATGCCGGTTCAGACACTGCCGAACTGGCATTCCTCTACGTCGCCGCGTCTCACGAGAACCAGGGGATCGGCCGCAAACTGATGGGATTCGTCGAAGACACGGCGAAGGACCGCGGCGTAAAACAGTTGATTGCCCTCTCCACCCAGGCCTACACGTTCCTTACGAACAAAGGTGGATTCACCGAAGGATCGCGGGATTCCCTGCCCGCCGTCCGCCGTGAATCCTACGAGCAGAACGGCCGCAATTCCAAAGTGTTGGTCAAAGCCATCTCGTGAGGCTTCCGCCAGAATTTCGGGCTCGTTGCCAAACCCATCAAGTCACTCCAACGGGACTCGTTCTCGTCGTGAGCGTCAGCAGGCAGCGCCTCTGCTGCATTGGTTCGGACAGTGGGTTCGCAGCCGGGACCAGCGACGACCGATTGATCAGGGAACTCCCCTGCTCCACTTCCAAGTTTGGAATCGGTCAGCAGGAGAATTCGAATCGTACACCGCTGGGACTGCATTGCATCCGGGAGAAAATTGGAGCCGAATCACCACCGAACACGGTTTTCAAAGGACGCAAGCCGATCGGCACGACAGCTGAAATCCCTAACGCGAGAATCACCACCCGGATCCTTTGGCTGGCCGGCTTGGAACCGGGGTTCAACCAGGGAGGGAAGGTCGACACCCACGACCGGTATGTCTACATCCACGGAACGGGCGACGAGAGTACGATTGGATCGCCGGATTCGCACGGTTGCGTGCATCTGCGTGCCGAGGACCTCATTCCGCTGTTTGACGAGGTGGAATCCGGGACCCTGGTCTGGATCGAAGAGTAGCGGCCCGCTCAATAAGCTTGGAACTGAGCCCTGCGCACCAAGTCCTTGCGGGTTTCGACCCCAAACTTCGTCATCAGCGAAACAACCGTGTTCTGAAGATCGTCCTGATGGTGTAGCGCGACGAAATCTGTCGGTTCTGAAAGCCATCCGCCATCATGCGCAGAATGTCACGCTCACCTTCACTCCGCCAGCCCCCGAGAGGACTGAAGAAACTGATGTCCACAGAACACATTACAGAAAGACTTCCCCCCCACTGCTCCACACGTGCAATGCTTCAATGCCGTTGTCTGCCTCACTGATAATCTGAAAAATCCGTCTGGCTTTCATCATGTAGCAGCGCCACCATGAGTTCGGCAGTGACTGGATCATCATCCACCACCAAAAATCGGATCGGCTGCCCTTTGCGCACGGAAGTTGAATTATCCACCGATGTCAGGCGTTAATGAGTGATTTGTACACACGAAGTCAAAGCAGAAAGGCGTCCATTCGTGAACCCGGAAAACTTTAAGCCAAGGATTCTCAAATCTTTTCAGTAACGAAGGTTGTCCACCGCGAAATCGCGCATCCTCATCCCAACATTGACTTTGTGAGTTCGGCTGAATAAATATTCACGAGACACCAAGCGGTTGTTCCCCGAATGGATCATTTGGGGATTTTTTTCGCGGCAAATCTAGACAATACATGGCAAATACGATTCTTATTGGCGCCCAGTGGGGCGACGAAGGCAAAGGTAAAATCATCGACGTTCTGACCGAGTCAACGGACGTCGTCGTTCGTTCCCAAGGCGGAGCAAACGCAGGTCACACTGTGATTGTCGGGGATCAGCAGTATATCCTGCACCTGATCCCCTCCGGAATTCTCAGACCCGAGAAAAAGTGCGTCATCGGAAACGGCGTCGTGATCGACCCGATCAGCTTGCTCGCGGAGATCGATGAGTTGAAAGCGATGAAGATCAAGGTAGGCAAGAACCTCATCATCAGCGAAACCGCCCACGTCGTGCTGCCATACCACAAGGAAATCGACGGATTGCGCGAGCGAAAGAAGGGGCGCAACAAGATTGGCACCACCAAGCGCGGGATCGGCCCGGCTTACGGCGACAAGATCGCCCGCGTCGGACTGCGGATGATCGATCTCACTGACCCCGACCGGCTGGCGGAGAAATTGAAACCGCGAATTCGCGATAACAACGTGATCATCAAGGCTGGCGGTGGCAAGCCCTTGTCCTTCCGCGAAGTCTTCGAAGATTACGCCGCCGCTGGCCAGCGGTTGAAGCCATACATCACAAACACCGTCCTCTACCTCCACGACGCCTTGAACAGGAAGCAGGATCTCCTCTTTGAAGGCGCGCAGGGAACTTTTCTCGACATCGACCACGGGACCTATCCGTTCGTCACTTCGTCAAACACCACCGCCGGTGGAGCCTGCACCGGCTCGGGCGTTCCGCCACACCGTATGGATCTCGTGATGGGCGTAATGAAGGCCTACACCACCCGCGTCGGCGAAGGCCCCTTCATCAGTGAGGACGATACCGTGAGCGATCTGCTCCACGGGATGGGACGTGAATTTGGTGCCACCACCGGTCGCGCCCGCCGCTGTGGCTGGTTCGACTCGGTTGTCACGCGCTATGCGACGATGGTCAACGGCATCGACGAACTGGCCGTGACCAATCTCGATGGCCTCGACAGCTGCGCGAAGATCAAGGTCTGTGTCGGCTACAAGGCCGGTCGCAAACGGTATGACCACATGCCCACCGACCTCGACACCTTGCAGAACTGCAAACCTATCTTCGAAGAGTTTGATGGCTGGCAATCCTGCACCGAGGAGATCCGCTCCTGGAAGAAACTCCCGATCGCAGCTCGAAAGTATCTCACTGCGATCAGTGATCTCACCGGAGCGAAGCTGAAGATCATTTCCGTCGGTCCCAAGCGCGACCAGACGTTCTTCATGAAATAGGATTGAACGCCTCGCGCGTCGAGGGATCCCATACTGGGTGCCCCCAACCGCGGCCTGAACCCACATGAGCAGCCAGCCACAACTCAGCGCCACCTGCCGCGACAATCTCCCCACCCATGTCGCGGTGATCATGGATGGCAACGGGCGATGGGCGAAGGAACGCCGACTCCCCCGCGTCGAAGGACATCGCCGCGGCGTCGAATCCGTTCGGGCAACCGTCCGGGCCTGCGGTGAATTGGGCATCAAATACCTCACTCTTTACGCCTTCTCCGTCGAAAACTGGAACCGCCCAAAGGACGAGGTGGACACGCTCATGAAGTATCTCGCCCGCTTCCTGAAGAGCGAGATTTCGGAACTCAACAAGAGCAACGTGACGCTGGAGGTGATCGGTCAGATCTATCGGTTGCCCGAATTCGTCCAGATCCAGCTCAAGAAAACTCAGGCCGCACTTGCCAAAAACAATGGCCTGACCCTGACCCTCGCGTTGAGCTATGGGGGCCGAACCGAAATCGTGGAAGCCACCCGGGCCATCGCCGCCAAGGTCAAGGATGGCAAACTGGATCCTGCGGAGATCAACGAGCAGGTCATCGCTCAACACCTCTACACCCATAATTACCCGGACCCCGATCTGCTGATTCGAACCAGCGGTGAAATGCGAATCAGCAATTTCCTTCTGTGGCAGATCTCCTATGCCGAGTTGGTGGTCACCCCCACGCTCTGGCCCGATTTTCGAAAAGCCCAGTTCTTCGAGGCCTTGGAAGATTACACCAGCCGCAACCGTCGTTTCGGCGGCCTTTGATTTTGGCGCGAATTGCGTCACCGTTGTCGGAGTGACATGAAACGGCTCCTACTCCTCATCCTCGCGCTTTGGTTGGCGCGATCCGCTCCGGCACAAACCAAACCCGCCCCCCCAGTCAACGGCGGGACAATTGCGGGCACCAACCTCATCGTCTTCCCCTATCTGCGGGTCGCGGACGGAGCAAAAGGCGGAATCGCACTGCAGGTCTCTTCGCGGAGCTTCATTCCAGTTGAAGGCAAGGGCCCGCGAGTCCTGCTCGTGGCGGTCACCCACATCGGCGAGTCCAACTATTTTCGACTCCTCCAAAAGAGCATGGAAAAATACGACCTCGTGCTCTTCGAAGGCATCATGCCCGAAAGGAAAGGTGGCTGGTCCGGCAAGGAATTCGAGACCATCCGCAGCTCAGCAGCGGCCGCCGCGGAACCGGAGCAAGGGAACATCCAGACCGAATTGGCTAAGGCCCTCAGGCTGGCCTTCCAGCTCAACGCGATTTCCTACGACCAATCTAATTACCGCAACAGCGATCTGAGCATCCAAGCAATGCAGCGGATCCTGATGGGCCCACCACCGAAACCAGGGAACAAGCCCGGCGAAAAGCCCAAGACGGAAGAAGCTCCCGACCGCTCGCTGGATCAGCTGATGCAGATGATGCAAGGCGAAGGGTTCTTTGGGAAACTCCTCGTCATGGGAGTTCAGATCATCGGGTCGAATCCCCGGCTTCAGGCGGTCACGAAACTTACCCTGATTGAAACCTTGGGCCGGCTCAAAGGTGATCTTGCCAAAACCCAGTCGCTCCCCCCCCAGCTCGCGCGCCTGTTCAAAGTGATCATCCATTCCCGAAATCAGAAGGTCGTATTCGATATCGAGAAGGCACTGAAGCAACCCGCTCCTCCCGGTAGTATCGCCGTTTTCTATGGGGCCGGCCACATGGACGACCTCGAACGTCGCGTGCGCGAACAACTGAACTACAAACCTGACGGCGATGCCTGGCTTCCCGCTTTCAACGTCGATACCAAGAGCAGCGGAATCTCCCAGTTCGAAGTGAACATGATCCGCTTCATGGTCCAGCAACAGATGCGCATGCTCTTCCCTGAAAAAGAATAATGTCCGACAAACCGCACAACGCCACCAAGGCAAACCAAAAGGCCTTTGAAATCAACATGGACAACGGCCGCTACGGCACGTTCTCCGAAATCGGGGCAGGGCAGGAAGTCGCCCGCTGGTTTTTTCGCGTCGGCGGTGCGGCGGGTACCATCGCGAAAACGATCTCCGCCTACGATATGAAGATCAGCGACGCGATCTACGGAACGTCCCAGCGTTACGTCAGCCGCCATCGCCTGCACCAGATGCTCGATCGCGAATTCTCGCTATTGCAGGAACGCCTCGGCGAGTCCCGCGGCGACGATACGCACTTCTTCGCCTTCGCCGACACGGTCGCCGCGAAAAGCTTCTCCCAGAAGAATGAATGTCACGGTTGGCTTGGCGTTCGCTTTCAGCATGAACCCGGCGCGGAAGCCTCGGAGATCATCATTCATACTCGGCTGCTTGATTCAGAGAATGTCCAGCAACAGGAAGCCCTCGGGATCATCGGCGTCAACCTGATCTACGGCGCGGTGTATCAATCGAGCGCGCCGGCCGGAATCATCACCGGACTGCTCGACGATCTGAACCGGGAACGAATCGAGGTGGACCTGATCGAGTTTACCGGACCGGCCTTTCCAGAGATCGACAACCGTCTGATGGCCCTGCAACTGGTTCAACAGGGTCTGAGTCACGCCGCGATGTTCTTGGCCGACGGCACGGTCGTGCAACCAGCTGAGGTCCTCTACAAAAAATGCATTCTGGTGGAGCGCGGAAGTTTTCGGCCGGTCACCAACGCCACCATCAATCTTCTGGAATGCGCCACCGCCATGTTCGTTCAGGAACCGCAGGTCAAGGATCAGGACATCGAGATCCTGACTGAAATGACCCTGAACAATCTCACGACCGGGGACACCATCGACCATATCGATTTCCTGCAGCGGGTCGATATCCTCGCGGCACTGGGGAAGAACGTGATGATCTCGAACTTCGGCGAGTTTCATAGGCTCGCGTCCTACCTCTTCCGCTACACCAAGAACATGATCGGGGTCAGCATCGGGATCCCCACACTCAATGAGATCTTCAATGAGGAATACTACAGCAATCTCGACGGAGGAATTCTCGAGAGCTTCGGCCGGCTGTTCAAAAACGACCTCAAGCTGTATGTCTATCCTTGGCGACATCCGAAAACCGAGGCCCTCGTTACCGCGGGCAATTTCCGGGTAGAATCGCACCTTCGCCACCTCTACGCCTACCTGGTGGAGAACCACCTCATCCACGGCATTCGCGGCTTCGACGAGGAATGCCTGCCGATCTTCCCCAATCGCGTGCTGGAACTCATCGAGGCCGGTGATCCGGCATGGGAAAAGATGATTCCTGCCAAGGTGACCGCAATCATCAAGGAGCGTCGTCTGTTCCAATACAAGGCATAGCCTCGCACCATCTCCCTTGAGGGCGTGATTCATCCCGCTTGATAGAGGTAGGAACGGCGCATTGAGTTGCGCCGCCCCTCCCTCCGAACCGGACATGCGGTTCTCCAGTCGACGTGAGACGGCTCCAACCCTGCTCCAAAACCGAAGTCTGGTTCACCGAACATTCCACTCTGACAACGTAGAAGAAACAGAAGTATGAGCGAACTCACGTTCCCTGCTACAAAACTAGGCAGCGAATTCAGACTTGGGATATCCGAGTTTTCGTCATTCCCTTACCCCATGCCAAAGAAGATCAAAGTCGGGTTCATCACCAACGCCGACGGCGCCCACGTCACCGCTTACCTAAGCGCACTCGCAGCGACCGAGGCCTGCTCCGAAGTTGTGATGGCCGACTCTGACCACAAATGGGATTCGACCGCTAAATCTTCGCTTAAGACGAAGCTGACCCAAACCTACGGCGACTACCGGCAGATGCTCGCTCGGGAGAAACCAGACATGGTCATCATCACCCTCGAAGCCCGCACTGCTCCACCGGTAATCGATGCCGCACTCGATGCCGGCTGCCATGTCTTCGCAGAAAAACCTTCGTGCATCCGGGCGGAGGATTTCGAGCCGTTGGCGTTCAAGGCTGAGAGCAAACACCTGAACCTGATGCTCGCTTTGGCGAATCGCTTGAACCCCGAATTTCAATTCGCCCGCGAACTCATCCAATCCGGGCGGATCGGTAAGATCTATGGCGTCGACATGCACCTCATCGCCGACCAGACACGGCTCACCCGCAAAACCTATCAGGACACGTGGTTTGCGGATCGCAAACGAGCCGGCGGTGGTCACCTTATCTGGCTTGGGATCCACTGGCTTGATCTCGCAATGCACATGACCGGATCGTCGATCAGCACCGTCTCAGGCATGACGGCCAATACGGGAGGCCAACCCATCAATGCTGAAGACTCAGCCGTTTCCACCCTCCGCTTCGAATCCGGTTTCCTGGGCACCATGACCTCCGGCTACTATCTCGATCGCCGATATCATTCCGGGATCAAGGTCTGGGGCTCCAAGGGATGGCTGCACCTGCAACAGATGCTCGACAGTCCGCTCCACTGGTATGAGAACGGTGGCGAGCATGCCGGCAAGGTCCAAGAGTTCACCGGTTCGAAGAATCCCCGAGGATACACGCCCTACGTCCAAGCCGCCGTTGAAGCCTGCGCCAACGAAACCGAGCCCCCAATCAGTGTCGACGACAGCCTTCGGGCACTCCGAACCGTTTTCTCAATCTACAAGTCCGCCGGAACCGGGAAGGCCGTCGATGTGCCCTCGTCGAACTGAAGGCCCTCTGTGGCGGCGCGGGTGAACGAGTGCATCTCAGCCGCTTTCAATTCGCGGCGAGTTCCTTGTTCTTTCGCACCTTGAGGAGAATCGGTGGCGTGGTGAGTCCCTTTTCAGGATCGCATTTCAGATAGAACACGCTCGTGCTATCCGGCACCCACTTGTCGGCAGTGATGAAGAATTCACGATCATTCTGTTCCTCGACGATCAGGAGTCCGTTCAATCCGATATTGTCAACGTAGACGCCATGCGGAAGCCCACGACCCGCATCGTGTTTGCCGAACCCAACCCGCGCCTTGAAGTCATTGCGTTTGATGTGCACCCGGGCGGAAATCGTTTCGCCGGGAGCAATCGTCAGCTCGACCGGTTTTGTCCAGGAGATGTCCGCTGCAAGTTGACCGTCCGCAGTCACCCATGCCAAAACTTTGGGTGCTGGCATCGATTTGAATCCTTTGAGATTATTGACCGCGTGCGTCACCGTCTTGCCGCGAATCTCCGCGTTGGCGAAGACCTTCACCACATCCGTTTTTGGATTCACTGCGTTGGTCGCCGCATAGATCGAACCGAAGGTGAAGTTTTGGCCCGCCTCAATCACCATGGGTGAGGTCACATGGAAACCTTCGGGAACATCTTTGACCTCCACGTTTATCGGTCCACTGAAGTGATCCATACGGACGGCGCTCACTTTAAACTCCCGACCGCTGCCCAACGGTACAGCTCCAGTGGCAACCCCACTGACCGTCACCTTGAAGTCCGGCTGACGTGCCCTGACCGTGAGCGTGTATTTGAAATCACTGCCTTGGAATCCACGCACATCCGAGACCTTGACCAGGTAGTCACCATCCTTTGGAGCGGTAAACGTGAGTTGTGAATCCGTGCCGAACTGCCGGCTGCTTTCGTCGTCGTTGGCGTAGTAGATGGGAAAGACGGGAAGGCCATTGGGCAACGCCTCTGATCCGGTTGCGAGCGGCTCAACGATATAGGCGTTCTGCCCCAAAGGGTGCGCCAAGGGCGTCGTATCAAAGTAGCCCCAACGCGTGCCGGTTCCCGGATAAACGATAAACCCACTGTCCGGACCGCGTGGATAATGCCAAAGCTTCACCACCTCACCGTTCACATAGAGTAACTGGTTTAGCGACATTTCCCTCCATTTGAAAAGCCGGAAATCGGTCGCCACCTTGGAATCCTTCCCCCTAAACGTCAGCCAGGTGTCACGCACTGCCTGCAGACGAGTGCGCACAATCGGCTGGCCGGACAGGTCAAGCACCTCAACCCGTGAATCCATGGGGGACTTGCTCCGCGCAGCGTTGATTTCCATCACCCACTCCTGACCGGCGTTTGCCGAGAAACGGTAGTGGTCCGGATCTGAAGCGCTGGGATTCGGATTGTGCACAGCCCCGGTGACCACGACTGGCGCGGCGATCTTCATGGCCAGGTCAGGTGAATCGTTGGGTTCCTTCTCAACCGCTTTTTGTAGCTCACCCGTGATCCTATGCCGCATCGAACCGGCAAACTTCGGCTTACCCTTCGCGATCGGTTTGATCGGATTGACAGTCAGTTTGTTCCATGACCCGTCAATGCGACCAAATCGCAAGGTGCGATTGTCCGGTGCCATGGTGAGACTGGTCACTACGTCGCGCTGACCTGAAAAGATCTGACCCGGAACCAATTTCGGCAACCCCCATGTCTTGATCGTCAGGTCAGCGGATGTGGAAACCAGCGTGCGACCGTCCGCAGAAACCTCCAAAGCGGTCACATCGTCCTCGTGGGCAAAACGGGCGAGGAAAAGTGGATTGATGCGTGGCTTGTCACGGCTGACGAGTCTCCAGAGACGAATCTGTTTGTCCGCGCCGCCAGCAATGACGTAACTACCATCGCGGGTAAATCCAACCGCGAACTGTTCGCCCTCGGGTTGATTCAACGTGTCGAGGCGGTGACCATTCTCGACCTTCCAGAGCTTCACGGTTTCATCAGCCGAAGCGCTGGCAACGATCTTCCCGTCCGGTGAGAACGCCAGATCGAAGATCGCCCCGTTGTGCCCCTCATGACTCCGAATCTCGTTACCGTCGGCGACATTCCAGTAGCGCATAAACCGATCGTAGCCGGCGGTGACCAAAGTCTTCCCATCAGGCGAAAGCTCCGCGTCATAGAGCACATCCCGGTGGGTCGCTCCGAATTCCCGAATCCGCTGCCCGCTCTGGCTGTCCCAAAGAATGGCCACGCCCGAATGACCGGTAATCCCGGACGCGGTGATCAATCGGTTCCCATTCTTCGAGAAGTGGACGGCGTTTACCTTTCCGGGATGCCCACCAAAGCGACGAACAACTTTCCGGGTCTTCGCGTCGCGCAGTTCGACCGCCCGATACCTGGCCAATGCAACCCATTTGCCATTCGGCGAATACGCAGCGGCGGTGATGGGACGGGCGGCGCCTTTCACCGTGGCAATCTTTGGAACGGTCAGCTCCTTCAGAATTGAGATATCCTTCACTGGCCCTTTGGCACCGGCATTGATCCAGGCTTCGATGGTCGCAATCGCCTTCCCATCGGGCTGTGCCTCACGCTTGGGCGGCATCTTGGGTTTCTTTTCCCCCTTCAACAGTTTTATCAAGAGACTGCCGGATGCTCTACCGGGAACAACGGGTTTACCACTCTCTCCACCTTTCATCAGCGATGCAAAGGTCTCCACCGAGAGTTCACCTTCCATGTCGTCGGCATTGTGACAGCCAGCACAGTATTCGCGAAAGATCGGAGCAACATCCGCGTGAAACCCCGGTGCGGCCATCGCGGCCGAACCCACCAGCAGGAAGGTCAGTGCCACGGACAGCGCTGGCAAAGCTGCACTTTGACGGGGAAAGGAATGAATCGGCGTCATAATGGTTCAGTGCTGGAAGAGAAATTCACGGCTCGTCATCAGGGCCCAGAAGAGATCCTCAACCGCGAGGCGTTTCTCTTTGGTTGGAGTCTTTTTGAAAACAGCAAGCAGACCGCTCTTTTCCCGCTTGTTGGGAAATCGCGACAAACAGCGTAAATAGACATCATCAATCAATTGGCTCACATCCTTCTTGGTATCCAGTAATCGCGTGATCCGACTCTCCTTGCCGCTCAGCTTGTCGTTCAGGGTGCTGCCATTGGACAGATGCAACACCTGCACCATGCTCGGAGTATCCGATCGCTCGCATTCGCAGGTAATCGCTCGTTCGTTTCGCCCAAAGGTTTTGAGGAAATACGAGTCGACCGATGAATCGAACAGTTGCAGCGCCCGCGTGCCTGCGGGATAGAATTTTGTATCCTGCTTGCTGCCATCGATAAGTTCGATCTGGTTGAACTGTCCGGGCACATCAGTGATGCCGGCAATGGCGTCATAGAGGACTTCAGCCATCATCCGCCGCGGGTAATAGCGGGAGAAATGTTTGTCGTCTTTTTCGTTCTCGGGCAGTGGCCAGCTGGTTCGCTGGTAGGTCTCGCTCCGCAGAATCACTCCCATCAAGGCTTTGAGGTCG
>JBLFYM010000154.1:0-13971 GCA_047608975.1 Limisphaerales bacterium | reverse complement strand
ATGTCGCCACATGGGCCAGTCTTCCGCAGGCAACGAGCCGGCAGACAGCAGGCCGGCGGCGATCAACAGAATGTCGCGGGGAATCGTTTTCATCTGTCCCCGTTCTCTCATCGGCAGACGGCGAATTCAACCCTGCTAGGTCTTGGCGCGAACCATCGAAACCACCCGCAGCGTGGTGAAGATTGGAGCCGCCCAGCTCGACAGTCCATCAACCGGCTGCTCGAATGGGGCTAGAGCGGGGAATCAGACGCGCGTCCTGCTCCGAAACTGGACGATCATCGGCTCACCGATGAGGGGGCGTGAGCCTTGCGGGTGAACGTCAAACGCCACGCGCAGGTGTTGAGCTTGGCCCGTTCAAAAGGGATTCGCGCCCGCGCGCAAGACTTCAACAGGTCCAGGCGCGGGGCATGATCCCGATGTCGGGTCACTACGCGGCGACGATGTGATTCTTCACGGCGTAACGCACCAGTTCACCGATGGAGTGAAAGCGCAGCTTGCGCATGATGTTGGTCCGGTGGGTTTCGACCGTCTTCACGCTGATGTTAAGTACGGCTGCGGCCTCCTTATTGCTCCTGCCTTCGGCGAGTAGTTGAACGATTTCGCGTTCGCGCGGAGTGAGGCGGGTGCCGATGTCGTCGGCATCGATTGCCTGCATGCCTTCCTTGAGCTTGGAGTCGGGAACCATCCGGGCCACGCGGGTGGTCAGATAGTTCAAGTGGTTGCTCACGTTTTGCACGGCGGCGACCAGTTCCTTGCCGGCATCGGATTTCAGGATGTAACCCTTGGCACCGGTGTTGAGCACTTCCTGGGCGACCTGTTCGGTTTCGTGAACCGTGAGGATCAGGACCTCCGTTTTGGGGCAGGTCTTGCGGATCTGCCGGGCGGCCTCGAGACCGTTGAGTTCCGGCATGGTCACGTCGAGGATCGCGACGTCGGGATTGAGCTCCTGAGCCCGTTCCACGGCTTCGCGGCCGTTGTCGGCGACGGCGACGACCTCCCACCCGGCTTCGTCTTCCAGAAGGGCTTTCATTCCCGCGCGAACCACCGCGTGGTCATCTGCTACCAATAGTCTTAATGCACTCATATATGTACCTCTACGATTGGCAGCACCACCATGATGGCCGTGCCGCGACTGTTGGAGGTGATTTCCAGTTCACCCCCGATGTGTTTCACCCGTTCCCAGATGCCGGCGATCCCCACCCCGAGCCCGGCAACCTTGCCTTGCACTCGTTCCAATTTTTCGTGGGGAATGCCTCTACCCTCGTCTGCCACCGTCAAAATCACGTCGTTCGGTTTGCGCTTCATCGTAATCTGCGCAGTCTGGCTGCCGGAATGCCGGGAGATGTTGGTCAGACACTCCTGAACAATTCGGAACAAGGTCATCTCAATTTCGTCGTCCATCCGTTCGAATCCGGCGGAACAGTCCACGGAGGTTTCGATTCGGCTGCGTTGGGTGAAGCCCTTCGCGAACCATTCGATGGCGGGAATCAGTCCGGCCTCCTCCAGCAACGGAGGGTGAAGCAGGTAGGAGAGCGTGCGGATCTCACGGGAGGTTTCCTCGGTCAACGCGGCAGTGTCGGCGACGAGATTCTTCAGTTTGAGCGGACCGTCCTCCACGTAATGCTCGATGCGGGTGAGGTTCATGGCGACCGCCGCGAGGCTCTGGCCGGAATTGTCATGCAGCTCCCGGGCAATCCGGCGCCGCTCCTGGTCTTGGGCCTGCATGAGGTGACTGGACAATTGCCGCAGGGTCGATTCCATCGCCTGACGTTCCACGATTTCCGTCTGCAGGTTGGCATTGGCCTTCGTCAGTTCGGCGGTGTGGTCCTCCACGATCATTTCCATCTTCTGATAACCCCGTTCCAGAAAACGTCCGCGCTGCCAGCGTTGCAGGGAAAGTGACGCGCTCAGCCAGATCAATGCCAGGCTACTTAGCCGTTGGACGGTTTCAAATTCGCGGTCCCCTCCGAATCCACTGCGCATGAAGCCGGCAATGATCAGCACCGTGGCGGTGTAGGCGAAAAAGATGGAGTACTTCGGTTTTTCGGACCAGAGGGACAACAGGACCGGCGCGGCATAAAAAGGTGCGACCGCCCAGCCATGCCCCTGCCAGAAATCGCCTAGCGCGAGTGGAATGAATGAAAGTGCACCCACCACGACCTGCCAATGCAGGCCGGCCCAGTCCAGGACATCCTTGGGGCTCCGCCGTCCCAACGCGGTCGTCAGTCGTTTTTCTTCCGGGCTGGCGGGAGCCGGGGCGTTGTTTGCCGTTGCGGCAGTTGAATCCATCTACAAAGACAAAGTAGGCAGATGAGATGCCAGGTGCAAGTTTGTCCGCTCTGGCAATTCCTACGCGAAAGGCCCTATGGTTCACGCGCATGAATTGCTTGCGTTGCTTTTCCCTCCTTTTGTTCGCGTCGATATCGACGGCCCTCACGGGCGCGCAGGTGGACCTGATTGTCCGCAACGGCAGCATTGTCGACGGTCACGGAACGCCTGCCTATCAGGGCGATATCGCGGTTCATCAAGGCCGCATCATTGCGCTGGGGCAGACCACTCTCACGGCGAAAAAAACAATTGATGCCCACGGCTTGGTCGTGGCACCGGGCTTCATCGATGTGCACACTCACGCGGAGAATATCGTCAAGATGCCGGGGGCAACAAATTTCGTCCGGATGGGCGTGACGACCCTCGTTCTGGGCAATTGCGGCAGTTCGAAGGTCGCGCTGGGTTCCTTCTTCAAAGATCTGGAAGACCGCCTGTTCACCCCCAACGTTGCGTCCCTGATCGGTCACAACAAAGTGCGGCTGCGCGCAATGAAGGGTTCGTTCATGCGCCCGCCAACAGCCGAAGAAATCGAGGTAATGAAGGCCTTGGTCGATCAGGCGATGAAGGACGGCGCGGTGGGTTTATCCACCGGACTCATCTATCTGCCCGGAACGTTTTCGAAAACGGATGAACTCGTGGAACTCGCCCGGGTCGCGTCAAAGCACGGTGGCATCTACGTGAGTCATATGCGCAGCGAAGGCGAAAAGATTGCGGATGCGATCGACGAACTGATCCAGATTGCGCGCGAGGCAAAACTGCCGGCGCACGTATCTCACATCAAAGCCTCGGGTCGGAAAAACTGGGGCCGGTCGTCTGAGATACTCCAGATCCTCGCCAAGGCAAGGACTGATGGGCTCGAGCTGACCCAGGATCAATACCTCTATCCCGCGTCGAGCACCGGCATCCAGAACTGCATTCCGCAGCGCTACCGTGAAGGCGACCGAAGCGAACTGAAGGCGCGGCTGGCCAATCCTGAAACCAAGGCGGAGATCATCGCGGCGATGAAGCGGAGCCTCGAAGACAAGGCGGTGAAGGATTACGAGTATGCCGCCATCGCCTCATGGTCAGTTGATCGTCGGGTTGACGGGCTTCGAATTCCGGCCGCCGCGAAGATTCACCGCGGCTCGGACAGCCTGAATGAGCAATTTGAACTTATCTTTGAAATCGCCGCAAGCGGTGGGGCGTCCGGCGTGTTTCACAGTATGAGTGAAAAGGACGTGCGCCGCTTTCAGCAGGATCCTTACACGATGTTTGCGTCCGACAGTTCGGTCCGCACCTATCCGGTCGGGGTGCCTCATCCGCGCGGCTATGGGAACTCCACACGCGTGCTATCCGAATATGTGCGCGAACAAAAACTCCTATCCTTATCCGAAGCCATTCGTCGAATGACCGCGCTCCCGGCCCGTCAGTTTCGGCTCAAGGATCGCGGCGTCATCCGTCCCGGAGCGTGGGCAGATCTCGTGATCTTCGACCCGGCGAAAGTCAGGGACAACGCGACCTTCACCGAACCGCACCAATACGCGACCGGCTACCGCTACGTCCTGGTGAACGGCAGCGTCGTCGTCAAAGACGATCGCCACACCGGGAGTCGGCCGGGAAGAATTGTGCGGCGAAATCAGTAGGTCGGGACAACCTCCAATTGGCAAAATTCAAATTCCAAAGAACCTTAAATTTTTCAAGCTCCAATTGCTATCTGAGGCAGTGAAGCGCTGACAGGCCAAGAGGTGGCTATTCGGCAATTTCAGATTGCGCATTGAAGCTTCTTGGGAGCTTGGATTTTGCGGTTTGGAGTTTTTCAGCTCTCGAGATTCTTCGTTTACCGGTCATCCAATCCGTCTTCGCATCCCACCCATATCCGCGAAGATCGAAACCCCGTTCAAACCAGTTGCCATCCCGCCGGCGAAGATTATTCTCCGCGATGGTAACCAGATCGAAACCCGGCGCGTCACCAGATCCGGTTGGCATGGCAGGTTTGAAACTGAATCGGCTGAATCAGCAAGCATCATGAAACGACTGCAACTTCCCGCCCTGCTGGGCATGTTCCTGGCAACTCTCTCCGTCTCCGCGGCGGACGCCGAAATCTCAGCGGTTCAATCCGAATTTTTTGAGGAAAAGATTCGCCCGGTGCTGATCAAGCATTGCTACAAGTGTCACTCCGAGCAGGAGGGCAAAAGCAAGGGCGGGTTGATCGTGGATTCCCGCACCGGATTGCGCGCTGGGGGAAGTTCCGGACACGCGATCATTCCGGGAAACCCGGGACGCTCGCTATTGATTGAGGCGATCCAGCACGAGAACGAGGATCTGCAAATGCCGCCGGACTACAAGCTGTCGCGCCGCATCATCGGGGATTTCGAACAGTGGGTGAAGATGGGTGCGCCAGATCCGCGGGCCGATACGAATACCGTCGTCGTCAATTGGCGCGACCCCGGCAAAGCCAAGGATTTTTGGGCGTTCAAGCAACCGGTCAAACCCGAGATTCCGGTGCCGGCCGATGCCTGGCCGCGAACGGACATTGATCGATTTGTGTTGCAGAAGACCGAAGAGCAGGGACTGAAAATCGTCGGTGATGCGGATCGCGCCACGCTTGTTCGTCGCGCCTACTACGATTTGCTTGGCCTGCCGCCTTCGCCCAAGACGGTCGAACGCTACTCCTACGGCAAGGAATACGGTGACTTCGAGCGACTGGTTGATCTGCTGCTGGAATCTCCGCTGTTCGGCGAGAAGTGGGGACGGCACTGGTTAGACGTCGCACGTTACGCGGAGTCTTCGGGCAAGGAGGCCAACATCACCTTCCCGCATGCCTGGCGCTATCGCGACTACGTGATCAAGGCTTTCAACGAAGACAAACCTTATGACCGCTTCGTGCAGGAACAGATCGCGGGAGATCTGTTGCGCTCCGAAACCCGCGAAGAGCGCGCCGACCTGATGGTTGCCACCGGATTTCTTGCGCTTGGGGCAAAGTCGATGAACGAAGCCAATCAGCGTCAGTTCCGGGCCGATCTGATCGATGAACAGATCGACGCAATGTCGCAATCCATTCTCGGCATCACGGTGGCCTGCGCGCGTTGCCATGATCACAAATTCGATCCGATCTCCCAGCGTGAGTACTATGCGCTGGCAGGTATCTTCGCGAGTACGGAGACCTTCTTTGGCACTGTTGCCACGCAGGGGAACCGGCGTTCTACCCCGCTGCTGGAGCTTCCGATCAAGGACGAGGTTCATTCACGTCGCAGCCTTAAGACAGGCGAGATCGAACAGCTCCAAAAATACGTCGACGGCCGTAAGGAGGAACGCAGCAAATTGTTCCTCGCCGCCCGTGAAGCCCGGAGGAATGGCGGAAATTACGATCCGGGAATGAGCCGGCAACAGATCCAACGCCTCAACACCCAGATCAATCTGTTCGAGGAACGTCTCACCACCCGGGAACGCGACGGTTCCCCTAAGGCCATGGCCATGGGCGTTCGTGATTCGCGCAATCCGCAAAACGCCCGCGTACTGGATCGCGGCGAGATCGAGAATCCGCGCGAGTACATCCAGCGCGGATTTGTCTACGTGCTTTCCGGTCCCAAGCCACCGCCCATTCCGCGTAGCAAAAGCGGCCGCAAGGAACTTGCCGAATGGCTTACCGCAGTGGACAACCCGCTCTTTGCCCGGGTGATGGCCAACCGCATCTGGAACTGGCTGATGGGTTCCGGCATTGTGGGAACGGTCGATAACTTCGGCGTGAACGGCAAACGCCCGACCCATCCCGAACTGCTTGATCACCTGGCCATCCGCTTTCAAGCGCACGGCTATTCGGTGAAGAAGATGGTGAAGGAAATCATGATGTCCCGCACCTATCAGCTCGCCTCCGAATTCAGCGCCCGCAATTACGCGAAGGACCCGGACAACGCCTACCATTGGCAGCATGGCAAACGCCGGCTCGAAGCCGAAGAGATCCGTGATTCAATTCTGGCCGTCAGCGATGAGCTCGACTATCGGCCACCCGTGGGCTCGTTGGTGTCATATGCCGAGGACGGTTTCGTGGGACGCACCATCTCCGAGCGAGACATCCAGGGCACCCCCGCAATGTCTTCAAATAACTCCATGCGTTCCCGCATGCGCAGTCGTGCCGGCAGTCGTGTCGGCGGCCTGAGCCAAGGCACCGATGCGTTCAACGACGGAGAACGAAATTATCGATCAATCTACATGCCGGTGGTGCGCGATCTCCTGCCGGAGGTGCTGAACGTGTTCGACTTTGCAGAACCAAGCTTTGTCACCGGAGACCGCCAGACGACGATCGTTCCCGGCCAATCCCTCTATTTCCTCAACAGCCCTTTCGTCGTGCAACAGGCCGGCATCACCGCCCGGCGGATTTACGAGGATCGGAAGAGCGGCAGCGACCGGATCGATTATCTCTACATGCTCACCCTCGGTCGCAAACCCACCGACGGTGAACTCAGCCTCGCGAAGAACTACTTCGAAGACTTTGTCCACCTCGACCGCGAGGATGGCACCAATGTTCGCGAAGCCACCGGACTCGCGCTTTCCACCTTCTGTCAGGCGCTGCTCGCCAGCGCGGAATTTCGCTACGTCAACTGAAGCACACCCCACGCCGATCATGAATACCCCCGCAAATTTTCTCAGCCGTCGCGACATGTTACGCGGTGCCACCGCCGGCTTCGGCTGGCTTGCGTTCACCGGAATGGCGGCCCAGCTGGCCGCTGCCCAGAAAGGCCCGCTTGACCCCAAACCGCCGCACCATACGCCGCGCGCCAAACGGGTTATCTTCCTCTGCATGCGCGGCGCGCCCTCGCATGTGGATACCTTCGACTACAAACCTCTCCTCAAGCGCGACAGCGGCAAACTCGGCAAGGGGCGCCGGGGCGAAAAACTGTTGGGCTCACTCTGGGATTTTCAGAAGCACGGCCAGAGCGGCCAGATGATTTCGGAACTCTTCCCCAGCGTGGCCAAACACGCGGACGATCTCTGTATCCTCAACGGCATGCACACGGACATCCCGAACCATCCGCAGGCCTTCGTCCAGATGCACACGGGAAATTTTCAATTCAACCGTCCGTCGCTCGGTGCCTGGACGCTCTACGGACTCGGCACGCAGAATTCAAATCTCCCGGGTTACATCACCCTCTCTCCGCCGACCGCGGTGGGCGGATCGCGGAACTACGGAAGCTCCTTCCTCCCGGCTATCTATCAGGGCACGCCGATCGGCCGCGAACGTCAGAACCTGGCGCAGGCCAAGCTTCCAAATCTGGAAAACCCCCAACTCTCAACCAAAACGCAGCGCCTACAGCTGGATCTGATCCAGTCGATGAATCATCAGCAATTGCAACGCGACCGTTTCAATCCGGCGGTTGAAGGCATCATTGAATCATTCGAACTCGCGTTCCGAATGCAGAGCGAAATCCCCGAAGTGATGGATACCTCCAGCGAACCCGAGCGTGTGAAGGAGATGTACGGAATCGGCAATCGCGCCACCGATGGCTTTGCGCGCCAATGCCTGTTGGCCCGTCGCTTCGCCGAAGCGGGAGTGCGTTTCATCGAGGTCAGCCACAGCAATTGGGATCAGCACCGAAATCTCGAAACCGCGCTGACCAACAATTGTGATCAGACCGACGGTCCCATCGCCGCCTTGCTCACCGATCTCAAACAGCGGGACATGCTGAAAGACACTCTGGTCATCTGGGGCGGCGAATTCGGTCGCACACCGCATGCGCAGAACGGCAACGGTCGGGATCACAATGCCAAGGGATATTCCATGTGGATGGCCGGTGGCGGTGTCAAAGGCGGCGTCCGCTATGGTGCCACCGACGAATACGGTTACGAAGCCGTCGAGGACAAGATGCACACCCACGACTGGCACGCCACCATCCTTCACCTCCTCGGCCTGAATCACGAAAAACTGACCTTCCGCTACGCCGGCCGGGATTTCCGTCTCACCGACGTTCACGGAAACATCGCCCACGATATTTTAGCCTGAGGGGTTCAACCACCGAAGGTACTGAAGACACGGAGCAGCAGAGCTCCGACTGAAGATTAGGCAGAGGAATGTGAGGCAAAGGAATCCCTCAAGGGTCGGGCCTGTGTCATACGGTAAACAAATTGGTTCCGCCTTTACCCTCACACCCTGCTATTCCTTCAGCCGCCGCGTTCCGCTACGGTTCGCCCGCTGAATGAGTCTGCCACGTATCGCCATCACCATGGGTGACCCCGCCGGGGTCGGTCCGGAAATCTGTCTCCACCTGCTGAAGCATCAGGCGGTGCTCGACAAATGCACGCCGATCATTTTTGGCGATGCCGACGTGTTGCGGAAATGTGCCGAGGTGACCGGCTTGTCGGAGCCAGATCGGATTGTTGATCGGGAAGAGTGGAGCCGTGATCCGGCGGCGGTAAATTCACCGGCGGTGCTGGATCTGCAGGTCGTCCGCGCTGATCAGTTCACGCCCGGGAAAGTAAGCGCTGTAACTGGGAACGCCGGCTATCAGTATATCGAGGCGGCGATCGAGGCGGCGATGCAGGAAACGATCGACGGAGTCTCCACCGCCCCCATCAACAAGGAAGCCTTGCGCGCGGCAGGGGTGAACTATCCCGGGCACACAGAAATCTTCGCGGAACGCAGCGGTGCCAAACGATCCTGCATGATGCTCACTTCAGACGAGCTTACCTGTAGCTTTGTCACGGTTCACGTTGGCTACAGCGAAGTGCCGGGACTGCTTTCGATTGAGCGGATTCTGGAAGTCATCGAGCTGAGCGCCGATGCGATCGGTCGCATTCGGGGGCGCAAACCCAAGCTGCTGGCCTGCGGTCTGAATCCTCACGCGGGCGAACACGGCCTGTTTGGTGACAGCGAAGAGGAACGGATCATCACCCCGGCATTGGAAAAAGCCCGGGCGCTCGGGATCGATATCGTCGGGCCGCTCCCTCCGGACACGGCATTTCTTCCGGATCGTCGTGCTGAGATCGATTGCTTCATCTGCATGTATCACGATCAGGGACACATCCCGCTGAAGGCGTTGGCCTTTGACAAGGCGATCAACTGCACCCTCGGCCTGCCCATCATCCGCACCAGTGTGGATCACGGCACCGCCTGTGACATTGCATGGCAGGGCAAAGCCAATCCCAACAGTCTCTACGAAGCAGTCTTGTTGGCCGCCCGTTGGGCCAATCAAGCGTAGGAGTGACGCGGCCCGCTACCGGCAGGTCCAACCGCCGTCCACGACCAACATGCTGCCGGTGGTGTAGCTCGCGGCGTCGCTGGCCAGATACATTGCCGAGCCTTGGATCTCCTTGAGATCTCCCCAACGTTTCAACGCGGTGGCGCCGACGATAAAATTCTTCCCCTCTTCGGTGTCCGCAATCGGAACGTTCATCTCGGTCAGGAAAGGTCCGGGGCAGATCGCGTTGGCGGTGATTCCGTGGTCGGCGAGTTCCAGGGCCAGCCCACGGGTCATGTTCGCGACGGCACCTTTGCTCGCCGTGTAGGGCGTTCTGTTTGCCAGACCGACGATGCCGAGCGTGCTCGCCAAGGTGATGATGCGGCCGCGCTTTTTCTCCTTCATGTGGGGCAACACGGCGCGGCAGGCAAGCCAAGTGCCGTTCACGTTGATGTCCTGCACCTGCTTGAATTCGTCGTAGCTCAGTTCATCGATCGGTCCGCGGATGTTGATGCCGGCACTGGTGATCAGAATGTCGATTCCGCCCAACTCGGCGAGCGCGTGTTCCGCCATCGCCTGCGTATCGGCTTCGCTGGTGACATCGGCACGGAAGCCGATGGCCTTTTTGCCGAATTGCTCACCGATCGTGGCGGCGGCCGTTTGGGCTTCGTCCGCGTTGCGGCTGACGAGCATGACGTTGGCACCGGCTGAAGCGAGGCCTGCTGCCATCGCTTCGCCGAGGCCTTTGGAACCGCCGGTGATGATTGCGTTGCGGCCGGTGAGATCGAATTGTTTGAGTCCGGGTAACATGGGTGGGGTTGAACAGTTGAAGGGTTAAAAGGGTAGGGCGTCCGGTGGACGTTTTCGAGTCGCGGGATTTTGGTGGCTGCCCGCTTCAGACCGGATACTTCCAAGGTTGGCGGTAGTCGCGGCGGAGGAGCTTGTTTGCTTCGGGATCGCCGAGGACCTGCTCTTTCGCGCCGTCCCATTGGATGCTGCGACCGAGTCGATACGAAATCATGCCGAGCATCGGGAGCACGGATGAACGATGTGAAGCTTCGATTTCTGCGGCCGGTTGACGCTTGTGGTCGATGGCGTCGATGAAGTCTCGCCACAGCGGGGGAATGTTGTGCCCGTCCTTCTCGTTGTCGAATTCCGGATCCGTGTGGACCTTTTCTGCCCGGCTGCTGCTGGGATAAAACGTCCAGCCATCCCGCCAACCCATGTGAAACACCCCTTTCGTTCCGTAGAAATAACAACCGTAGCGATGGGGTTCAGCACCGGGGCCGGCATATTTCCGGTGCTCCCAAGTGGCGGTGAACGACTCAAATTCATAGGTCGCGATCTGCGTGTCCGGTGCATCCGAAGTGCACTCCTTCTCGTTGGTCACCACGGGCCCTTTGATCGGACGTCCGCCCGCAGAGTAAACGGACTTCGGATATTTTTCATCCGTCCACCATAGCATCTGGTCCAACCAGTGAACCCCCCAGTCACCCAGGGTGCCGTTGGAGTAGTCCAAAAAATTCCGCCAGCCGCCCGGTGCCAGGCGTCGATTGTAGGGCCGCATCGGCGCGGGGCCACACCACGAATCCCAGTCCATGCCTGCGGGCGGTTTCGCGTTGAGCGTCGGTTTTTCCACGCCCCCGCCACCGGCCACGAACATCCGAACCATGCCAATGTCACCGACCTTGCCCGACTTCAAAAAATCCATTCCAGACACATGATGCGGACCGATGCGTCGGTGGAGTCCGACCTGAACAACGCGGTTCGCCGCCTGCGCCGCCTTCACGATGGCACGACTCTCGACCACCGTGTGGGCGGTCGGTTTCTCAAGGAATACATGCGCTCCGGCATCCAGTGCCGCGATGGCGGGCAGTGCGTGCCAATGATCAGGGGTGGCAATGATCACGATCTCGGGGCGTTCCTTCCGGAGCATCTCCTCGTAGTCCTGGTACTTCCGCGGCTTGTCGCCGGTCAGACCTTCGACCTCATCGGCGGAGGCATTCAAGGGTCGCTCGTAGCAATCACAGAGCCCCACCACCTTGGCGCGTCCGGCGGTGATGGCTTCGCGCAGGATGTTCATTCCCCACCAGCCGGAGCCGATGACGGCCGTGCGAAATTTTTTACCGGGGGCGGCGATCAGTGGCGTGATGCCGAACGCGGTAGATGCGGCGGCGGTCGAGGTGATGAAGGTACGGCGGGAAGTGTTCATTTTCAGCAGGTGATTCGGAGGCGACTATTTCTTTGCGCGGAGATCAAGACAAACCAAATCCCCGTCCGCGTTGCGACAGTAGAGCAAACCGTTCGCGAGCACGGGTACCGTCCAGCATTTGCCGGCGAGCACCTTGGCACGGGTGAGGGGTTTGTATCCCTTTTTCGAAACCGGTGCGATGATCAGCTCGCCCTTCGGACTGAGGATGATGAGTTTGTTGTCTGACGCGAATAGCGAGCCGAAGCCGATGCCATCTTGCACCCAGAGTTCCTCGCCTGTTTTCCAATCCATGCATTTCAGCTTTGCCCGGGAATTGCTGTCGCCGTCGAAACCGTAGAGGCAACCATCGATCAGGACGGAGCTGTTGAACTGGTTGCGATACTGTCGCGCCCGCCACAGTTCCTCCGGGACGACACCGTCCAATTTGAAGAGCGCGGAGCCTTTTGAATAACCCGAGGAAATGAAGATCTGATCACCCACCACGATCGGATCCGAGGCGTTCACGCCGTAACGTGTCTTCCACGCAATCTTCCACAATTCCTGGCCGTTGCTTGGATCCACGCCGGAATACCCGTGTTCCGAACTGAACACGAAGAATTGCTTTCCGTTTTGTTGATACGGATAGGGTGTTGAATAGCCTGCCTCGGCATCTCCGGATTTCCACAAAGTCTTGCCGGTTTTCTTATCCAGTGCCATGCCACCGATGCCGACGTTCAGCAAAAGCCGGTCTCCATCCGGAAACGGCGCGCCGCTGTAACCCCAGGTGCTCATCCGCATGCCCTCTTCACGCTCCAATTGGCGTTGCCAGACAATCTTCCCGCTGTCCGCCGCGAAACAGAAGAGATCGCCATGCTTGCTCAGTGAGAACACCCGGTCGCCGTCAAAGGTCGGGGTCGAACCAGGGCCACCCTCATAATACTTGGTATCCAGTGCCGCATCGTATTCGTGTGCCCACAACTCCTTGCCGCTCACCGCGTCGAAACACGCGACCAGATCCATGTCCTCCGAATTCCCCATCGTGCAGACGCGACCTTTTGAAACGGACACTGAGGAGAACCCGATTCCCACGTTCGCCTTCCAGAGCACCGTGGGTCCGGATTTGGGCCATTCGGCTGACCAGCCCGTTTCCCGCGAGATCCCGTCATGATGCGGTCCCCGATAAATCGGCCAATCCGCCGTTGATCCGGTGGAACCGAACGCGACCAGAAACAAACCCAACAATAGATTCTTCATACTTGAATGCATCGCCGAAGAGTCCGACGAAATGCGGCCAGCGGTATTCCATGATTCAGATCGCAGGGCAAGCGAGGAGGGGAAGATTCCTTCCGACTCAGGTTTGGCAAGGCGCGCGGGCGCGATTCCAGCTGGGCGGCGTGCCGGGTGGAGGGATGAGCTTGCGAGTCCCTCCACAACCCACCTCGCGACCTTTCGCATCCGGGCTTGCGCAGGGGACGGGTCTGGGTAGACTGCGCGCCTTTCGAACAACGGATACGTATTATGGCAACAGGCAACGACCTTCGTAAGGGCATGGCGATCAGCTACAATGGTGACATCGCGATCGTGCTCTCTTCTGAACACCGCACTCCGGGTAACAAACGCGCGTTTGTACAGGCTCAGTTGCGCAGCATTCGCACGGGCAAGTCCTTCGACAATCGTTTCAGCTCGACGGAAAAGGTCGAGGTGGTCCCGATGATCTCCAAGAAAATGGAGTACAGCTACAAGGACGGGCAGGACTACGTGTTCACGGATCCGGTAACATATGAATCGGTCACGATCACGCCGGAGATCGTCGGCGACTCCAAAGATTTCATGGTGGAGAACGGCGAAGTGAACCTGACCTGGGTGCAGGAAAAGGCGGTCATGTTGGAACTGCCTTCCAGCGTCGTGCTCGAGGTGACGGATGCACCCGAAGGCGTGCAGGGCGATTCGGCAACGAACGTCCAGAAGACGGTCACTCTGGAGACGGGCATCAACATCCAGGCGCCGCTGTTCATCAAGACCGGCGAGAAGATCAAGGTCGACACCCGCAACGGGAAATACATGGAACGCGCCTGAGCAGGTTCGTCCGATGTGAAGATCGACCTGAATTGAATTTGCAGGCCCGCTTCGGCGGGCTTTTCTTTTGGCATGAACAGCCCGGATACAAACTCTGACAAATCGGCGGCGTCCTCGTCGACGAATGAGCGGTATCATGGGCTGGATCATCTCCGGGCGGTGGCGATGTTGCTGGGAATCTATCTGCACGCGGCGATCTCCTATATGCATACGCCGGTGCCATGG
>JBLFYM010000153.1:0-14066 GCA_047608975.1 Limisphaerales bacterium | reverse complement strand
ATCGTATCGATCCCATTAAAGTTGTTATTCGGCGTATAAGTAATCGTCTGACTGGCGTTGACAACCACTGTTCCATTGTTAGCGGTTCCAGCCGTGACACTCAACGTATCCCCATCCCCATCGCTATCATTGGCCAAAACGCTCACCACAACGGGCGTATCCTCATTCGTGCTGGCTGTATCATTCACAGCGACTGGGGTCTTATTCACCGCTAATACGACGGGAAGGCCGCCGAAAGTCGCGTGGAAACTCGTCGCAGAAGCAGTCACATACACCTTGGCATCTTGAGAGACACCGGCAAAGGGATCCAACCCCAAAGTGGGTGCGTCTCCTTCAAAGTGGAGGGCTATCAGTTCGGAACAGCCTTCAAAGGCAAGATCCCCAATGAAGGCGAGCCTCCCCCCAAACCTAACCGTGGTGAGGCTTGAAGCAGCCAGGAAGGCATTTCCACTAATGTTGGTCACACTATCAGGGAGAACCACACTCGTGAGCCCTGAATGACCGAACGCATAGTCCGATATCGACCCCAGCTTATCTGAGAGGGTAATGCCTGAAAGTCCCGTTGCGAAAATAAAGGAGTGCTCAGCTGCGTTTGCAACAGTCGAAAGCATCGTGTACGCCCCCTGCTTACCCTCAGGATACTTCAGGATAGTTTTCTGGCTCTTGTCGTGGAGAACCCCACCCGGTGCGGAAAACCCAGTATTTCCAGCTCCTACTGAAATATTGGTCAGACTGCTACAACCACCAAGGACTTCGGGGCCAATCTCAATTACGCTATCAGGAAACCCGATGCTGGTCAGCTTGGTGCAGAGCGCAAACGCACCACTGGAAATGTCCAGCACACCATCGGTAATCGTGACTGAAGTCAGTCCGCTGCAGTTGTAAAATGCATTCCCCCCAATGCTCCTTACACTTGAGGGAATTACCACACTGGTAAGATTGACACAGCTGTGAAAGGCCTGCCCTCCTATGGAAGTCACGGCTTTGCCTTGGTAGATCGCCGGAATTTCGAGAGCACCACTTGCCGTGTTTTCGCAATACACCACGACTGCAGTGTCACCACTGGTGTCAAAGTATATATCCTCAAGATCCGCTCCGTTTAGATTGAAAGCGAACCAGGTCGATAAAAAACAGACTAGAAGAGGCCGGATTTTTTTATACACTGCATGAATTCTAAGGTCCTTTGGTTGAAAGACTACTTTAAAGAATCTCTTTGTTTACTTTACTTTAAGGAATCTCTTTTTTTGCTTTGAAACTGACTGCTGGGAATTTCCTTTTGGCGGGAGGGCCTTGATGTGACCTTTGGACCGGAACGTAGGGGAGAGAAAGGGGAACGGTGTCCAATAATTGACTCACTTCAAGCTGTAGATTCGTCGCAGTGAGGCCAGCGCCCGTTCCCAAGGGACTTCCAGAAACAGATGATTGCCCAGGCCACCGGATGAACTTCACCCCGCGCTGTGTGGCTCGCTGGACGTCCCGATACCATCGCGGCAACGGAACTCCTTTCTCTTCCTGCTGGCCCTCAATTTTCGTGACCCGTTTGTCCCGGCGCTGATTTTCGGGGGCATTGCAAATGGGTGGCCAGTCGCTTGCAGATGGCCGATCCAAGTCGTGTCAGTGCCGCGGTGCGTCAGGTTCAGAAGGCCCAGAAGGGCCCGGTGGCGAAACTACGCAAGCAGGTGGTGAACGGCTATTCAGAATTCAAGGACTGACCCCTTCGCCTTCCATTCAATTCAATGCCTTCAACATCGCCGGCGGAGCCGCAATTCCTATCCCTTTGGGATGAAGACTGAAAACTTGAGGGTAACGGACAGCTCCCGGAGCGTAGGCTGAGTCAGCTCTCCTTGATTTCAAAGATGGCCTCGATCTCCACTGCTGCGCCGGTCGGCAAGGCGGCAAAGCCGAGCGCGCTGCGGGCATGAAATCCATCTCCATCTTTCCCGTAGAGTTCATGCAGCAGATCCGACGCGCCATTGATCACCAGATGCTGGTCGGTGAAATCCGGAGCCGAGTACACGCAACCCAACAGTTTGATGACGCGCAGTCCGTCCAAGGTGCCATGTGCGTGATGGACTGAACGCAGGATCTTGACCGCACAATCACGCGCGGCGGCATAGCCCTCTTCGACGCTTACCCCTTTGCCGAGTACGCCGATGTGATCGCTGACATGGCCTGAGGTCATCAGGAGATTGCCCGTGCGGATGCACAGATTGAGGTAACCGGGGGTCAGTTCGGGGAATTCGATTCCCAAGTCTTTGGCTTTTTGTTCAGGGCTCATGATGTGTATTGGATCAGCTGCGACCGTACCGCCGGTGAGCAACTCCGTCACTTCGAATTTTGAAGTTCGCGTTCTGCGTATTCGGCAAGGCACGGACTCGCAAGCTCGCCCCTCCACGACGTGCCGACTGCACGCGCTCGAATTCGCCCGCTTGACGATGACCGCAAATCCAGAACACTCCGCGTATGCAAACACGATCCCTGCTCTGCTTCCTGTTCGCGACCTGTGTCGTCTTCCGCGCATCTGCGGCCCCGCCCGAGATCCGAACGGAGACCCGCGAAATCAACGGCAAGTCGGTGAAATACATGTTCATCGACGGAATCAAGGTCCACGAAACGAATCCCCAGAAACAACCGCAACCGCCCATCGTCACCCCGAAGCCCTACGACGCGGACGCCGCCAAGGCTCCCGCGGATGCGATCGCGCTGTTTGATGGCACGGCAACGTCCCTGAAGAATTGGACCACCACGAAAGGCGATCCAACCACTTGGAAACGGGTGGATGGATCACTCGAGTCCGGTCGGGGGTATGTGCAGAGCAAGGGCAGATTCGGCTCCTGCCAACTGCACATTGAGTTTGCCACCCCCAGCGTCGCCAAAGGCAAGGGGCAGGGTCGCGGCAACAGCGGAGTCTTCCTGATGGGGCAATACGAGATTCAGGTGCTCGACAGTTACGGAAACACCACCTACCCGGACGGGCAGTGTGGCGCGCTCTACGGCCGGGCCAAACCGCTGGTGAACGCCAGTCGCAAACCGGGCGAATGGCAGACCTACGACATCACGTTCCATCGTCCATTGTTTGATGCAAAAGGCGCGGTCACCCGCCGCGCAAAGTTTCATGTGATCCACAACGGCGAGATCATCCATGACAATCTGGAATTGTCGGGTGGAACGGGTTGGCAAGGATCCCACGCCGTTTCCGAATACCGGAAACACAGCGACACGGGACCGCTCCAAATGCAGGACCATGGAAACCCGGTCCGCTTTCGCAACATCTGGATCAAGGAGCTGGAAGACTGAAAATCTGGCCCCGATCCGATCCATCCCCATGAACACGCTTCTCAAATTTCCGGGACTCCTTCTGATCTTGTTGCTGGCTGCGCAAAACTCGTTCGCCGCAGTTGCCAAAAATGACAAAGCCCGGTTGGTTGATTTGGACGCGTATTGGACGGAGGTTTCGCGTTCGGTAGGCGCCGGCGATTTTGCCGGTTATCGCGCGACCTGTCATGAATGCGGAGTGCTCGTTTCCGGCACCTCAAAATCCAGCTATCCGCTTGCCCAAGCCTTGGCGAAATGGAAACAGGGATTCACCGATACGAAGGAGGGAAAGATCAGCGCCTCGGTCGAGTTCCGATTCAATCAACGCTTTGGCGATGAGACCACGGCGCACGAAACGGGAATGTTCCGATATTCCTCAACGGACACGGAAGGCAAAATCACCCAGGCCTATATTCACTTTGAAGCATTGCTCGTGAAGCAGCGCCGCTGGAAGATCATGATGGAATATCAGAAATCCAAGGGCACGCCGGAGGAATGGGAGCAGCTGAAACCGGCATCGCGATAGCCGCGGCGAAATCGGAAATCACCTCCGACTGACAGGCGTTTCGGACCCGGCGTGAAACCGCCGGATGGGAAAAGTAGCGGCGAGCGTGAGCGAGCAGACGGTCGCGCACTTGATTTGAAGAAGTTCCGGAATGCAAATTGAAATCATTCCCGCCCGGCCCTAGTCTCCGCCTCTTGAACGGGAAATGGAACAGATACGTGCCTTTCGCGCTGATCGCCTTGTTTGTGATCAGTCGCTGGCCGGGACTCCTGCCGATGAATTTCAGCATGGCCTACGGTCTGGCGTTCTGCGCCGGTGCGTTCCCCAAGCTCATCCGCTGGTGGTGGCTCGTGCTCGCCTTGCTGTTCACCGACGTCGGGCTGAACTCCTACTACGGCTATCTGTCACTGACGAACTACCAGCTGGTGAACTACGTGGCCTATGCCCTCATCTATGGCGTTGGCCGCCTGTTCCGCAAAAAGCGCAATATCTGGCAGCTGGTCGGCGGCGGACTGATCGGCGCGATTCTCTTTTACATTGTCACCAATACCGCCGCCTGGCTGGGCAACCCCTTCTACACCAAATCTCTGCTCGGCTGGATTCAGGCCCTGACCACCGGCGAAACCGGCTGGCCCCAGACCTGGATGTTCTTCCGAAACACGTTTCTGAGCGGTGGCCTTTTCTCTGGGCTGCTCGCGGCCGCCCTACGCGCGGTCGAACCGGCCGAGCCGGAACCTGAGGAGGCCGAGGAATTGGAAGAAGTCGGCGAAGGCGAGGAAGAGAAAGCCAGCGCCTGACGTCATGAAACTCGGGCTCATCTCCGACACGCACGGATATTTCGATCCCGCGCTGCCGGGAGTGTTCTTCGACGTCGCACACATCCTGCACGCCGGCGACATCTGCGGGAATGACGTGATTCTGAAATTGGAGCAGATCGCTCCGGTCACCGCCGTGTTGGGAAACAACGATTACGATCCCCAGTATCGTGAACTGGAAGTGGTCGAATTCGCCGGTGTCAAATTCCTGATCTGCCACATCGTCCCCTTGGCGAAGACTCACGCCAGCATCTTTGAATCTGTGGCCCGGGTGAAACCAAACATCGTTCTCTTTGGTCACACGCATCAGCGGCACGACCGGACAGTCGCTGGGGTTCGCTATCTGAATCCGGGCTACTCTGGTAAACCGCGCCCTCAGCAGCAGCGTTCGGTTGCCATCCTGGAGTTGCCTGACGAAGAATCGGATCAGCGGGAAGTCACCATCGAGTTCGTGGATCTCTGATCCATTCCACAGCGACCAGGGTGCTACTTTCGTCTGCCCAGCGTCTTGTGCAGATACCGCCCGGTGTGCGAACCCTTCTTCTTCGCAATTTCTTCCGGCGTCCCCAAGGCGATGATTTCACCACCGGCATCCCCGCCTTCCGGGCCGAGATCGATCACCCAATCCGCCTCGGCGATCAGATCCAGGTTATGTTCGATCACCACGACCGTGTGCCCGAAATCGACAAGGCGCTGAATGACTTCCACCAGCCGTTTCACGTCCGCCATGTGCAGGCCAATCGTGGGCTCTTCCAGAATGAAAAAGTTTCGGCGGGGAAGCAGGTTGTGGAGATCCGGATCCTTGAGACCACTGAGGAGGTGCGTGACGAGTTTGACGCGCTGCGCCTCGCCGCCGCTCAGCGTCGGGCTGGGTTGGCCGAGGCGAAGGTATTCCAGACCGGTATCGCGCAGCGCTTCGAGCGCCCGGCTGATCTTCTGGAAACTGCTGAAGAATTCGAGCGCCTGTTCCACACTCATGTCGAGCACCTGCGAGATGTTGCGCCCGTTGAACAATACATCGAGTGTTTCGGGATCGAATCGCAGACCGTTGCAGGTTTCGCACTTTACGAATGCCGGTGGCAGGAAGTTCATCTCGATCTTGTTCTGTCCCGCCCCGTCACAGTCCGGACATCGCCCGGCCGGACTGTTGAACGAAAATCGTCCCGGACCGTAACCCCGCAAGCGCGCCTCGGGCGTCTGGGCGAACAGCTTGCGAATCTCGTCGAAGAAACCCACGTAGGTGGCCGGCGTGGATCGGGGCGTGCGACCGATGGGGGCCTGATCCACTTCGTAGACAGCAGCGATTGATTGGTATCCGGTGATGCCCTTGGGCTTGGAGGTCTTGCCGGTCTTCTTCTTAAGGGTGGCAATTGCGTGTGCCAACGCCGGCCGCAGACACTCGCGGACCAGCGTGCTCTTCCCTGATCCGCTCACTCCCGTCACAGCCACGAATCTACCGAGCGGGATTTTGGCTTCGACCTTCTTCAGGTTGTTTCGATCCGCCAGCGCAAGCACCAGCCATTCATGATCCTGCTTGGACTTGCGCCCCTTGGCCATGGCAGTGACGACTGGTCGACGTTCTCCGCGGGCCGGAAAACTCCGTTTCATCCCCAGATATTGTCCGGTGATGGAATCGGGATGGCGGGCAAGTTCGCTCAGTTTCCCGGTCGCCACAATCTCGCCGCCATTCACTCCCGCACCAGGACCCAGATCGATGACAAAATCAGCACGCTCCATGGTGTCTTCGTCGTGCTCCACCACGAGCAGGGAATTCCCGCGCTGGCGGAGTCGTTCAAGTGTGTTGAGCAGCTGTTCGTTGTCCCGGGCATGCAGACCGATCGTCGGTTCGTCGAGCACGTAGAGAACTCCGCTGAGGTTCGAGCCGAGTTGGGCGGCAAGGCGGATGCGTTGTGATTCTCCGCCGGAGAGGGTCGGCACGCCCCGGCCGAGCTGGAGATACCCGAGGCCGACCTCGCACAGAAACTTCAGGCGCTCGGAGATTTCAGGAAGGATGTCCCGGGCGATTTCTGCCGCGCCGCCGGTCGGTTTCAGGCGTCGAAAATGATCATGAGCCTCCGCCACCGTCGAGTTGGCAAAGAAATCGATGGTAGGCAACGGCCCCCGGCCGGTCGCACCAAGATCCAGCCGCACTGCGCGGGCAAACGGATTGAGCCGCGCGCCCAGGCAACCGGGACATTCCTCGCGCTCACCTTCCTGCCCGTGAAACCAGGATTCCTCGATCGCGTCGGCCTGGGCGCCACGATCGACTTCGGGCATGTAGAATAGTTCACCAAACCCACGACACTGGCCGCACCAGCCTTGGGATGAGTTGTAGCTGAAATTCTTGGGGTCCAGCTTGGCGAATGAAGCCCCGCAATCCGGACACGCACGCTCCGTGGAATGCACGGTAATCTCCTCGGCCTGGTCCAACGCGTAGAGCGTCCCGCTCCCGAGCTTCAAGGCCCGGTCGACGAGTGCCAGCAGCTCGTCGCTACTCTTCGACCCACCTTTGCCAGTCCATTCACCGACCACGATTTCAATATCGTGTTCCTTGAAGCGATCGAGCCGGAACTCTTCGTCGGTCCGATGGAACGCCCCATCGGCGCGCACCTCCGCAAAACCATTGCGTGCGGCAGCAGCTGCCACCGAGCTGTGAAAGCCTTTTCGATTGCGAATGACCGGGGCGAGAATTTTCAGCGCTCCCCGCTTACGGCTTCCCGCCCGGAGCGTGGCGACCAGTTGACTCCGCGTCTGCGGTGTGACCGGGATCTGGCATTCCGGGCAATGCTGCGTGCCGAGCCGCGCGAAGAGCAGCCGGATGAAATGGTAAACCTCTGTCACTGTCGCGACGGTACTCTTGCCCCCACCACGGGAGGTGCTCTGCTCAATGCTGACCGTGGGAGGAATACCGGCGATCATATCCACGTCTGGTCGCGCCATCTGCTCGATGAACTGCCGCGCGTAGGTGCTCATCGAATCGAGGAACCTCCGCTGGCCTTCATTGAAGACCAGATCAAACGCCAGCGTGCTCTTACCGGAGCCGCTCACACCCGTCACGACCACGAATTTTCCGTGCGGAATATCCAGCGAAACATTCTTGAGATTGTGTTCGCGCGCCCCCCGGATCGAGATGGCGTTATGACCGTTTTTGGAACCCATTTTTAGCGCCGGGAACATTGCGCAGAAACCCTGATTCACCAAGCGCGGATCTGTGGTCCGATTGTGCCCGGAGGTATTCGACTGCTCGACGGTGGCGGCGAGCCATTTGGAGGGGCGAGCTTGCGAGTCCGAAAGCGGGGGGTTGCACTAACGGTGAGGACAATCAGGATTCCGTGGGTTGCCACGTGGAAATCGCACCTAAGGCGACCATCTTGGGTTGGCACAACGCCATGATCCACTCGCTCCCGCTCGCCGCCACATTGGGGTTCGGAAATCTTTAGCGGAGGTGCTTCCTGAAGAACTCGTCCATATCCGCCACCATGTCATTGAACCAGGGCAGGCGGTTCCAACAGCCGTGCCTGCCAGCGGTGTAAACTTTGTATCCTGACCACACGCCCACCTTTTTCAATTGATCGCGGGAAGCCTGGTTGCGCTCGGGTTTGTCGTGTTCGCCCATCATGAAAAGCAGTGGCGAATCGTTCGCGCTGATCTGCTGATGGGCATCGGCCAATCGATACCGGGCGGGTGCCTCATCCACGGTTTTGCCCAACCACACGTTGCTGTTGGATTTTGAACCCGGTGTCCGGGAACGTTCGGCCACGGATCCGGTGACCATTTGCATCGGCCCGGCCATCACGATCGCAGCCTGTAGACGCGCTGATTGCTTGCTCTTGTCAAAAGCGCCGTGGAGCTTCCGATTGTCCCAACCCGTCGCCATCAATCCCACCAGATGCCCGCCGGCTGAGCCTCCGACTGCGCCGATCCGGTCGGCATCGATCCCAAATTCGGCTGCGTGATCCCGAAGATAGCGAACGGCGGCCAGGCAATCTTGTGCCCCTTTGGGAAACTTTGCCTCATACCCCAGCCGGTATTGTATCGCCGCCGTCACGTATCCGCGTCGGGCCAGCTCCACCGCCAGCCCACGGAACTTCGTCTTGTCGCTGTTCAACCAGCCACCGCCATGGACGACGACGACCGCGGGGCGGTTCTTGCGGGGAGAATCAGGCAGAAATAGATCGGCCAACAACTTGCGCGTGCCGTCCTGGGCGTAGACTACATCGAGCTGCGCACTCACGTTTTCAGGGGTGATGGTGGAGGGGAAGTCGGCCCGATAGGCTGGCAGTTTTCCCTCTGCCTGTGGATGTGCCGAAACGCCATACGCATTCATCCGCTGACGATACAGTCCACCGAGGCCGGTGATGTAAAGGGTGCGCAGATCGGAGTCTCCGAACGCGCAGTTGATCGGCTTCGCGGAGATTTCGATCCGATCGAGAACTTCGCCGTCCGGACTCCAAATCCAAATCGCTGTTGACCCGGCACAATACACATTGCCGGCACGATCGATACACATCCCGTCCGCGCCCCGCTCTGCCCCGTCATCGATAAAGGCAAACTTTCGTCCGTTCGAGGTCGCCCCTGCCTTGCCCACGTCGTAGGCCCAGATCTCCTTCAATTTGTGAGCGGCGACATAAAGAGTGCTGCCGTCGGGAGACAACGTGATTCCGTTCGCCGTGGTGATTCCCTCCACTGCCACCCGTTGATCGCCGTTGGGGGCAATGTAGATCACCTGATTCTGGCGGGTGAGGGTGTAGTAGATTCCGCCGTGTTTATCGACGACCAGATCGTTCGGACTCGCGGGTGGTTTGGCTTTCGGATCCTGTCCCGCGATCCGGGCAAGATTCTTTCCGTTGAGCCAAGAAATTTGCGAATTGCCGTTGTCTGACAGGTAGAGCTTTCCGTGGTTGAAGAAAGCCGCACTGATCCGGCCGGCCGCTGGCAATACCACCTGCATCTTCTTCTGCTTCGGTTGGTAGCGGAAAAGTTTCCCCCCTTTCACATCAGGAAAGTAGAGCGAACCACCGTCCCATGCCGGACCATCCGCCAATACGAAATTCGTGGAGACGAGCTCCAAGGGCGAGGATCGATCGACTATGGATGCGGCATTCAAAGAGAGCGCCGTCGTCGCCAGACAGAACGATGTCAGAAACTGATTGCAGTGCATGCCGCCGATTAAAGCGATGCCAGGGAAGGAGGGGAATTCCTATTTCTGCGGAAGCAGCCGGTCGCTACGGAACTGTCACAACTATCCCAGATACAGATCGCGCCCGGCGGCGAGGGCGGCGATTTTGCGGTCGGCCACAGAGCGTTTGAGCATCCAGAAACCGCAGTCGGGATGAATGTATTTCACGCGCCCGGCGCCCAGTTTCTTCTCAGCACGCTCGAGGGATGCGGCGATCTGGTCGGCCGGCTCCACATGGTTCACCTTGATATCGACGACGCCCATTCCGATTCCAATCTTCGGATCGATTTCAGCCAGGGCATCCAGATCACTTTCCGGACGATGGGCGAGTTCCAGCACGAGATGATCGGCGTGGAGGCTGTTGAGAAATTCGATGAGGGGCTTCCATTTGCCGGACTGAATGGTCTGCCCGCCGTAGTTACCGAAACAGAAGTGCACCGCGCCCGGTCCCTCAAAGGCATCAAGCACGCGGTTGATGGCCGCGGCGGCGAGGGGAGCGTGGTCGGGGCTGCCCGGAATGTTTGCTTCATCCACCTGCAGGCAGGCGGTGGGCAGTCCGCGCACCTGCTCCGCCAGCAGATCGGCGATCGCCAGGGTGAGCGATTCGAGATCTCCGTAGTGATGATCGAGCAGGGTCCGCGCGAGCATGTATGGACTCGTGACGGTAAACTTGAAGGCCCCACCGGAGACGCTCTCTGCGCGACGACAATCGTCCAGCAGGTTCAGCGAACCTTCAACCAACGCTTCCTGCACAATCGCCGCCGGCTTGGCGCGAAAGCCCATCTCGCTCTTCCTGGTGAAAGCCTCGGAATCCGAACGACTCACCCGGGTACTGGCACCGCCGAATTTGCCGACGAAATAATCGATCATTCCGTTGGTGTCGGGATGATTGATATCGAATCGGTAAAGTTCGCCATCGGTGGGCAGGTCGATCCCCGCCTGACGTTGCGTGTCGAAGATCACCCGCGTGGCATCCGTCACCGCCTGTTCGCTGGGCAAGGCCGCCAGCCAGTCCGGAACCGGATAGGATCCGACCGTTGTCGTCAGAATGGCCGGCGCGGTGGGAATCGATTGCTCTGTGCTCATGGGGTGGAGGTTCTGAATTTCCGGCAGTGGGGTCAAGATGTCAGACAAATCCAAATTCGATGGATTGTCCACGCCTCAACAGATTACCCTGCAAGCCCGGTATGGCCGATCCGCGCATTTCCATAATCATACCCACGTTGAACGAGGCCGGCACGTTGCCGGTAACACTCGCGCGCGCGTGGGCGATGCCAGAGGTCGCCGAGATCATCGTGGGGGATGGAGGCAGTGAGGATGACACGGCAGCGATCGCGGCGGACGCCGGCTGTCGCGTCCTCCAAGCACCACGCGGGCGGGGTCTGCAGATTCGTACGGCGGCGGCCCAGGCACGTGAGCAGGTCGTCATGATTCTGCATGCGGATACCTGGCTGCCACCCAACGGTGGAGCCGCCGCGATCGAACTGCTCTCGACACCCGGAATGATCGCCGGTGGGTTTTGGAGACAATTCGATGAAGGCGCTCCGCTGTCCATGCGGGGCGCGAGATTCAAGTCCTGGCTGTTGCTGGCGACGCTCGGGTACGTCTACGGAGATCAGGCGCCATTCATGACCCGCCGGGTTCTGGAACGCATTGGCGGATTCCCCGCCGAACCGCTGATGGAGGATATTTGTCTCTGTGAACGACTGCGGCCCCTCGGGCGCATCGGACTGGCGAACGCTGTGGCGACCACATCCTGGCGGAAGTTCCAGAAGAACGGCGTGGCCAGCACCTACTGGCTGATGACGCGCATGATGCTGGCGTATCGCCGCGGCGTATCGCCCGAGAAACTTCGGGAACTGTATTACCACTGAAGCAGCACCGCCGCCGGGCCGAACGGCTCAACCAATCACTTCCACCACCAGCGGCGGCACTTCGAACGGCTCTGCCTGAAACGAGAACGCGCCCCTCAATCTTTCGATTGCGCGATCCGCGTCGGCTTCCGTCCGGGCGTGGACGCGGGCAAACAGTGAGTTCACACCGAACGGCTCTCCGGGTTTGGCCAAGCGGTCGAGGCCGACGGTGGAATCGACCGCGGAATCGTGGCGCAGCCGCCCGCCGCCCAGATCGCGGACGATCTCGCCCACGGCCCGGGCGTCCACCCGTGAAACAAAACCTTCATCGGGCGAAACAAATTCACGGACAACCGGAGCGAGCGAATCCTTTTCGAGCCGGTTCTTGAATTCCTCAAGATCTCCTCCCTGAGCCGCAACCATTGCGTCAAATTTCCGCCGAGGCTCATCCGTGGACAAGACTTCAAGCACTCGTTGGCGCGCCTTGGCCAAACCCTTGAACCGCCCCGTCTGCACCAGCAGCGCCGCCGCGAACTCGACCACGAGTGACTGCAGATCGTCCGGCCCATAGCCTTGCAGACATCGCACCGCTTCCTTCACCTCGAGCCAGTTGCCGGCGGTGGCTCCCAGCGGTGCGTCCATGCCAGACAAAAAGGCCTTCGTCGGCAGATCGCATTGGCCAGCCAGAGTGACGATGGATTGGGCGAGGGCACGCGCATCCTCGCGATTTTTCATGAACGCCGCGGCGCCAAACTTCACATCCATCACCAGCGCCTCCAATCCTTCGGCAAGTTTCTTGGATAGGATTGATGCCGTGATCAACGGGATGGAAGGCACGGTTCCAGTGACGTCGCGAAGGGAATAGAGCTTTCGATCCGCCGGCACCATGCCGTCCGTCTGACCCACGATCGCGCAACCGATCTTCTGCACCTGGGCGACAATCTGCCCGGGCTCCAACAGCGTCTGAAAACCCGGAATGGATTCAAGTTTGTCCAGCGTGCCACCGGTGATCCCCAGTCCGCGTCCGGAAATCATCGGCACGCGAAAACCCAGACAGGCGAGGACCGGCGCGAGCACCAGAGAGACCTTGTCGCCGACGCCACCCGTCGAATGTTTGTCCACCACCGGGCGCTCGTCCTCGGGCCATTCAAGCACGCGGCCCGAGTCTCTCATGGCCAATGTCATCGTCGCACATTCATCCGGAGTCATGCCGCGAAAGAAGACCGCCATGAGGAAGGCCGCGAGCTGATAGTCCGGAATTTGCTCCGTCGCGCTGGCGGCAACCAGTGCCTGGATATCCGATTCCTTCAGGGCAAGGCCGTCGCGCTTGGATTCAATGAGGTTGACGAAGTTCACGGTGCGGTGGGCCGCAGCGTATCGCGACGCTTTCACGGAGGGAAGCGTTCAGAAAAGAGTTGTAATGCCGGCCGCCAATGTTTTGCTTTCACACCATATCCTATGAATATCAAAGCGCTTATCACCTCGCTCGCACTCCTACTCGCTTTCACCGCTTCCGACGCCGTCGCAGCCAAGAAAAAGAACAACCGACCACCGGCTGGATTCGAGGCGCTGTTCAACGGCAAGGATCTTACCAACTGGCAAGTGCCGGAGGGTGACAACGGCCACTGGAAGGTGATGGAAGGCGTGATCGACTACGACGCGTTGAGTGAATCCCCCGCCCGAGACAAACACCTCTGGACCGTCGAGGAGTTCGGTGATTTCGAACTGCACATCGACTGGAAAATCAAACGCACCACCGGTCTCTATGCCATGCCCATCGTGCTGCCGGACGGATCGGACAAACTGGATGAGAACGGAAAGGTGATCAAAATCCCGACGCCCAATGCCGACTCCGGCATCTACCTTCGTGGCGAGGGCAAATCGCAGATCAACATCTGGTGCTGGCCGATCGGTTCCGGCGAAGTTTACGGATACCGCCGGGACAAGAAAATGTCCCCCGAAGTACGTGCCGGCGTGACACCCAAGGTCAAGGCTGACAATCCGGTCGGAGAATGGAACACGTTCAAGGTGACCATGAAAGGCGATCGACTGACGGTGATTCTGAACGGAAAAACGGTATTGGACAAAGCCCAGCTCCCCGGCGTGCCGGCGAAGGGAAAATTCGCCCTCCAACATCATGGCGGCATGAAGAATGGCGAATATTCGGCCGCCTCCAGCCTGATGCAGTTCCGAAACGTTTACATCCGCCGGCTCTGAGTCCGCGCTGGGCACATCCTTACACCTTCCGCTCGTAGCAGCCAACGTGAGGAGGCTGAGTCAGGGAGTCGTTATCGAGGGCACTGGTTCAGCCTCCTCACCTCGGCTGCTACGGATTGTTCGCGCGGGCGGCCGGGGGATCCAAGCTACGGTACCACGGAGAATGCGGCACGACGGTTTGC
>JBLFYM010000152.1:0-14136 GCA_047608975.1 Limisphaerales bacterium | reverse complement strand
GGCCCTTGTTGGGCGATCTCGTGAGATGGACCGATTGGGAGCAATAGAATATTCGAAAATGAAGATGGAACTCAGAAAGACATTTCAATTTGAAGCGGCCCACCTGCTGCCGCTGCTGCCCGAGGATCACAAGTGCCGGCGTCTGCACGGACATTCCTTCCAGGTCGAGCTGGGACTTGAGGGGGAATGTGATCCGAAGCTCGGGTGGGTGATGGACTACGCCGACATCAAGGCGGCCTTCAAACCGTTCTGGGAAATGTTGGATCATCACTACCTCAACGAAATTCCCGGTCTCGAAAACCCGACCAGCGAAAATGTCGCGCTTTGGGTCTGGGACAATCTCAAACCCAAGCTTCCGCTGCTGACCGAAGTGGTTGTGGCGGAGACCTGCAACGCGCGTTGTGTCTATCGCGGTCCGGCCTCCTGATGTCATCTGCTCCCCCAACAAAACCCGAACTGCTCGCTCCGGCCGGTGACTGGGAATGCGTAAAGGCCGCTGTCGCAAACGGTGCCGACGCGGTCTACTTCGGCTTGGATAAGTTCAATGCGCGCATGCGGGCCAAGAACTTCACCGAAGCAGATCTGCCGGAGTTGATGGCATTTTTGCATGAGCGCGGTGTACGCGGATACGTGACATTCAACACTCTCGTATTCACCGATGAACTTGCTGAAGCCGAACGGTTCCTACGGTCGATCATCACTGCCGGTGTCGATGCTGCGATCGTGCAGGATGTCGGCATCTGTCGGCTGATTCGGCGGCTTTCGCCAGATTTCCCCATCCATGCTTCCACCCAGATGACGGTGTCGAGTGCCGGTGGTGTTCGCTTTGCGCAGGATCTCGGCTGCAAACTGGTGGTGCTCGCCCGCGAATGCTCCATCACGGAAATCGAGGCGATCCAAAAGGAGAATCGCGGGCAACCGCAGGAGATGCCGCTGGAAGTATTTGTACATGGCGCGCTTTGCGTCGCTTACTCAGGTCAATGCCTCACAAGTGAATCACTCGGAGGACGGTCGGCGAATCGGGGCGAATGCGCGCAGGCCTGTCGGATGCCTTATGATCTCATTTCCGATGGCAAGGAGATTGATCTGGATGGTCGCCAGTATTTGTTGAGCCCCCAGGATCTCGCCGGCTTGGATCTTGTGCCCGAACTTGCGAAGCAGGGCATCACGTCCCTGAAAATCGAAGGTCGGCTCAAATCTGCCGAATACGTTGCGAGTGTCACGCGGGTCTATCGCAAGGCCATCGACGGTGGCTCTGATTCGGCCGGTGAGGGCGAGGATCGGTACGATTTGGAGATGGCGTTCTCCCGGGGATTGCACACTGGCTGGTTCGAGGGCATCGACAATCAGAAGCTTGTTCACGCCCGCTTCGGAAAGAAGCGCGGAGTTTATCTCGGGAAAGTCACGCGCGTGCAAGATGACGCGGTTTGCGTGAAGCTCATCTCAGAACTGAAGGCGGGAGATGGTCTGGTCTTCGATCGCGGCAAACCCGCGGAGGGGGAAGAGGGCGGTCGGGTTTTTGTCGTGGATGCGGAGAAACAAGGTGATTCACGAATCGAGTTTCGCCGTGGCATTGTGGATTTTTCACGAGTCAGGGTAGGGGACAAAGTGTGGAAAACCGCCGATCCGGATTTGAACAAACGCATCCGGCAGACCTACGAGGGTGAGAACGCGCGATTTCAACGCCCGGCTGATTTCGAAGTGCACGGCGAGGCGGGCATGCCGCTTTCCGTCATTGTCCGTGATGAAGATGGTCGGGTTGCTCAGGTAGATTCAGAAATTGATCTGGAACCCGCGCAGAAACACCCGCTCGATGCGGCAAAACTTGCGAAGCAGTTGGGACGTCTTGGCGGAACGCCTTTTTGTTTGGGCGAGATGGATGTGCAGCTCGTCGGCGAAGTGATGGTGCCGGTGAGCGAACTCAATCGGATTCGGCGCGAACTGGTTTCGCGCATGGAGGAACTTCGTCGCACTCCACTGGTCTGGGAACAAACCCAGGGTGTCAAAAAGCCCCGCGCTCTTGCTGACGGCATATCGATTGCATCGGATGATTCATCTCCCTCGGAGGCTGAATTGATCGTTTTGGTTCGTGATGTGATTCAACTGGATGCGGTTCTCGAATCAGGCATCGAGACGGTTTACTGCGATTTTGAAGATCCCAAAAAGTATCGCGACGCCGTTGACAGCGTCCGGGAATGGAATTCCAAACAGAGCGCGAACGTGACGATCTTTGTTGCGCCGCCGCGCATCTTCAAACCCGGTGAGGAGTGGATAATACAACAGGTTCAATCATCCAACCCCGACGGTTACCTGGTGAGGAACCACGATCATCTCCGATTGTTTGCTGATGAGCGTAAGGTCGGCGATTTCTCTCTGAACGTGGCTAACGAACTGACCGCGGACTACTTCATCGGTGAGTTCGGTCTGGAGCATGTTACCGCCTCATACGACCTGAACGCCGTTCAATTGGACGCCTTGCTGAAAGCCGCTCCGGCGCGCTGGTTCGAGGTGACGATTCACCAGCATATGCCGATGTTTCATATGGAGCACTGCGTGTTCTGTGCCTTCCTTTCAGAAGGGAAGGACTATCGCGATTGTGGGCGCCCCTGTGATGAACACAATGTGCAGTTGCGTGATCGGGTCGGAGCGGAACATCCGCTGAAGGCCGATGCCGGCTGTCGCAATACGGTCTACAATTCACGGGCTCAGACGGGCGCCGAATCGGTTCGCCGTCTCCTGGATCTGGGGGTGCGCCGCTTGCGAGTGGATTTTCTGAGCGAAGGTCCAGCGGAGGTGGCCTCCACCATCGCCTGCTATCGAGATCTGTTGGCAGGGCGGATGTCCGGTCCTCAGCTGTGGCAGGAACTCAAGCTCCAGAACCAGTTGGGTGTGACCCGCGGGCAGCAGTACGTGATGGAGTGAAAAATGTGAGTAGCGCTCGGCAACGGTCGTGATTACCTGCGGATCAGGGACTCAGGGACCTTCTCCACACTGACTTCGTCTCCCAACTGGTCCCAACTCAAAGACTCATGTCGGGCACTCAGCCATTGTTCTTTGCGGGGCTGGATCAGCATCTGGCTGGTGTGGGCCGTCGTGATGCTATGTTTGTGCCCCCAGTGGCAGATTGAATTCACGGCGCGCCATTTGAACCAAAGATTGAAGTCGCGCGGATCAGTGCGTCTGGGGACCGCCACCAGTTTCGCGTCGTAGATTTCGATCTCCGGCGCTCCGGTTTTGTCCGCGAGCAACAACCCCTTGGCGATTCGCGTGGCGTCGTCGACGCTGATCGGCGTCTGCATGAACGGGGCAGTCCATTCAATTACCCGTACGAACGGCGAGCCGGCCACAATGAACACCACAATCAGAATGGCGATCCGTCGTTCAGGTTTCAACCGGCAGATCCAGGCGATCAGCCAGAGGCTCATGATCATGAGTCCGGCGAAACTCAGGGCCGACACCCGAACAGTCTGCAGTGGTGGAGGCATTGGCGGGCCAACCGTTCCGGGTGCCTTCGCGTTTGCTGTCCATACGAGATTTGAATGCGAAGGGGTGAGAAATTGTTCGCTGAACCCTCCCTGATAATCACGTACCTGAATTTTCAGGAACGGCAGTTCCTTGCCGTAAAGATTCCAGGTGAACGAGACATTGGTCGAGCGTTCCCAGCCATCGAACTGAATTGCAATGGCAAGGCGGGCCTGGAGCCGATGCATATTCTGATGATCGGGGATCTCCGCGAAATCTCGGGTGCTCGGGGTGTGGAAAACCTGATCGACGTTCACCACCTGCCGTCGACGGGTGTCCATGTCCACCCGGGTGTTTTGGCGCAGCAGTTCCCCGATTCGAAGCAACCGGGGAGAGAAGCTCGCGCGGGTTTCATCGGCCGTGTTGAAAATGTCATTGGTGCCGCGCATGGAGCTATCCCAAGACTCAATGACGTACAGGGGCACGATGAGTTCCAGTAGGGCATAGTGCTGTTCGATCTGGAGAAACGCGTGGGTTTCTTCGTGGTCCGTGATTCCCAAGGTGGCCCTTTCATGAGCTGCCTTGCGTGCCCGAATTGCAGCCAGTCCCATCAGTCCGCGATCGCTTTCGGAATCCCGAAAGCTGACCGTGCGGGGAATTCCCGGTGGCAGTTTGACTGAACCACCCGTGTTGCGACCGGCGTTTAGCACGAGGAGATCAACCATGGATGGAACCGCCGAATCGGCGCCGCCATATTCCTGATGAAAGGTGAGGTAGTCCGGTTTCTCTGCGAGTGGAAACCGGAATTCAAAACTGAGGGTCGTCGTGGGGAGATCAAGAGTGTGCACACCCTCCGGTGGAATACTGTTGGTCGTGGTGTTCAGCAGAGTTGCCGCCAGTGTTTCACCGGCGGGATTCAAAATCGTGAAATACCTCCTCAGAAATGGGACATGTGCCTCCGCGGCCCGTTGGAGGTCGGAGCCGGGAATGTGTTTGTCTGCATTGGTCGTGACCGTGTGAAAGAGGGTCAGATCCTCGACCTTGATGTCGAACCGGGCGACGACCGCATCGGCTCGGACGTCGGCCAGGACATGGCTCTCGGAGAGGGGGTGTGCCAGCGCCGACAGATGGGTGCCTGGCGCCAGCGCGTACGCCCAAAGAAATGTGAATGCGAACATCCCGGACAGCAATGCCGAGTCTGCGACCACGTGGGACCGGACTCTGCGCGTTGCTGGAGTCAGCTTGCTCACATCTCAGCGGGTGGCGATTTCCTTCGCGAAGTAGGTGAGAATTATGTCTGCTCCGGCGCGTTTCAGCGCGAGCAACGATTCGTCCCGGGTGTTTTCATAGTCCAACCAGCCGAGCTGCGAGGCGGCGTGGATCTGCGCGTATTCCCCGCTCACCTGGTAGGCTGCTACCGGCAGGCTGGTCGCGTTGCGCAGTTCCCGGATGATGTCGAGGTAGGGGCCGCCGGGCTTGACCATCAGCATGTCCGCGCCTTCGGCTTCATCGAGCAGGGCATCCTTCAACGCCTCCCGACGATTGGCGGGATCGAGTTGATAGCTTCGTTTGTCCAGACCGCGTGTACCAGCCGCCGAGGCGCTGCCCACCGCGTCACGGAAAGGGCCGTAGTAGGCAGAGGCAAACTTGGCGGAGTAGGCAAGTATGCCGGTGCCGGTGAAGCTTGCCGAATCGAGCGCGGCACGGATGGCGGCAATGCGGCCGTCCATCATGTCACTGGGGGCGACAAAATCCGCGCCGGCTTCGGCGTGCACCACCGCCATCTGGCTGAGTACCTCCACAGTGGCATCGTTCACCACGTCAAGGCCGTCCGCTGTCAGAATGCCATCATGTCCATGGCTGGTGAAGGGATCGAGCGCGAGGTCGGCGAAGAGCAGCAAATCTGGCAAGGCTTCCTTCACCGCGCGCAATGCCCGAGGGCCAAGTCCGTCGGGATTGACCGACTCTTTGCCGAGGGGATCTTTTCTCGCGGACGGTGTGACGGGAAAGAGGGCGACGCCACGAACCCCGGCGGCATTGAGTTTACGGCATTCCTTCACCAGATCCGGGATCGAAAGCCGAAACTGATTGGGCATGGAACCGATGGGTTCCGGTGCGCTTTCGTCCGCCTTGACGAACAGGGGAGCGATCAGATCGGAGGCCGCTACCTGATGTTCTCGAACCATGTCACGAATGGCCGCCGAGGAGCGTAGTCTTCGCGGACGTTTGACGAGATTCATGGCGGTAGAGTCTCCGGGTTGTGCGGGGCTTTGCAAGTAAACTTGCACTTCTGGGCGGCTTCGGTTGCGGCGCGTGGATCAGCGGGATGTAAGCACACCGAGCACGGCAAAACCGATCACCATTACCACGATGGGAACCTTCAGGAATCGTAGCGCGGCGAACCCCATTCCCATCCAGAGCAGGTCAAGGTTTTGGGTGAACGCGCCGATGAAAACCGGTTTGTACCAAGCCGCCGCCAGCAGTCCTACCACGGACGCATTGATCGCGGTCACCGCGCCGGCGAGGCGAGGTTTCGCAGCGAGGCGTTCCCACGCACCTTGCAATCCCAGAACCAGCAGGAATCCGGGGAGGAATATGCCGAGCGTGGCGACCAGGGCACCGATGAAGCGATCGTGGGGAGTCATCTCTGCGCCCAGAAATGCGGCGAGCGAGAACATGGGGCCGGGAACCCCTTGGGCGGCTGCATACCCGGTCAGAAAACGATCGGGACTCACGGTATCTCCCAATTGCGACTGCAAGAGCGGCAGGACGACGTGTCCTCCGCCAAACACGAGACTGCCGGTGTGATAGAACTCCGCGAACAACTTCGCGGCGGACCATTCAGGCGCTACGAAGGGCAGGGCGAGGAACAGGAATCCAAAGAGGGCAAGCGGCGCAATTCGCAGCGATTCTGAATCGGAGGCACCGGCGGTTTTCGGCGCGTTACCGTCCTCGGATCTGATTGCCATCGACCCAATAATGGCGGCGATCATCAGGGAACCCAGCTGAGTGATGACTCCGCTCTGCAACAGCAGCGTCAAGGTGGTTAGTGCACAGAGAATTCGCGTCAGGATTGTGCGGCAGAAGGACTTAAACATGTTGAGAGTCGCATCGGTCACGACGACCACGGCCAGCAGCTTTAGGCCATGAACGAGACCGGTGAACCACCCTGATTCGAGCACTCCCGCACTCGCTGCTGAGAGTGCATACATGAGCAGGAACGAGGGTGTGGTAAATCCGATAAACGCCGCCAGTCCGCCGGCCAGGCCTGCCCGCTGACAGCCGAGGGCGAAGCCGACCTGACTGGAACCGGGGCCGGGAAGAAATTGACCCAGGGCAATCAGACGGGCATAAGCTTTTTCATCGAGCCACTCCAGTTGTTCGACAAAGACACGCCGGAAGTATCCGAGATGCGCCGCCGGCCCGCCAAAGCTTGCGAAACCCAAAAGGAAGAATTGCCAGAGAATTTCAGACGCCTGTTTCACTCACTGTCTGCCCGGCGAACGGGTTGCCGGGTTGAAAGAGCCGCGCGATCCGCGGGCGATCGTTAGTTGTTGTTCTCAAGCTCCGAGATCCGGATTTTGAGTTGGGCGAGTTCCGCAGCCAATACTTTGAGGGTTTCTCCGGCCGTCACTTTCATGGCTTCCTTTTCGAGGAGTTCTTTGAGGTCACCTTCGGCATCGCTGGCTTTCTCAGCCGCTGAAACTTCGTCACCACCCATCCGGGCGTAGTGGGCATACATCGTATCCAACACCTTTAATGAATTTTCATGCGAGAGATCCAAGGGGTCGACCTTGTCTTCCTTGGTCTTGCCGGTGATCTTGCGGGCCGCATTTTCGATCTCGTCGTGCAACATCTCCGCGCGCCCGCTGGCAATGGACTTCACGTTGCGTTCCTCCATGGCGAGGAACAACGCGCCCACAATGCTAAAATGGGTGGCGCTCGGGCTGTCAAACTTCTCCCCGACGAAATCACCATCCAGCTTGCGCGCGGCCAGTGTCGGCCCCTTGCCCGTGGCACGTCCATGTACCCACTTCGATTCCTTGTCGATATGACTGCGCGCGACCTTGACGAGCTCACATTTGATCTCGGGCGTGAGGTTTCCGATAAGCTCTGCCACCGCCTTCTTTTTCGCAGCCGGGGCTTCAGGCTCAGGTGCGGGAGCAGGTGCGGGAGCAGGTGCTTCCTTCTTCTCGGGCTCCGGTTCCTTTTTGGGCTCTGGAGTCGGTTCCGGTTTCTTCTCCTCTGGTGTCGCGGGGGGTGGATCAGCCTTGGCTGGCTCAACCGTCGCGAAGGGATTGTCGCCGCCCATGGAGTCCATATCCGGCACGACCGGTTCTGCGTAAGGATCGATCTTTGCGGGAGTGGGCTGCGCGCCAGGGTCTGGTTTGGCAGTTTCCTCCAGATCGCTCTTGCGTAGTATCATGGTGTGCTCGGCAGCTTCCTCTGCGGCTGGCGCGGGGTCAGAAGTGGCTGGAGCAATTCCGGCGGGGACGTCCCCTTCGTTGCTTGGTGCCGGTGGAATGATCACACCACCATTGCAGCTGGGGCAATTGACCTCGGCTCCGGCGGTGTCCGGTGTGGTGCCGATCCGGGTTTGGCAATGCGGGCAGGTAAACTTGAAATAATCCATTTTCTACTGAACCAAAAAGTGAGGGCGGGGTATGGAATGCGAGCGGTTTTCAGTCAAGAACGAATGGGAAAACGATGGTATGAAAATATCACTTTTTGAACGTTGGGCGGACGTCGGAATATTTGTATATGGACCAGTGTGTCCGGCCACCTGATGCCGTTCACCAAAGCGTGTAACCACCGTCGATGACAAGCGTCGCACCGGTCATATACCGGGAGGCATCACTGGCCAGATAGACCGCCAGGGGGCCGAGGTCCTCGGGTTCTCCAAATTTTCCCATCGGTATCTCAGCCTCGAACTTTTCGATGATCTGCGGCTGTTCGCGGGCCCAGCGCTGGTTCGGTTCGGTCATGAATCCACCCGGGCAGATCGCGTTTGCGGTGATGCCGTGCGGTGCCCAATCAGCCGCCAAGGTTCGCGTAAACTGAATGATGGCGGCTTTCGCGGTTTCGTAGCTGCGGCCACCGATGCCGCGGTTGGCAATCAGCCCGGAAATCGATGCCAGGTTGATGATGCGTCCCCCCTTACCGCGTTCGATCATGGCTTTGCCGATCAGCTTGCTGCAGAGAAAGGTGCTGGTGACGTTGAGGTCGATGATCCGTTGCCACTCGGCCAGTGGTAAATCCTCGGTCGGCGCGCTGACGAGCCGACCGCCGACGTTGTTGATCAGGATATCGATGGGACCGTGCTGTTTGAGGGCGGTATCGCACATGGCTTCGCAGGCCTCCGGATTGCCGACATCGGCCTCCAGACAGTTCGCTTCGCGTCCGAGCTGTTCGATGTCTCTGGCGGTAGCTGCGAGCGAACCGGAATCCCGCCCGACGAGAATCACATCCGCGCCCGCGTCGGCGATGGCCAGCGCCATTGCGCGGCCGAGTCCGCGGCTGCCGCCGGTAATGAGGAGGCGTTTTCCGGTGAGGGAGAAACGGTCGAAGATGTTCGTGGACATGAACAAACAGTTTGGTTTGAACCCCCATAACGCAATCGCTGAGTTGTCAGGCCAGTGCGGGAATACGGTCAGTGGTGGTTCGTGGTCTTGTCGCGTTACGGCTAAGGATCTCAACGATTCAGGCAGATTCGTGGTTTTATCCACGGCGGGGTTGAGTCTAAGCTCCGCGCATGCCACTCCAGCTCATCCCGCTTGACGTCGCCACTCTGGCGCGACTGGAGCGGAATGCGCACGCGAATCTGAACAAGGGGAGCGTTGAGAGTCAGGAGTTTCACCAACTTATCGTTGAAATACTTTCCCAGTCACGTCAGCTGCAGGAATCGACGCACGCGGCACCTCCCTGGGTTGGTTATCTGGCGTTTGATTCGGAGATGAGCGGATTGGTGGGGACCTGCAGTTTCAAGGCCCCTCCGACTGAGGACGGAGTGGTCGAGCTTGCGTATTTTACCTTTCCGCAGTTCGAAGGCTGCGGGTATGCCACGGCGATGGCGCATGAGCTGGCGGACCTGGCGCTGCATCATGCGGGAATTCGAATCGTGGTTGCCCATACCCAGTCGGAGGAAAACGGGTCAACCCGGGTGTTGAGCAAACTCGGATTTGAGAACATGGGAACGGTTCAGCATCCTGACGAGGGTCCGGTCTGGCGTTGGGAGTTGAAGCAGGTCGAATAGCTGAGGCCACGAGAAGATGAAGCGAGTGCAGGTCATTGATTCCCACACGGGCGGCGAACCCACGAGGCTGGTTGTCGGAGGGTTGCCGGATCTCGGCAGCGGCCCGCTGGCGGAGCGTCTGGATCGGTTCAGGGATGAGCACGATGGTTTTCGCTCCGCGGTTGTAAATGAACCCCGCGGATCGGATGTGATTGTCGGCGCGGCGCTGGTTGATCCGGTGGACTCCACGTGTTCAGCCGGAGTTCTGTTCTTTAACAACGTCGGTTACCTGAACATGTGTGGGCACGGCACCATTGGGTTGTTGGTCACGCTTCGCCACCTTGGCCGCATCGGGATGGGGGAGCATCGGATTGAGACTCCCGTGGGCATTGTGACCGCCACATTGCACGACGATCATCGTGTGAGTGTCCGTAACGTTCGGTCTTATCGGTCGAGCCAGGAGGTCGTCGTTGATGTTCCCGGGGTAGGTGAAGTCGTGGGCGACATTGCCTGGGGTGGAAACTGGTTTTTTCTCACCAAGGTGCCGCGGCCCGAGATCAGGGTTAACTGTCAGGCCGAACTGACTTCAATAGCTTGGGCAATCCGCCGCGCGGTCAATGGACTTGGCAAGACCGTGCCTCATGCCGACGAGGTTGATCACATTGAACTCTTTGGACCTCCGCTTGATTCCGCCAACGACAGTCGCAGTTTTGTGCTCTGTCCCGGTGGTGCCTATGACCGATCTCCCTGTGGAACAGGCACTAGTGCCAAGGTCGCGTGTCTGCATGCGGACGGCGTGCTCGCGCCCGCTCAGATCTGGCGGCAGGAAAGCGTGGCGGGCAGCGTGTTTGAGGCTTCGGTAGAGTGGGTGGGAGAAGACTTGATTCCTACCGTTACCGGAACGGCTTTTGTCACGGGAGAATCCACGCTGATTCTCGATGACGCAGATCCGTTCTGTTGGGGAATTCCACAATAGCCCTACCCAGATTTTTGGCGCCAACTTGGCGCGGGAATGCCATTGCCGGTCCCTCCGGCTCCGCGTAGTTTTTCAAAGCAAGGCGAATGGGGTCATGCACATTGAAACGAGGAATCTTACCAAGAAGTATCTGTTCAAGACGGCGTTGGATGACGTGTCGATGGAGATCGAGCCGGGACAGATTGTCTGTGTTCTGGGAGTGAATGGGGCGGGAAAGACGACCTTGCTGAATTGTTTGGCGGGTCTCGCCATTCCCGATGGCGGTGAAGTGGTGGTGGATGGCAAAGAGTTCGCCCGGGACGATGTAGAGATTCGTCGGAAACTTCATCTGATGCCGGACTTCCCGATTCTGTTCCCCGATCAGACCCTGATGCGAAACCTCACGATCATGCTGAGGTTGTATGAGCGCGACGTTCCCGGAATGGAGCATCGCGTGGTGGAACTGCTCAAGGAGTTCGATCTGTTGGCGCAGGCCCGATCGATCATGAACTATCTTTCCCGGGGGCAGGCCTACAAAGGTATCCTTACCGGTTTGCTGGCGGTCGATCCGGAACTTTGGTTGTTGGATGAACCCTTTGCTTCGGGAATGGATCCAAACGGCATCAATGCGCTCAAGGCGCACGCATTGGATGCGTCTAAGCGGGGACGGACGATTGTCTATACCACACAAATTCTTGAGATTGCGGAGAAGTTCTCCACGCGCGTCTGCGTGATCCATGAGGGCCAGATCGCGGCCTATGCGCCGTTGGAGGATTTGAAAGCCGAGGCGAATCAGTCAGAGTCTGTATTGGAAAACCTGTTTCGCGATCTGCGAGAAGCCGATGGGCAGGCATGAGTGCTGACCGCTTGGTTACCTGATTACGGAGATGAAATTTCACTCAGCTGAATTTGAAAAAACTTTGACCCGCGCGTGGCACGCCGAGTTGCTCAAATCGCCGCGCGCACTCAAAAAGTATCAGCGGAAACGCAATTGGGAACGGTTGGGGTTGGTGGGAGTCAGTCTGTTCTTTGCCGCGATGGGGTGCTTTTTGGGACTTGGGCTGATTGGTGCGCACGCGCGTTTGGATGCTTCCGGTACGGAAGTCTGGTTTCGCTGCGCGTCCTATTTGGGGACGCTCTTAGGATTTCTCATTGTTCACTCCTGTTTGTTTGGCGGCTTCCACCAAGGGTACCTGCGGTGTCCATTGAACGAGGATTCGTTCAGACGAGCAGGTCTCCGGCGATTGGGGATATGTTGGATCTTCTTTGCGCTGAGCACGGTTGTGACAATGGTTTACTGTGCTACAGGATTGGGGACAAGGGGGTGGCAGGCCACTGCGGTTGTGCTTTCCGGACTATGGTTTTCAATGTGTTTGCTGCTGCCGGCATCGATCGTGGCATCGCTGGTGGGACGATTTGATGTGGCTTGGATTCCGTCGCAGCAGGTGCGGAAGCGTGCTTCTTACAGGTCGGTTAAGCCTTTTTCGGCAAGCGTTGTTGCCGCGTGTGTGCTGGGGCCACTGCTCCTGATCGCTCCTCTGTTTGCGTTGACTCTCTCCGATGACGATCCGATTCGAGGTGCTCTGTTGGGCGTCCTGCATTGGTTTCCCTCAGATCGGCTTGTGCTCAGTTTTTTCGAATCACTGAAATCCGGTCAATTTGCCTTTGCCCGCGAGCACCCGTTGTTTGTGATTGCCGTGTTACTTGTTCCGGTTTGGCTGAAGTTGTTGTCGAAAAGGTATCGCTACGATGATTTGTTGCGATCGTGCGACAAGGTGACCGCAGCGGATATCCGACCGCATGACGTCGCGACGCTCGCGGCCGAGTTTCAGACGGAGATGGCCGAGGTCGGCCGGTGGCGACAGGGATGGGCAAGTCGTTTCCTGTTTGCGGGAATTGGCGATGAGGAGATCCGCTATTTCGATGCGTCGATGCGAATGAAGGCGGGTTGGGGAATGAGACAGACCGTTTTCGCCGTTGTTCTCTGGTGCAGTGTCGGGATCACCCTCGCATCGAGTGAGTACGTGTGGGTATTCATGCTGGCATTCTTGACGTTGGCTGGCTTGACCGTGGGTCCCAGCCTATACGCCGGGAGTTATGCCCTGTTGGCGGTAGACATGGAACGGGGGCACCTTCCGGGGAGTCGATGTGGATTGATTCGCGCAGCGAATCAGGTTGGCTTCCGATTATCCCTCCTGTTGCTTCCTCTCATGCTCGGAATTGGGGCGATGATCAACCCGATTGTGGGGTATCTGACGGGGGCGATTCCCAACCCCATGACACTCGGGCTCGCGGTGTTTGGAGTGAGTATCCTCGGGCTGCCAATGTTCTCATCTTTGATTCTTCTGGGGACCAGTGGACATGTGAATTTGCATTCATGGAGAGGATTGGGATTGGGATTGGGGACATGCGTGCTGGTTTCACTGATGTTGTGTGCAGTTGTCACCGGAGCATTGAAGTTCGACGAAGTACTGAACGCTCTGCTGTTCTACGTCGCCTTCGCGTTTGTCTCACGGGGCTGGGGCGCAATTGCGGGCCGGTTGCTGCGCGCTCCAGTGGAGGAACATCAGTAGCGGGTTTTCTTGCCGCGTTTTGTTTCGCTGCCAGAGCTTGGTTTTGCGGGAGCTGAACTGGCATCCGGATCCAGGTGACGTTTCAGTTCGTTGATCTGGTCGCGGAAGAGGGCGGCTTTTTCGAATTCCAGATTGTTGGCCGCTTCGAGCATCGAGGCTTCGAGTTCCCGGATGGTTTCGGTGACGTCGAAGTCGCCGGCGGTTTCCTGGAGGAGATTGTTCGCTTCATCGCGTCCGGCCGCATTCGTGGAGAGGCTGTCTTCCACGGCGCGGGTCACGCTACGGGGCGTGATGTTGTGTTCGCGATTGTAGGCCAGCTGCCGTTCGCGGCGGTAGGCGGTGATCTTGAGGAATTTCTTGATGCTCTCGGTTTCCCTATCCGCGTAGAGAATGACCGTTCCCTCCAGGTGACGCGCCGCGCGGCCGGCGGTCTGGATGAGACTGGTTGTGCTGCGAAGATAGCCTTCCTTGTCGGCATCCAGAATGGCGACGAGGGAAACTTCGGGGAGATCGAGGCCTTCGCGCAGGAGGTTGATTCCGACCAGCACATCGAATTCGCCTTTGCGCAGGGCGCGCAGGATCTCGACGCGTTCGATGGCACCGATTTCGCTGTGGAGGTAGCGGATGTTGATGCCGACATCGCGGAGGTAGTCGGTGAGTTCTTCGGCCGAGCGTTTCGTCAGCGTCACGACGAGAGTGCGCTCTTTCCGCTCCACCCGTTGGCGAACCTGTTCGATCAGATCATCGATCTGGCCCTTGAGCGGTCGCATGATGACCGGCGGATCGACGAGGCCGGTGGGCCGGACGATGAGTTCGACCGGTTGTCCGCGGGACCACTCCAGTTCCCGCATCGCGGGCGTCGCGCTGACGTAGACGGTCTGGTGCTGGAGAGATTGGAACTCTTTGAATTCGAG
>JBLFYM010000151.1:0-14156 GCA_047608975.1 Limisphaerales bacterium | reverse complement strand
TTCAGTTCGGAGAGAATCGCAACTCTGCTGCTCCCCCGCAACGGGTTACAGCGGGCACCGCGCGGGCCTCGCGTGGAGTCGAATCAATCTCAACCTGCCTGGGCAGTTTTCTGCTTTTGCCGGCAACTCGTTTCGAGCTAGCGTGGCATTGTGAGTTTCACTGACGAATTCAACCGCCTGAATCTGCCTGAGCTGGCCGACCACTCCCGCGTGGCGGAGCTACGGCATGTCCGCGAATCACTCGCGGTAACCAATCCCGGCCTCCACGATTTCGCCCGACTCATCTCACCCGCCGCCGGCAAACTTCTGGATGAACTTTGTCATCGTTCCCAGCAGCTCACCCGGCAGCGGTTCGGCAAAACCATCCGGCTTTTCGCCCCGCTTTACCTGTCCAACGAGTGCGTCAACAATTGCTCCTATTGCGGATTTTCCCGGGACAATCCGATTCTTCGGGTAACGCTTACCCCTGATGAGGTCGAATCGGAGATCAGCGCTCTTGCCCGACAGGGATTCCGAAACGTGCTGCTGGTCGCTGGGGAACATCCCAAGTTTGTTTCCAACGGTTACCTCGCTGAATGCATCGAACGTTGTCATCGCACCATGCCAGGGGTTTCGCTCGAACTCGGTCCCATGGAAACCGAGGACTATCGCGGGATGGTCGCCGCAGGCAGCGAAGGACTTGTGGTCTACCAGGAGTCCTACGAGCGAGGCGTCTATGGCCGGATGCACACCGCCGGACCGAAACGCAATTTTGATTGGCGATTGGAAACCCCGGAACGCGCCTACGAAGCCGGCTTTCGGCGGCTCGGCATCGGAGCGTTGTTCGGCCTCGCCGACTGGCGCTACGAGGCCCTGAGCGTCGCGGCGCATGCACAATATCTCCTGCGTCATTGCTGGAAGGCGCAGGTCACCATCTCACTTCCACGACTCCGCCCTTGTGCCGGCGAGTTTCAGCCACTCACCAACTTCAACGATCGCGAGCTGGCCCAGCTCATCTGCGCATTTCGCCTGCTGCTGCCCGACGTGGGAATCGTGCTTTCCACCCGCGAGCCCGCCCGGCTCCGGGACGGATTGGTTCCGATTGGGATCACCACCATGAGCGCCGGCAGTCATACCGAACCCGGTGGCTACACCGGTGCCGGCAAGGACAATATCCACCAGACCGTCCGGGGCAAAATCGTCGAACTGGCAGCGGATTCGAGCGAGTGGGCACCCGCCGCCAATCGCCAGACCAACGCCACCGGACAGTTCGACATCGCCGACGAGCGTTCCCCCGCCGAGATCGCGGAGCTGATCACCAGACTTGGCTATGAGCCGGTGTGGAAAGACTGGGATGCCGCATTGACGGCGTAACGGACACGATTGAAAATGCGTCTCACGTTCGTGCACCCAATGAATCCGACGCGAGTTCAATTTCATCTGATCGCCTTGCTCTGCGGCACGGTCTTCTTTGGCGCAACCACCCAGTCACACAGTGCTCTGCGCTGCGTAGTCTGTGACAAAAATCCGCTCACGGGCCGCTATTGGAAGCACCCCCACGGCGATCTCTGCAACGACTGCTACCGGATCGACATCCGTTGCGACGTCTGCCAACTCCCCATCAAATCAGATTACATCCAGACGAAAGACGGACGTTATATCTGCAAGTATGAAAAGGACGATGTCGTCATCGACGAACCGACGGCGAAGTTGCTCTACAAAAGTGCCGTTGATTCCGTGCTCTACGTCTCCGGCAACCGCATGCGACTTCACGGCCCCGAGCCTGACGTCCGGCTGTTCGACATTGACTACTGGAATCAGACCGGTGGCGAACGCAAACCCAACGCCATGCGGCGCGGCGGATTCTCTCAGACTCGCTCAGTCGGCAACCGATTCACGCACAACGTCATTCTGCTCAGCGGTCTTCCCAAGGACGAATTGGTCGGGGTAAGCGCCCATGAATTCACCCATCTTTGGATCAACGAAAACCGACCTGAATCCCGCAAACTCGAAGCAGACACCATCGAAGGCATCTGCGAATTGATGGCCTACAAAGTCTGCGAACGCGCCGGCTTCACCAACCAGCTGGACCGCATCAAGAAGAACCCCTACACCAAAGGCCGAATTCTCGATGCGCTTGAAGCAGATCGGCAGATCGGTCTGGGCCGCATCCTCATCTGGGTTAAATCAGGTCGCGGAGAGACCCTTCCCTACGATGGCAAGGCACTCGCCAGTCAGCCGCCGCCACGAAGTTCCCGCCCGCCTGCACCGGTCGTCCAGAAGCCTTCGCCAACCCGCCCACCGACGGCCGCCGCCCGCGCCACTCCCCAGCGGAAGGCAGCACCTCAGAAACGGGCAGGAACAGGGCTGAAGCTTTCGTCGATCGCCCGAACGGCCCGAGGATATCGCGCCGAGATCAACGGAGTTCAATTTTACCAGGGCGACCTGCGCCGGGTCAGTATCAACGGCCGACTGGCAAATCTCCAATGTATCGAGGTGACCAGTCGGGGTGTGATGTTCAGCGTGAATCGGGGACACCCAACGAAACTCAAACTCTCCCGTTAAGGATTTCATGCCGGACGTCATCGCCAACGGAAAGTCCCTGCCAGCGCAGCTCCCCTGTACCATTGAACAGTTTCTGATTGCGCAGCAGCAGTTGCCCAAAAGTGTGGTCGTGGAACTGAACGGCGAAGCGCTCGCCCCCTCGGAATTCAGCTCCCGAATGCTTGTGGAGAACGATCGCCTTGAGATCGTCCGCATCGTCGCCGGCGGCTGATCTGGCAGCGCAACCGAATCCCACTCAGGGCTCCGCAAGCAGTTTGCGCATCGCGGCGTTCAGCACATCCTCCACCGACGGATCCACCCGTGACACGCGACCGGTCTCGTATCCTCCCTGCGTGTAAGAGATCCGATCCCCGATATAGCCCGGCCCATACTGGCCGTATGCCGCCATCGCGACAAACAGGTCGGGAGCCATCTTCTGCGCGCCGAGCTGATATTCGACAAACAGTTCACCCGGCATGTAGAGCACCCGTGATTTCCCGATGCGGAGACATCCGATGTTGATTTTGTGCCCCGCCTGTGACCGCCGAAGGAAGACGAGATCACGTGCTGCAAAAATACGATTCGATCGACGCTGTTTGTCATCCTTGTAAACTGGAGAACGCAACTTCTCGGAAATGGTATCACGCACGGGCAGCGCGACCGGTTCGAACGCCCAACCCACATCCGATTCATCCACGGCATATTTCGTCTGCGCCTTCCATGCGGCGGTCATTCCGGCGGCAAGTCGCCGGGCCAGAACCGGACGATTCTTCGGCGACCCGTCATTATATTTTCCGGCGGCGACATTCCCACCTGCCCCGGCAAAATGGATGTGCTTGGCCTCGGGAACTACTTCCTCCATGAGTGCGCGCGCCATCCCCACAAAATCAGGATTCACGTTGCCCTTTCCATAGTGACTCTGAGGATGCGTGGCGTAATGCGTCATGGCTGCGACGGGCACATCACCGTTCCAAAAACTGATCAGTTTCACGAATGGATCGATCACCCCTTCGGGCGCGGCAATCGCGGCGGCATTTCGGGAGGAACTGAAACGAACAATCTTCACCCGCCCATTGTCTCCAAGGACGCGACGATTCGAGGCGACCTTTTCAACCCGGCCGTTTCCCAACCCCACATGACTTATCGGTTGCGCGTGCTCCAGGGATTCTTTTACTGCTTGGGCGACGTTCCCGATCGCGAGCTTCGCAAAAACCGGATCGAACATTGCCCCGCTCAGATCAATCTTCTTCAGCAGCGCCTCCGTCGAAAAGTCAATGCCGGGCGTGTCGTGTTGATGGAGCGTATGAACCGCAACCCGATCCGGACTGGTTCCCGCCGCCCGGGCGAGCGCAGCGCAACACTCATCGTGCGCGGCGTTGCCGATACCCACCCAATCGAACGCGCACAAGACGATGGGCCTGCCTGTTCCGAGAATCACCACCCCGCGGGCGGACAATGGAGCCTCGATCGTTTTTGCCGGTGCGATGGAGCCATGGCATAGCGGACTGCCAATCGGAGGTGTGACATCCGCCTCGAAGGTCGCGATACGAAGTCCAGCCTCCAGCGGTAGCGCGGCAAGGAACGTCAATAGAAGGACCGTGCGGGTCAAAAGGGATTTCATGGTCGAAAGGTTGAACCACTCCTACCGGGGAAGCAACGTCGACTTGTCTGGTAATGAAGTTGTGATTGCAGATACGTGGTGTGTACCAGATATCAGTTGGAGTTCGCGGACGTGAGTCCGCTCAAACCTTGCTCCACCAGCATCGCCACCCCTAAGAGCAACCAAGGCAACACCAAACGCAGGCAATCTGCTCAATCCTCTGAATCAGCGAACTCGAACACGCTCTTCCCCTGATCATCAATCACCAGTGCGGCCGAGAACGGCTTCCCTGCTTTGGACACGAAATCATCCAGCACAGCAGTGCGGCCATCCGTGAGCAGTGCGACCATCTCTTCCTTGGAAATCTTGCGCTGACAGATCTCTCGTCCGGATTTGAACTTGCACTTCCGTTTCTCCGCCTGCGTGCGTTCGCAGAGGTACTGGTCTTCGGCCACCATCACCTTGCCTTTGCAACGCGGACAGGTCCCGATGGTTTCAAGACCGGTCAGGTCGATGGGCTTGGCGGGTTCTTTCGAATATTTTTTCTTGGACGGATCCTTCTTTTCAAACTCGAACCCGACCTTTCCGGTGGCATCCACCGACAAGTGGGCTTTAAAGGGGCGCCCGGTACGATTCGAAACGAATCGCTCAAACAGGTCCGTCTTGCCGTCGGCCAGAAGCTTCTTCATCTGCTCAGGTTCGATAACCTGTTGCAGAATGATTTTTCCAGATCGGAATTTGCACTTGGTCTCCTGCTCGCCAACCGACTTTTCGCAGATGTAATTATTGGTATTGGTATAGACGTTGCCTTGGCACGCGGGACATTTACCGAGGGACTCCTGCCCCGTGAAATCAACCGGTTCATCCGATTTTTCGTCGTCTCCAAAATCAAACTCTGCCTTGCACTCGGGCGTAAATTTGATGGCGGCGGCAAATGGGCGCCCCATCTTGCTGAAAAATCCCTGCAGCGGGCCGACGACCTTTTTCGTAAGAAGTTCTTCGATTTCCTGCGGTTCGAACTGGCGACCTGCAACGATCTTCCACAGCGAGAATTCACACGAGTCGCTGGAACACTGAAACTTCTTGTAAGTCTCCTTGATCACAGAACCGCATACCGGGCAAGGAACGGTCAACTGGCCGAAGTCGCCAGGGATGGTGTCATCCTCAAACTCCTTCGCCTTCTGCACCATGTGATCCGTAATCTTGGCGATCTGCGCCATGAACTCCGGACGGCTCAGCTCGCCGCTTTCAATCTGGTGAAGCTTATATTCCCAATCACCGGTGAGTTCCGGCTTGGTGAGTGTTTCGACGCCCAGTCCGCGCAACAGGGCCATGAGACCAAAGGCCTTGGCCATCGGAATCAGCTCCCGTTGTTCGCGGGCGAGATATTTTTCACGGATGAGATTCTCAATGATGGAAGCGCGGGTTGCGGGAGTACCCAAGCCCTTCTTTGCCATGGCGGCGCGAAGTTCGTCATCGGCAACCAGTTTGCCTGCCCCTTCCATTGCCGAGAGCAGGGTCGCTTCCGTGTAACGAGCAGGCGGCTTGGTGCGATGATCCTGAGCCTCCACCGCGTTCGTCTGAACCGTTTCGTCCTGCTTGACCGCGGTAAGCGTATCAGCGTCGCCGGAACCGCCCTTGCCGTACACGGCGAGCCAACCGGGTTTGACACATACTTTGCCGTCGGTCTTGAAGGCCTCATCCTTAACCCGGGTGATGCGGGTCGTGATTTCAAATTCCGCCGCCGGGTAGAACACCGAAAGGAACCGGCGCACGACCATGTCGTAGAGTTTTTGTTCTATCTCCTTCAGCTTCTTCGGCTTCTGGGTGGTCGGGATGATCGCGAAGTGATCCGAGATCTCGGCGTTGTTGAAAACCCGCTTGTTGGGCTTGACCCAGCCCTTGTCCAAGATGGTGCCGGCGAAGTTCGCGTAGTCGCCGTCGGCCATCACCGCCAAGGTTTGCTTCACCGTGTCCTGATAATCTTCCGGCAATGCCCGCGCATCGGTACGGGGATAGGTAAGCATCTTGTGACGCTCGTAAAGTGCCTGGGCAATCTGAAGTGTCTGGGTTGCGGACAGGCCAAACCGTGAGTTGGCCTCACGTTGCAGACTGGTCAGATCGAACAACGGTTTTGGTGCTTGGGTGGTGGGCTTGCTGACTTCGGTAACCGAGCCGGGGCTGCCCATGCACTTGTCCCGAATCTCTTCAGCGCGTTTCTGATCCCAGATTCGCTCCGCCCGGGCGTGTTGATCCGCCCCGCTTTGCTTCTTATTAAACTTTTCGTCAAACCAGCGTCCGGCGTAAGCACCCGCTTCGGCCTGAAACGTTCCGTGGACTTCCCAATAATCGCGCGAAACAAACTTTTTGATCAGTTCCTCGCGTTCGACCACGATCGAAAGCGTCGGGGTCTGAACCCGTCCGACGGTTGTGAGGTGAAATCCGCCGGTCTTGGAGTTGAAGGCGGTCATCGCCCGGGTGCCGTTGATTCCCACGAGCCAATCCGCTTCCGAGCGACACATCGCCGCATCCGCCAGCGGAATCATCAACTCGTCCGAACGCAGTTTTTTGAAGCCGTCGAGAATCGCGTTCTGCGTCATCGACTGCAGCCAGAGACGCTGAATCGGTTTCTTCGTCTTCGTGTGCTGGGCGATGTAGCGAAAGATCAACTCACCCTCACGCCCGGCATCACAGGCATTGATGAGAGAATCAACGTCCTTGCGTTTGCACAGGCGGGTCAGAAGCCGAAGCCGCGGGGCGGTTTTTTCGATCGGTTCGAGATCGAAATGGTCAGGAATGACCGGCAATTGTTTGAAAGTCCACTTGCCGCGTTTCACCTGAAACTTCTCAGGCTCGATCAACTTAAGCAAATGTCCCACGGCCGAAGAGACCACATATTCATCGTTCTCGTAGTAGTCGGCGTGTTTCTTGAAACCACCCATGGCACGGGCAATGTCACCCGCAACCGACGGTTTCTCAGCTATTATCAAAGCTTTTCCCATGGCAGAGGCGAGCTTTTACACCCCGCTCGGACACGGTGCAACAGGAACTTTTGAAAAAGTTTTTCCAAAGTTCACCCAACGAACGAATGGAATCCACCCGGAGTATCCACATAAACGCCCCTCCTTGTTTGGCAGCTATTACGCAGCATTTCGGCCCTGGCGCGGACTGATTATATCCCCTTATTTTGGATCAGACAGCAGGGTTTCGCCGCAATACGCCCCCCATGTTGAGCGTGAAGTTCTCATGCTCGCAAAGCGTTGCCCTATTCGTGAATTCAATCTTCAATCCGGCATGTCTCTGCTCAACAGCGAAGAAATCTCCGCATCACTTGCGCGCCTCCCGGCTTGGAAACAAGAGGAGAAGAACATTGTGCGCACGTTTGAATTGAAAGACTTCGTGGTGGCGATCAAGTTCGTCAATCAGGTGGCCGAGAAAGCGGAGGCGGCCTGGCATCATCCTGACATCGACATCCGTTGGAACAAGGTGAGGCTCGCTCTCAGCACTCACAGCGAAGGCGGACTTACCGAAAAAGACTTCGCGCTCGCCGAAGAGTTCGACGGTCTGGCTTAGCCGCAGCTACGTAGCCCGAACCACAAATGCTTAGCCGGATTGTTATTCAAGCCAGGAGATGTCGCCGACCACGTCACTGAGCATCCCTTTCGCCTGGGCTGGATCGAGGGGGCGATATTTGCCGGTGGCCTGCGCCAGGACCGCGCCACCCTCATCCACTATTTCACCACTTGCGACGAGGATGCGCCCTTTTCGATTCTCATCCATTCGCGCAACCACCTCATACTGCTGATTCGGTATGGCGGGTTTTTGAAATCGAACGGACATCTCCGCGCAATAGGCAAACCGTCGGGTGGCTACCGCACAGGCCCAAACCATGATCTCATCCAGCACCGTCGCGAGAATGCCGCCGTGCGTCACATTCTGAAACCCGATGTGTTCCTCCCCTGGTGTGAATTTGGTTTTCACCAAGGTGCCATCTGTCTCGAAACGCAATTGGAGGCCGTGAACATTTCGTTCACCGCAGACAAAACAGGAATGGGTATGGGGCAGCGCACGCATCGACATGCGGAAATGATTGGTGCTCGTCATCGTCTGTCAACCGCGTTGAGTAGAACTTGCAAAAGCTCCAAGCTTCAATCCGCAACTCGGGTGTAAGCGGACGATTCTGATTGGAATTTGAAGCTTCCTCGCACGACTTTGATGACCAACGACAGAGGAATGCCCCTTCCCCGCCTTTACCCCCGGCAGCAACCTGCTCACGTCCCAGTTACATTGAGTGAAGCGCGCTTGCCTGACGTCGGAGGATCGTGAACCATCGCGCCTCCCATGGCTGACACCGGCAAGGACATGCAAAGGGTAATTATCGACGGGAAGTTCTTTCGGTTGGGCGAAAAGAAGTTCTACGTCAAGGGAGTGACCTATGGTCCCTTCGCCCCCAACGAGGCCGGTGAACCGTTCCCTGAAAAAGACCGCGCCACTGCGGATTTCAAGCAGATCACCGCTGTCGAAAGCAATGTGTTGCGGGTCTACCACGTGCCACCGCGTTGGCTCCTGGATCTGGCGCACAATCACGGACTAAAGTTCCTGGTCGATGTTCCCTGGTGGCAGACCGGTTGTTTCCTGGACGCCAAGAAGACTCAGGAGGAAGCCAGAACGGCGGTTCGCGATGCAGTCAGGCAATGTGGTGAACATCCGGCCGTGTTCGCGTTCAGCGTCGCGAATGAGATTCCACCCGATATCGTGCGCTGGCAGGGCGCGGCAGGGACGGGCAGTTTCCTCGATGAACTCGTCGGCGTGGCCAAAAGTGCAAATCCGCATTGCCTCGTCACTTTTGGAAACTTTCCCCCGACGGAATACCTCGGCTCCAACCGGATCGATTTTGTGATGTTCAACGTCTATCTGCACCAGCAGAAGCCGTTTGAACGCTACCTCTCCCACTTACAGATGATTGCTGATACCAAGCCATTGCTGCTCGGTGAGATCGGCATCGATTCACAGAGCGAGGGTGACGAGGCTAAATCAGAGATTCTGAGTTGGCAGATCGAGTCTGCCTTTCGCGGCGGACTTGCCGGGGTCTGCGTGTTCAGTTTCACCGACGATTGGTTCAAGGATGACGGGGTCGTCACTGATTGGTTTTTCGGGCTGGTAGATCGAGATCGCAAACCGAAGCTGGCGTATGGCGCGGTCAAGGATGCGTTTGCGATCGCGCCCTACTTCGAGCTGCAAAGCGCGCCCAAGGTTTCGGTCGTAGTAGCCACCTACAATGGCTCGCGCACATTGAAGAAATGCCTTCAATCGCTGGAACATCTGAATTATCCGGACTACGAAGTCATCGTCGTGGACGACGGCTCAACCGATACCGTTCCGGAAGTTTCAAAAGCATTTCCCTACGCCCGGTATATTCGCCAGTCCAACCTCGGCCTAAGCGTTGCGCGCAACACCGGGATTCAGGCAGCCACCGGAGAGATTGTCGCCTTCACGGATGACGACTGCCGCGCGGACGAAGATTGGCTCCACTATCTTGTGGGGGATCTCGCCAGTGGAGATTTCAAGGCCATGGGCGGTCACAACTTTCTGCCGCCAGATGATTCTTCCACCGCCGCCGCAGTGATGGCCTCACCCGGTGGACCGGTGCATGTCATGTTGACCGAGCGGGAGGCCGAGCACATTCCCGGCTGTAACATGGCATTCTACAAGCATGTTTTGGAAGAGATCGGCGGCTTCGATCCGATCTTCAAGAAGGCGGGCGATGACGTGGATATCTGCTGGAAGCTCCAGCAAGCCGGCCATCGAATTGGATTCAATTCCTCCGGGTTTGTCTGGCACTACCGGCGCGCCAGTGTCAGCGCGTATCTCCGCCAGCAATCCGGCTACGGGGAGGCGGAAGCACTGTTGATGCGGCGGCACCCTGACTACTTCAATGCCTGGGGCGGCGGCCATTGGCGGGGACGAATCTATTCGCCGTTGGGAACCTCCAGCGCCGCTCAAACGATCTATCGCGGGCGGTTCGGCGAGGGCATGTTCCAATCGATCTACGCCACCAGTGTCAACTGGACACTGGCTCGGTTCACCAGTCCGGAACAACAGCTGCTCATCACATTGCCGTTGCTGCTTACCGGGTATGTATTGAACCAGAACCTTTTGATCGCCGCCGGATTCGCGTGCATCGCCATCTGGTTCTGGGTATGCGGATTGGCTGGCTGGACCGCCGACCTACCTCCGGAAAAGAAGCGCCGATGGTCACGCCCGCTCGTGGCGCTGATGTATTTTCTCCAACCCATCGTTCGCAGCTGGTCGCGCCACACGGAACGGTTCATTTGGCGCCAATCTGCCCTGTCGAAACGGGAATCTCTCGATTCACAGGCGTTGCGCGGAAAGGCGGGAGAATTTGATCTGGCCCTGTATTGGACGGAAAAACCAACTGCCCGGGCAGAGTTTCTGGAATCAGTCCTGCGGAGATTGGAGCACGACGACTGGGTCGCCCATTCGGATTCCGGTTGGGGGGAATACGACATCGAGATCCTTGGCAGCCGCTGGTGTCGACTCCGCCTGCGGACCGCCGTGGAATGGCATCGTGGCGGCGGCGAGCTCATCAAGTGCCGGCTTCATACCGAATGGAGCGTGCTCGGCAAGCTGTGCTTCGGAGTGACAATGCTGTTCGCCGTCCTGGCTGCCGCAGGATTCACCACTGTCAGCCTATGGCACCTGCTCTTCCTGACACCATTTGCAGTGCTGTTCTGGATAGCGCGCCAGAAGCGGTCGCTGCGACGAATCTTTTCCGTCACCTTGGACGAGGAAGCCCGTAAACTGGGATTCAAGCGCGTCTATACCGCACGCAAGTCTGAGCCCGACGAGAAGCCACCGAAAACCTCGGCCACACCCGAACCCACGCCGGACAAAAACGAAAAATCGACTCCCGAGTCCGCCCCCGGCTAGAATCGGGTATGGTTCAGTATCTCGAATTGCTCCGACTTGTTACGGAGAAGGGAAAATACAAGGACGACCGGACGGGAACCGGTACCTATTCCGTGTTTGGTGCCCAGACCCGCTTCGACCTACGCGCCGGATTCCCCTGCCTTACCACCAAGAAACTGCACCTCCGTTCCATCATCCATGAACTTCTTTGGTTTCTGAAGGGCGACACCAACATCAAATACCTGAACGACAACAAGGTTCGGATCTGGGACGAATGGGCGGATGAGAATGGTGATCTCGGCCCAATCTATGGCCGCCAGTGGTGTTCATGGCCCGCTCCCGATGGCACGACCATCAACCAGATCGACGACGTGATCGAACAGATCAGGAACAATCCAGACAGTCGACGCCTGATCGTTAGCGCCTGGAATGTGGGAGAACTTCCGAAGATGGCTTTGGCCCCCTGCCACGCATTCTTTCAATTCTACGTTCGTGACGGCGAACTGAGCTGCCAACTGTATCAACGCAGCGCCGATCTCTTTCTCGGCGTGCCCTTCAACATCGCCTCCTACGCCCTTCTGACCATGATGATCGCGCAGGTCTGCGGGCTGAAGGCTGGCGAGTTCGTGCACACCTTCGGGGATCTCCATCTCTACTCCAACCATCTGGAACAGACCAAACTTCAACTCAGCCGGAAGCCGCGAGCGCTACCGACCATGCGGCTCAATCCGGAAGTCACGGACATTCACGCCTTTGTCATCGAGGACTTTGAGTTGGAGAACTACGACCCGGAGCCGCATATCAAGGCAGCTGTTGCTGTTTGACCTGCCGGCAAGTTGCATCAGATCGATCGATGTCCCCAGGTGCCCTTCCGGGGGAGCATGCTCAGTGCCGGAGTCGATTCCGAAGTGCTACAGAAAATCGAAGATCGCCAGGCGTCCGCTGTCTTCCGGCGACATCAGCACCTTCAATCCTTCGGTGATCTCCACGGCGTGACCGTCCCGCAGGTATTCTTCCTCATCCACAATGATCATGTCGTGTCCGCTCTGATTCACCATCCACCACTTGTCCTGGTAGTAGCTGAAGTAGGCCTGCGGATCCCGTTCCGCCTGCTGGGGACTGAGGTTTGAGAACAGATGCCACTTGTAGAGGTAGCGGTTATTCCAGACCGTGATGGTGTGCTGTTCGTCGCTGTAAGCCCCCCCGCCCTTTTCGCGAAACAGATCCATGATCGGGATGGGGGCCGCCCAGTCTCGCTTGGTGTAAGGACATTGCTTCGACATGTCCCGCGCGACAATGAACCACTGTTTTCCATTCGGCGACGGATGGATCAGATCCAACGTTTTCGTCAACGCCTTCTCCCACTGGCTCGCGGTCGCCCGCATCGGAGGATTGTGCAGACCCTCCACGAAGGTCTTGTGGAACAGCGCTTCAAGGTGTGGTCCAAGCCGGCTCACGGGAATATCGGGCGCCTGTTTCAGATGGTTTGACCTGTCGGTGGGGTGCTCAATATAGAGGGCATTCTTCCCCATCGAAAGCAGCTCATCCTGCTCCGGACTCTTGGCGTGAATCTTCGGTCCTTGCAGCGGATGTCGTAACAAAAGGGTCTCGTAGATGAGAACCGCCAGTGCATGCAGATCCGTTTCAATCGAAGGCAGCGCATCACCAACGACCACTTCTGGGGCAATGTAACCAGGTGTTCCCAGAACACTCGGAGGAGCCAGTCCCGGGACCACCAACGAATCAATGTCGATCACGCAGGCATCGCCGTGCTTGGGATCGATGAGGACGTTGTTGTGCGAAAGATCCGAGTGTGCGAGTCCGGCAAAATGCAGGCGACGCACCGAGGTCGCCATGATCGAACAGCATTGGACGTAGCGGAGAAAGTCACCTTTCTCATCGTCCGGCAGGAGCTTGCGGGATTTGACCCCGGTAAACCATCGCCCCTTCTTTTCACGCACGTTGTTCGTTCGATCCCGGAAGAAAAAGTTTGAGCGATAGGACGGACAAACAACCCCGAGTACCGGAGTGCAGATATTGTGTCGGCGAATGAATTCCGCAGGCAGATGCTTGGCACCATCGACGACCGCATTCGGCCAGCAAAAGTGCTTTGCCCAATAGCTGGCCTGATTGCCGCTCGTGGTGGGATTGTAGTCTCCGACAATCTTTCGCAAGCGGGTGCGCCGTTCGTGTGGATCGTCAAGTTTGCCAAAGAAGAATCCGACCACCTGCTTGTGATCGCGACTGAAGAACACCACCTTCTCTCCGCCAGACGCCACGGGCTCCCGTTCGATAACGATCTCCACCCCGTCGGTTGTCCGCACCTTGAGATATTCCATACCCCGCCCGACTAAAACTGAACGCTCGGCGGTCGTCGATGCATGAGAAGCAAGGTACGATCATCGTTCTCTCCGCGTTTTTCGAATTCGAGCCACTGCGCCAGCGCCCAGCCCGCGGCTTCCTGATCGAACACCGCGGGTTGCTTTGCCTGACTCTTGAAATGTTCCAAGGGCTCGTCCACGCCGTTCATCCATTGCCGGTAAATATCCAATGACTTCTTCTCAATCGGATAGAACGCGTCCTCGATCCCGTCGGAGCAGAGAAAAAACGCCTCCAACTGGTCCACTGCGGTAAACTCGTTGACGATCTTGGCCTTCTCGGTCGCCTCACTGTCAGTCAAAAAGCACGACACTTCGCCGGAGAATTCACCACTGTCCGAATCGCCAAACTTCTTCACCGTCTTGTCTTTCAGCAGGAGCGAAATCGCACCGTCACCCACTTGGTTCGACAACAGGATTTCATCCCCTTCTCCGTGGTAATGAACGACCGTGAGCAAGGTGGCCCGAAACTCCTTCGGACTCAGCTTGGATTTCTCCGCAATGTCCACGACCTTCGAACGGCCCGCGTTCACCGCGGTGGTCACAAACTCCTTCAGCAACTTCACGCGCGAACCCGCCGACTTCAGTTTGTCCCCATCGGCCGCCTTCAACAGTCTGATATACTCGGCCACTGTTTCCTGCACCGCGACATGAGAACCGATACGGCTGTATTTGCTTGAGCCCGCACCGTCAGCGACCACCAGGACGGTGACCGAGTCCGTATG
>JBLFYM010000150.1:0-14311 GCA_047608975.1 Limisphaerales bacterium | reverse complement strand
CACCTGTATTCTGCTGATTCAAGAATCTGCGGATGCCACCGTTCCCACACCGGAAGCCTTCCTGCTGGATCACTTGACCAGGAAGTAGACCCTGATTTCGGAAGCAATATTGCGAGCCAGATACCGGAGACCGGGTAGGAGTAACTGCTGTTACTCAAGCAGTTTATTTGACCTCGGATGGCACGGATAATGGGGAAATACGATACGAGTTCGTTTTGAATTCGACTCACCAAATGGTGAATGCAGTCCTAGCTTTGGGTCTGCGGATTTACCGAAGCCCATCCGTGAAATCCGCGCTATCCGCGGTTCTTCTGCTGGATAGTTACGGCTGCAGCTTGAACTCCAACCGCTTCGCGCCCGGCGTTCAGACTTCGGCCCACTTGGGCGGGTCGCTGAGCTTGTAGAGCATCTCACCCGCCTTGGGGATGAACAGGATGCCCTCGTCCTCACGGTCTTTGAAGTCGTTCAGATCGATCGTCGCGGGATCGCAGTAACCGAGGTTCAGTTGCGCGCAGACGTCGGGCGGTATTTTGGTCGCGAGGGTGACCTGCGCCCGACATTTTTCGACGCCGTCTTCAAACACTCCCTGACCCCGAACGTGCGTTGAATGCGCGAGCACGCCCCAAGGGTAGTCCTTGAATTTGTCCCACTGCTTCAGGAAGTAATCCCGACAGTGATACCCCACCGCCATGATGGTTTCCCGGTGGGTAAAACAGACCTCTTCCACATGCGGTGCGTAGATGATTAGTTCGCCACCGTCGGCCAGTACGGGTTCGAGCTTGTACATCGCCTTGCCAGCTGTCCAAATCTCGTCGTACATCGGCGGGGCGCACGAGAGGATCCGCTGGTAAGCCTTGTCCTTGTATACAATATGGATGCCGTTGGAGATATCGGCCGCCGCGTCCCACGCGTCCTCTGGTGTCCCGGCGCACAAGCCCGCAAGTGACTTGTCTGGTCGGACCACCATGGCAAAACACAACTTCTTCAGATTGACCATCGCACCTGCTCGATCGACCACCTTGCGAACCGGCGTCCACTTGTTGCCAATCGTCCGCGCGTTCGTGACCACCGCACCGAGCCAGTGAAAGAAATTGAGAATGTCCGGACCACCCACGCCCGGGAACAGGTACTTGTTGCCGCCGGAAAATCCGACGACCTCGTGCGGGAACACCGGGCCGACAATGATCACTTCGTCGTAGTTGAAGAGACGCTTGTTGATCTCCACCGGCACATCCATTTCGAACAGCCCGCCTGAGAGTTTCTTGATTTCATCGGCGCCAATGGTGCCGATCTTCTTCAGCGCCGCGGGATTGTCCCACTCATGGTTGATGAATTCGACAGACCGATATTTACCGGCACGATCCTCACCCGAGATTTCAAGCCGCCCGCAGATCGCCTCTTCGCTCATCGGCTGATGAGTGCCGAGCGCAATCATCACATCCACCGCGGCCGCGCTCTCCCCGATCTGATCAAAGATGCACTTGAACAGGAGACCGACCGGCGCGGTACGAGTCCCATCCGGAACGATCAAAAGAACGCGGCGGTTCGCATAGTCCGATGTCGGACAGGTCTGGGCGACGATCTCGGCGACTTTATCATCCGCCAAGGAGGAGCTGGAATCGGCGATAGCAGAACGGGCACTCATGCGAAGCGTGGTTCAGATGGAAGCGTTTTCAGATGGTCTGGGAAAGGAACCCGCCGTCCACACAGATGTCCGTGCCGGTCACAAAACTGCTGGCTTCTTCACTTGCCAGGAACACTGCGGCACCGACCAATTCCTTGGCCTCACCAAATCGCTGCATCGGAGTATGTCCCCAGATTGCCTTCGTGCGATCGGACGGTGACCCGTCTTCGTTGAAGAGGAGTTTGCGATTCTGTTCCGCCGGGAAGAAGCCGGGGGTGATGGTGTTGACGCGAACCTTGTCCGTGGCCCATTCGCGCGCCAGAAACTTCGAGAGTGTAAGCACCGACGCCTTCGACGAGGAATAGGTCACCACGCGAGAGAGGGGGATGTGGGCGGAGACGCTGGCGATGTTGATGATGCTGCCGTGTTGACGTTGCACCATTCCGGGACCGAAGACCTGGCAGGGAAGGAAGGCACCACCGACAAGGTTCAGATCAAAGTTGGCGTTCCAGGCATCAAGTGGAATGTCCTCAAATTTGGTGTCACCCGCGACGGTGACTTTCGGGTCGTTGCCGCCGGCAGCATTAACGAGCACGCTGACCGGGCCGAACTTCGCTTCGATCTCCTCGCGCGCCGCTTCCAGACTCGACTTGTCACTGGCATTCGCGGCGACAAACATGGCTTCGCCACCTTTCTCCGTGATCGCTGCCACCCGTCCCGCGCCGCGTTCCGCATTCCGACCGATCACCACTACCTTCGCCCCGGCTTCGCCCAGACCTTCAGCAATTGCGCCACCGAGTACACCCGTAGCACCAATCACGGCGGCCACTTCACCATTCAAATCAAACAAGCTCATGGCGGCAGATCGTCGCGGAAATCACCATGTCAGCAAAGGAAAAAGCCTGAAAACAGGCGATTCGAACGCCTTACTAAAGGCTGTGATTGTAACTGGGAGAACGTGTCCCGGGTGGTGTATCTGCATATTGACTAAGCAGTATGACTAAGTTAACTGTAATGCATGAAGACGGTAAACGTACATCAGGCGAAAACGCATTTGTCTGCTTTGCTGGTCGAGGTGGGAAAAGGGGAGGAGATCGTCATCGCGCGCAACGGGACGGCGGTGGCTCGGTTGGTGGCGGTGGACCAGGACTCGTCCCGAATACCGGGGAGGTTTGCGGGGCGTATCAAGATAGGTGAATCGTGTTTCGACCCGCTCTCGGAGGATGAACTCGGTGAGTTCGAAAACGGCCAGCCGGGCGATCCGCTTCGTTGAGCCATGAACCTCCTGCTCGATACGCACGCCATTCTTTGGTGGTGGGGATTTCCTGAGCGATTGAGTGAATCCGCTCGCGAAGCGATTGCCTCACCCGAGAACACGGTCTTTGCCAGTCCAGTTTCCGCCTTCGAAATCGCCCTCAAACACCGACTCGGCAAGCTCACGGTGCCGCCGAATCTGCTCTCAGATTTTGAAGGCGCAGTTCGGATGGAACGGTGGCGAACGCTGCCACTTGACATGGCGCACGCGGTGCTTGCTGGTCAGTTGGACACGGAACATCGTGATCCGTTTTACCGTCTGCTGGCGGCCCAAGCGATTGTGGAAGATCTGCGGATGCTCACCTGCGACCGGGCGTTGGTCGCGATGAGTGATCTGCAGGTGCTGTGGTGAGCATCGGATGGAACACGGGACCTGTTCCGTCGCGTCGAGAGAGCTGCAGCCTCAGCCCATCAATTCGGGAATCACCTTGCCATTGTCCACCAACGGGGTGGGACGGCCATTGTAATCCTTGATAGTGATCTTGGAGTAGTCGATGCCGAGGTGATGATAGATGGTCGCCAGGAAATCGTGCGGCCCAAAACGACGGGAGATCGCGTCTTCGCCGCGTTTGTCGGTGGCACCAATGAGGCCGCCGGTCTGAATGTTGCCGCCGGCCCAGATGTTTGAGAAGGCGCGGGGCCAGTGATCACGTCCGGGTTGTTTGGTTCCCGCCGGGGCGCTCGCGTTGCCGGCGCCGGTACTGGGTTGATAGTTCACCTTGGGGGTGCGCCCAAATTCTCCGGTGACCACCACTAGCACGCGCTTGTCCAGGTTCCGTTTGTAGATGTCTTCGATCAGCGCACTCACGGCCTGATCGTAGGTGGGAGCCCGGAACCGAAGCGCGTCAAAGACGTGATGATTCACCGCGTGATCGTCCCAGTTGTTGACCCGGCCACAGAGCGGACCGTTCAGATTGCTGGTGATGATATCCACCCCCGACTCCACCAGGCGCCGGGCGAGCAGAAGTTGTTGCCCCCAGCGATTGCGCCCATACCGATCACGGGTGGCGTCGTCTTCCTTGCTCAGGTCGAAGGCGTCGCGCGCCTGCGGGTTGGTGAGGAGCGTCAGCGCCTGCTGTTCAAATTCGTCGAGCGCGCCGGTCTCGCCCTGCTGATCGAAGGAGCGTTCAAGGGTGTCCAGACTTTCACGCAGTGCGACACGGCGGCCGATCCGTGTGGATTCGCTGGCATCAGAAAGTCCAATGTTCGGAACACTGAATTTGGGACTGTTCGGATCACCAGTGACATTGAAGGCTGAATACGCATCCCCAACATACGCCGTACCGGTGTAACTCCCGGGGCCGGGAACCCCGATGTAGCGGGGCAGCGGGTTGTCGCGCTGCCCTTCCTGGGAGCGCAGGTAGTTGGCAACCGACATCCAGTCCGGCTTCAACGGCTTCGGTTTGTCCCGCGAGTCGGTGTCTCCCGAGAACATCTGCATGGAGCCCGCCGGATGTCCGCCTGCCCCGTTCACCATCGAACGGATAATGGTGAACTTGTCCGCGATTTTTGCCTGCAGGGGCAACAGTTCGGTGATCCGGGTACCGGGAACAGAAGTGGGGATGGTTCCGAACGGCCCGCGATATTCCATCGGGGCCTCGGGCTTGGGATCGTAGGTGTCAATGTGCGAACAACCGCCTGGCAGCCACACCATAATGATCGCGGTTTTCTCGCTGCGCGACTTGAGCGCATTCTCAGCGCGGAGACGCAGCATGCCCGGCAGACTCAGGCTGCCAAAGGCACCGAGCCCGGCCTGCATGAAGCCGCGACGACTGAGCGGCCCGGAACAAGGAACGATGGAGGACGGTTCTTTCATGACAAAATCTTCTTACTTCTTATCGGCCGGCAGGACGCGAATGCGAATCGGTTCGGAAACAAATATATCCACGATGTCTTTCGCTCGGCCGGCGCTGGCGGCTTTCTTGAATCGACTGGTCGCCGCAACACTGGCTTTTTCCGCCGCCTTCTGGGCGGCCACCGCCTGTTTGGCAGCTTCGTCCGCTTTTGCCTTCTCGGCAGCCGGCGCGGCTTTGGCCGCTGCGGTGAGTTTCTTTGCTTTGGCCGCGAGCTTCTTCACTTCCGACTCCGCCTTCTTCTGCGTCGCTTCAGCCAGGATCTGGGCGGCCTCGTTGTGCTTATACTTCGAGACTGCGCCGCCATAGAAAGCGATGGTGTGTTCGCCCGCGGGAATCTTCAGCGTCGCCAGATTGAGAACGGCATCGTGACTGTCCTGCTTGAGAGGAGCATCGAACGAGCATTTTTCGAAACCGGCACCGAAGGCCTTCAATTTGACATTGGCGCCGGAGAAATCTCCGCGGCGAACGAGCTGGAGCGGTATGGTGAGCTTGGCACCCAGCTTGGCTTCAAAAACTTTATCCTCCTGGGCACGGATAGAGAGTGGGGATGCTTCCTCACCACCCACCGAAACGGGAATGTCGGCGAAAAGTCGGGGTGCCGGAATGTCACTCGCGGCGTTCGGCACGGGCCACTTCATGGACGCGAGTCGACACGGGCGACGAGCCTGGGCATCGCCGATCTTGGCACGTCCAAAGATCCGCGCGCGTCCCAAGGTGCGGGGTGCATCTTCAGCCGCTGTTACCGTCAAAATTCCGCGGGTCTTTCCTTTCGGGATCGAAAAGCCCTGGGCGCTCATGCCTTTGGGAAGGCCGACCATCTCGAGATCGATCTGCCCGGCGAAGCCATCACGGCGAACGGTCACGACTTCAAAAGCCACAGTGCGGCCGTTGCGAAGCGCAATCGGTTTCGAGAGTGCGTTGCGGTCGCCGTTGCGGAGGTTCATGTGCAATGCCCAGGCAACGAGGGTGAAGTCCGGTTGCGCCTTGCGAATCACCAGACGATATTCGTGACGCTTGATGCTGCGCGTGCCTCCAAACAGATCGCGCACCTGAATTCGATGCACACCGTCGGTCTTGATTGTCACCTTGCCGAGCACGTCCGCAGAGCCGGCGTTGTAGGGCGGGCCGTCGTAGGAATAACCGTTGCTCGACGGCTTCATCGGCGGCGCGATGTCGTTGAGTTGAGCAACGTCCGTCAGTTTGCCGTCCTTGGGATCAACGTGTTGAACCAGAGCGAATGGATCGGTGGGCAGTCCCAGTCGTTCCGATACCACCTCTACCCACCACTCTTCCCCTTTCTTCGCGGAGAACTCAAACGTGTCGACATCGGCTGCCGGAAAGAACCGGCCGGTGATTTGGATGGGAAGAGAAATCTTCTGGGCCTCTTCCTGCCGGTTGTTGGGCTCGTGCTCGGCGGTTGTCTCATTGGAGGCAAACTCCGGCCGCCAGGAAAAGGAACTCACGGTTTCGACGGTGGGATGTCGCGGGGCTGGCGCACCGCTCTTCACCTCGGAGAGTACCAGGCGATAGAAATAGTGCGCCCCGCCTTTGTAGGTCAGATCATGAACCTTGATGGTGTATCGGCCAGCGGCGGGAGCGGTGTAATCCAGCTGTCCACCGAGCCGGTCCACCAACAGATCTCGACCTTCGGAATCGGCGAGAACAAGAACGCCATTCATGCGGGAATCAATTCCCTTGGTGGCACATTCCACCACTACGCGCTGACCTTTCTTCGCTTCGAACGAATAGTAATCCAAGGCCCGCTTGGTTGTGGCGGCATTGCAGACAGAATTCAGTTTCAGCTCCATCGCCTTGGCGAGCGACTGATTGCCCTTGGCCTGAATGACTTCCGGCTTGGTTCCAACGGTGAAGGCGCGACATGAGGAAATTCCGAGGCGCGTCATCACGCGGGCTTCATGAATGCCGACGGGTGCGTCTTTCCCGACAGTGACGAGGTATTTGTTCGCGTCCGCCTTGGTATCGCCTTTGGCCTTCGCGGTGATGTCCGGATGCGAAAAGAGCAGGCGCGTCTGGCCATCCAGATTATCACCGCCGATGGTGACCTCCAGAGTCTGGCCGACCCGGGCCCCCATCGGAACGGTGGTCAACAACCGCGGGGCCGGAAGAATGACAGATTGCGCCTGGGCGGAATCAACGACGGCGGCGACGGCGAGCAACAACAAGCTGGCCAGGGATTTTCTAAGGACGGGTAGGAACATGTCAGTGATTGAACAGGAACTCTTTGGTGTTCATCAGGGCCCAGATGAGGTCTTCAAATTTTTCACGGGTAGCCGTGGTGCCCTTGCTCAGATTGCCATTCTTGTCGGAGATCGGTTCCTCCAGGAAATCAACGGCGATCTTCAGTTCTTCAGCCTGCGGTTCGCGGGCAAAGGCGGCGAGATAGAGTTCGCGAACTTTTCCATCGTTCGGTCCTTTGTCGCGGGAAAGCGTGTCGGCGCGACCTTTGGAGGTCTTCAGTTTGGCCTTCACGTCCGACCCGTTCATGAGGTGCAGACTTTGGGCGAGACTGGAGGACTCGACGCGTTCGCACTCGCAGACGCTGGTGCCATCCGGTCGACCAAACACGCGCAGAAAGGCGGACGACTTGTTGTAACTGTTGTCCGGCAACGCAATTGCGCGGGTGCCGGCTGGCAGATCCGCAAACGAAGTGGTTGCGCCGGTCAGCTGATCAATCGAATCTAGCAATACCTCCGCCTGTAGACGTCGGGGTTGGAAGCGGGAGAAGTTCTGCCGGTCCACGAGATTGTGCGCGTTCGGCTTGGAACTGATCTGATAGGTGCTCGACCGGGTGATGAGCCGCACGAGATCCTTGAGATCGAAGCCGCTGTCGATGAAGTGTTTCTCCAACGCCGCGAGCAATTCGGGATTGGTGGGAGGATTGGTGTCGCGAATGTCGTCTTCCGGCTCAATCAGACCGCGCTTGAAGAAGTGTTTCCAGTAGCGGTTTACGAGCGCTTTGGCAAAAAACGGATTCTTCGGATCGCTCATCCAGTTGGCAAGTTGCAGGCGCGGATCCTCGTCCGGGGCGATGTCCGGAATCTTCGAACCCAATGCTGCGGGTCGGAGTTGCGTGCCCGTCTTCACATTCTTCGCCTGGGCGATGCCGCGCTTGTGAAAGATCATGTCCTCACCTGCGATACCGGTGGGCTTGCGGCCGATCTGACTGAAGAACGCGGTGAGGCTGTAGTAATCATCCTGGCTCCAACGTTCGAAGGGATGATGATGACATTGGGCGCACTGCATGCGAACGCCGAGGAACAGCTGGGCCACGTCTTCAATCTGCTGCTTTGGATCCTTCACCCGCTTGTACCAGGCGACGGGTGGATTCCCCAGAATGGTCCCGGTGGCGGCGAGCAGTTCACGAACGAGCTGATCGTAAGGTTTGTTGGCCAAAAGACCGTCCCGAACCCAAGAGTGAAACGCGAAGTTGGAGGTGATGTCGCTGCGGGCATCGCGGCGGTTCTTCAACAGCGACGTCCATTTGTTTGCGAAGTAGTCAGCATAGTCCGGGCTTCTCAAAAACGTGTCGATCAGCTGTTCCCGTTTGTCCACCGCCGTGCTCGCGAGAAATTCCTCGGTCTCCTTCAACGTCGGCATGCGCCCGGCAATATCGAGCGACACCCGGCGAAGAAATGCTCCGGCATCGATCAGGGACGACGGTGGGATGCCAATCTGCTTCAGATTCGCGAAGACCAGCGTGTCGATGAAGTTCTTCTCCGGTGGCAGATTCTCGACCGGTGCTCCGAGCGGAATGGCAATGTTGAATACTGATGACTCAGCCGAGTAGCGAACCATGATCGCCACCTTCCCCGGCAGACTTCCGACCTCCACCAGGCCCGTCTCGCTGACTTCCGCCATGGCGCTATCGTTCGGCTCGAAGAGCGCCAACCGGGTTACGTCGCGCTTGCTCTTGTCGGAATAGCGGGCGACGACCTTCAATTGTTGCTTGGCCCCTTTCTTTAACGTGCCCGCCCCTGGTGTAACCTCGATCCCGGTGAGTTTCGGATCGTCGGGTTTGCTACCGGGAAGGCCTTGGCTGATCCAATTGCGCAGTACCTGATAGTCTTCCGAATCACGCGGCAGCCGATTCCCCCCTCCGTGCGGGACGCCACTCGATGCCTTCAATAACAGCAGGCTTTGATCCGGCGCGGCGGGAAAGATCCGGCGGCTGCGGGCTTCCTTGACCAGATGCTCGTAGTCCTCCTGTGGCTCAAAGCCGAGGAGGGAAAGCTGAAAACCGTTCTGCCCCATTCCAGCCTTGGCATGACATTCGCCCGCATTGCAGCCAGCTTTGGTAAGGACGGGAACAACGTCGTTGACGAAATTGATCTGCCTTGCGGCGTCCGCCGCGAACGTGCGAAACGCCAAAAATCCGAACACGCACGCCAGCGCCAAGCGTGGCCGCCAGTTCCCGCGGCGGGAGTGGTTTTGTTCGAACAGTGACATTTAAAAAGTCTGCGACGATCAAGCGACGCGCTCAATAGTCGAATTTCCGACGAAAACCGGCGTTTTTCATTCAGATCAATAAGGCCCTGATTCAGTTCGCGGTTTTCGATTTGGCATCCCCCCCCCTCTGACTACTCTCCCGCCAACCGGATTTCGCCACGATGCCCGCTCCATCCACCTACACTTACAAACTTACCGCCGACCAAGGCGAGCAACTCGAAGCGATTCTTCGGCGCCTGAACTACCAGTTCAATGAAGTCCCTTACACCCGCTTCGCCGGCAAGCGGGACAAGGTCAGCGTGGCGTTCTACACCAGCGGCAAACTTGTAATTCAGGGCAAGGATGCGAAGGAGTTCATCGAGTTTGTGCTCGAACCGGAGATCCTACAGGAGGCCCGACTCGGTTATGAGGATGTTTTGAACCCCGAGCTGCTGATGCCGCGGATCGGCGTGGACGAAAGCGGCAAAGGCGATTTCTTCGGGCCGCTCACCATCGCCGGGGTTTATGTCAACGAATCCATCGTCAAGGCGTGGCGTGATGATGACGTGCGCGATTCGAAGAACATTTCCAGCGACCGGAAGATCGCGGAGTTCACCGATCTGATCCAAAAGACTGATGGGATTGTCTACGATGTCGTCGTGATCGGGAACGACGCCTACAACCGGCTCTACCAGAAAATGGGCAGCGTGAACAAGGTCTTGGCCTGGGGACATGCCCGGGTGATCGAGAATCTGATGGCCCGCCGTCAGCAGATGAAACCCGAGCCCGTCCGCGTCATCAGCGATCAGTTTGCCTCCGACAAGGCCACCGTCGGGAAGGCGCTCATGGAACTCGGCCGCGAGATCGAGCTGATTCAACGTCATAAGGCCGAATCCGACGTCGCGGTCGCTGCCGCGTCCATTCTCGCGCGCCACGCCTTCGTCACCAAACTCAAGGATCTGGGCCGCACTCACGACATCGAACTGCCCAAAGGCGCGTCGAAACAGGTAGAAGCCGCCGGGCGGGAATTTGTGGAGCGACACGGTGCCGAGAATCTCCCCAAGGTTTCCAAGATGCACTTCCGCACCTCGTTCCGCGTTCGCGGATTGCCGGAACCGGCGAAGAAGGAATGGCGAAAGCGAAGTTAATTTTCGCCGGGCAATCACGCGCCTCCACAATTGATTCCCGATCCTCGGTTCGTTAGATTCTCCGCCGATGAAGACACCGCTGCGCGTATTGGTCGTGGAAGACTCGGAGTTTGACGCGCGAATGCTGGTCCGACTGCTCAACCGCGGCGGCTATGATACGGATTCCCTACGGGTTGAAACCGGGGAAGCACTCACCGAAGCTTTACAGGAGAAATGGGATCTCGTGCTGTCGGATTACAACCTGCCGGACTTCAGCGCCCCCGCAGCTCTCGAGATCTTCAAGCAGAGTCGGATGGATATTCCGTTTATCATCATTTCCGGTGGCATTGGTGAGGACATTGCCGTCGCCTCCATGAAGGCCGGTGCGCATGACTACCTCATGAAGGGAAATCTCGCACGCCTCGTGCCCGCAGTGGAACGCGAACTGCGTGAGGCCGGCGTTCGCTCAGCCCGTCGTACCGCCGTTCGCGAATTGCGCAAAAGCGAGGAACGCTATCGCCTGCTCTGGGATACGGCGACCGATGCGATCCTGCTGATGGACACCGACAGCGTCATCCGCTTTGCAAATCCGGCGGTGGAACCCGTCTTCGGCTACCGACCCGATGAGTTGGTGGGCCAAAATCTCACCCTCCTGCTTCCCCACGATGTGGAGAACGAAGCCGGGGTTCATCTCTTCAAATCCCTCAAAGAATCCGCACAGCGCGGACGACACATGGTTGAGACAGTCGGTCGTCGCAAGGGAACCAACCAGGTTTTGATCGAGGTCGCCTACAACGACATGGAACTCGACGGAGCGAAATGGTATGTGGCGTTCATCCGCGACATCACCGAGCGCAAGAAAGCGGAGCGCGAACTGCAGGAACACGAGGAACAATTCCGCGTGGCCCGCGAGATCCAGCAGCATCTGTTTCCTGAGAAGTCACCGCATGTGGAGGGGTTCGATATCGCGGGCGCGTCTTTTCCCGCGGATGCCGCCGGAGGAGATTATTTCGACTACCTGCCCCTCAAATCCGGAGGACTGGGACTCGTCGTCGGTGACGTCACTGGCCACGGCGTGGGACCCGCGCTGCTCATGGCGGAGACCCGCGCGTATGTGCGCATCACCTGCATGACCCGGGAGGACATCGGCAGCGCCCTGACGCGGACGAATGTCGCTTTGTGTGAAGACATCGGTGACGAGCGCTATGTCACGATGTTTCTCAGTCAGCTGGATGAGCAGGAGAAGACACTCACCTATGCCAGTGCCGGGCATCCTCCCGCACTGGTGATCGGCGTGGACGGAGAGATCCGCCAAAGTCTGAAACGCACCGGCGTTCCCCTGGGAATCCGCCGCGAGAGTGAATACACCCAGGCACCGGTCGTGCAATTACAGACGAACGACATCGTGGTGTTGCTTACCGATGGTGCCGAGGAGGCGATCGATGATCAGGGTCAGTTCTTCGGCCTCGGCGGCATCGTCCGGGTCGTGCATGAGAACCGCGCAAAATCCTCAGCTGAAATTGTTGATGAAGTGCATCGCGCCGTGCGCGAGTTCAGTGAAGTCCCCTCCGAGCTGGATGACGTCACCATGATCGTGGTCAAGGTGCTCTGACGTCCAATGCGCTGCGATAAAGTAAGCGCTGGGAAGCTCAAACCGCTTTCCCTCCCCAGCCGAAACCGCCGGTAAGAAGACGGACGAAAGACATTTTCAGCAATTCTTAAGCGGAATGCTTGGGTATTCCTGCGGAACTCGCCATAGTCCGCGCATGGCCGGACTTATCGCCATTGTTGGAAGACCTAATGTGGGCAAATCAGCGCTGTTTAATCGCATCGCTGGGAGCCGTATAGCCATCGTGCACGACATGCCCGGCGTCACCCGCGATCGCGTCAGCGCGGAGGTAGAGTGGAAGGGACGTCCCTTTACGCTGGTGGACACCGGCGGCATCGGACTGCTTCGCGGAGAGAAATCAACCGACGTCATCATTCAGGCGGCAATGGATCAGGTGCAGCTGGCGATCGACGCCGCGCAGGCGATCGTATTTGTCGTTGATGTGCGTGACGGGGTTGTGGCTCTGGATCTGGAAGTGGCGGCACGCCTGCGACAGAGCGGCCGACCGGTGCTGGTGGCGGTGAACAAGTCCGACACCGAGCGCATGGACAACGGCGCCATCGATTTCACTCAATTGGGTTTCGAAGAGATCTTCTCCGTGAGCGCCATTCAGGCCCGCGGCGTGGATGACATGATGCGGCGGGCGATGGAGTTCCTCCCCGATTCCGCAGAACGCCCAGAGCGCCCAAAACGGAAACGCGGCGAGAAGGGCGAACCTGACGAAACCATCAAGTTGGCAGTCGTGGGCCGGCCTAACGTCGGCAAGTCATCCCTCATCAACGCGCTGACCGAATCCGATCGCGTGATCGTCAGCGAGACTCCGGGGACGACCCGCGACTCGGTGGACGTGCCTTTTGAGGTCGATACCGAAGGACATCGCCAAAAGTACGTTCTGATCGATACTGCCGGCCTGCGTAAGGCACGTCGCGTCAATGAGTCCGTTGAATTTTTCAGTACCAAACGAACCGAGCGGGCGATCGAGCGCGCGGACATCACGGTCTTCGTGATCGACGCCGAAACCGGAATTCTGGAGCAGGACAAGAAAATCGCCGACAAGATCACCTCCAACAACCGGGCCTGCGTGTTGGTGATCAATAAGTGGGATCTGGTTTCGGAAGGCGTTACCCAGGCTCGCAAGGAAGAAGTCGCGCGACGAAACTCGGACAAACCGGAGGACAAGAACCATCCCGAGATGATGACCACACTCGGCGAATTCGCCGGGTGGGTGCAGAAGAAGCTCTTCTTCCTGGACTATGCCCCGGTGATCTTCACCTCGGCAAAATCCGGATTTCATCTCGACCGACTTCTCGAAGCCGTCCGCTATGTCGCCGCCCAGCTGCAGCAGCAGGTTTCAACCGGTCTGCTAAACCGCACCTTGCGCGATGCGATCGAACAAAAGCAGCCCATTGCGTCCTCGGGAGCATTCCTGAAATTTTTCTACGCCACCCATGTGCGGAAGGCGCCGCCGACCTTCGTGATGTTCTTCAACAAGAGCGACCAGTTCACCGAGGCGTATCACAAATATCTCCAGAAGCAGCTGCGCAAGGCCTTCGGTTTTGAAGGCTGCCCAATCGTGCTGGTCGGGAAGGCACGCCCCAAAAAGGTCGACTCCATCCGCACACAGAAAAAGAAGCGGGTGAAGAAATCCCCCACCAAATCGAAGCCCGTATTTCCAGTGATACCGAGCGCAAAGAAGAAAGCCGCCCGGAAGCAGTCTGCGCTCAAGCGATCTGCGAAGAAGAAGGCTCCCAAGAAGGTGGTTCGCAAAAAGAAGGTCTGATTCCTTAGGGTCTATTTCGGGTGCTTCGGCGGTTTCGACAGAAAAACTCCAAGCGCCAAGACTCCAGTTCGAATCGCCCCCCGCAGGCTCTCAGGCGGCTTTGCAAACACACTTCAACCTATGTCAGGACGGGACCGCTTCTTTGGTGCTTGGATTTTGCGGCTTGGATTTTCCCACGACCCACTTCCCCGAAACTGAATTGGGCGATTGCAATTCAGTCGGACATATTTGAGTAGTTTCTTTCCACACGCCTGCTGAAAGACAGGCGCAACAACACAGCTCCGCATCAAGGCCTCAACGGTGGGAGGGCAAACCGAGATTAATTATTTTGCCTTTCAAATCGCCTCGCCCCTGTCTCAGGGGCGAGGCGATTTGAGGGCTGAGCAGGTGCAGAAGAGGGATTGAAGAATTCCACAAAAATGCGACGAGGATCGGCGATGCCAAGTTCCAAAAGCTCAGCATTTTCAAACATCTCGCGTGACATCAATCGGCGTGGCAATCCGGCATTCATACGCTGTGATTCCACTTCATTGATCGACAGGACATCCAAGGCGA
>JBLFYM010000149.1:0-14337 GCA_047608975.1 Limisphaerales bacterium | reverse complement strand
GCCAACCCATCGAGCTCGACTTCCCCGTTGCAAACCATCGCGGCACTGCCGGTAAGGTACTTCGCGCGCCAACCGGTTTTGCATTCCCGCAGCTGTTCCTCAGAACATTGGGCAATTCGCTCAGGCGTCGGAAAGGCATGAACGACACCCGTCGGCGACGAAAGCGACGCGCCGTAACGTTCACACATCGTTCGAACAATCTGGCGGATCTGAACGATCTGTTTGGAAGCCGAGCAGATAAAAGACGCCAGACACTCCCACTTTGGCTGACGCAAGAGTCTCAGGCCCGCACAGCTCTTGGTGGCGACACGCAACGCCTCGTCATCAGGAAAACTCGCGATCACCGCCTCGTGATCTTCGTCCAGCAGCAGGTAGTCACGCAACCACCCCCAATCCCCCGGATCGACGATACACGTCGCCTCGATGGATTTCGGTTTGCGAACAAGTCGCACCCAGCGATTGTCGATCACTCCTGTCCAAGCGGCCTCTTCCCCTTCCCGCTCCCAGCGGAAGGCCTGTCCTGATTCGAGCGTGGCCGAGAGATCGTACAACGCGACGCGAAACGAACGTTTGTGCAACTGCGGCATCAGAGTTTGTTGCGACAGACGAAGAGGTTCAGGCGATGAAACAGACGTCCCCGGTAGAACACTTCCTTCACTCCCAAATCCTCGACTGATTCAAACTCGCCGCGAATGTGCACGGGCACCGGATCGTATTCGCCGTTCAACTTCAAATAGCGAACGTAGATGGCGTTTTCCCCTTTGCGATCCCGGTAATCCGGCCAGAAGTAATACTGGTTCTCCGGATGATCCGGCTCCTCCGGCGTCCGGTAGTAGACCAGCGGATGGTCCGGCACGCCGCGGTTTGCTTCCTCGATGTAGAACGCCAGCACGCTGGTGATCCCATAGTGCGCTCCGATCAGAAACACCTCGGGGCCTTCCAGCTTCAACTTCTGACGTTCGTCTGAAACCAGATCACCGACGCCGGACCAGGCGCGAACCCGACGCAACGGATCGAGCTTTGCCGGAAGGGTTTTCCCGATCAGCTTCGAGGGAATGTTCGTGTCGTGCAGGAGGATCACAAGCGGCATCCCGATCGCGACTCCAGCGACCAGCCATCGTTTCACCGTTCCGATTCCGTCCTGAAAACGACGATCCCAGTAGATGACCATTAGACAGAACAGCGGAACGATCGCCGGCGCTATCCAGTTGGGTTGCACCCGTGAACGGACGGTGAAGAGGAAGTATCCAACGAACAGCGGCGCGCCCATCAGGAACAGAAACTTCATCAGATCGTCACCTCGATACCGTTTCCAAAACGCGAACGCCGCCCAGATCATCGCGCTACAGAAAACCGGATTGAGCAGGGCCAACTCACCAACGATGAAGTCCTGCATGAAATTGAAGTTGTAGATCCACTTGGTCTCCAGACCCGCGCGACTCCCCAGATGGGTGACGGTGATCCAGTCGTGTTGGGCATTCCAGACCAAAACGGGAACGGTGCTCAGTGCCAACAACCCCAATGCCAACCACAGTCCCTTGCCAACCCACTGTCGACGGGCTTTGGGAAGCAGCACCAGTACCAGCGCAATCGAGACCAATTGAAACAGGGCTGTGTATTTTGCCAGAAACCCAATCCCCAACCAGAATCCACACCCCAGCCATGACTTGGTGGAATCCGTTTCGACCGCCCGCCACATACAGATCATCGCAAGCGCCCACGCCGCCACGGACAAAGAATCGATCACCATCAAAATCGAGCCGACTGCGGTAAGTACGGTCACCGACAGAATCACAATCAGCCAGAACCCGGCACGGCTGTAGCCTTCCCGATGCAGGAATCGCAGCAGACAAAGGCCCAGAAGCGCAGAAATGACCGGTGAGAAGAATCGGACTCCGAAAGCATTGTCTCCCCAGATGCCGGTCCCCAGGGCCTGCGTGTAGGCAATGAGCGGCGGTTTGCTGAAGTAGGAAAGCGCAAGGTGTTGCGACCACTGCCACTGGTAGGCCTCGTCTTCACTCAACTCGATTTTCCCGGCGGAGATATAGTACAGCCGGAAGATAAACAGCAGTGCGATGAGCAGATAACCCGATCGCAACCAATGGAGATCCACCAAACTTCGATCTGAGGACTCCACCGGGTCTTCACAACGGTCCGGATTCATCAGGTCCGGCAATTTCCGCCACCAAAGCGGAAACCATTTCTGTCCTGCCCAAGTCCACAGCTCCCGGGCAAGCCAGACGAACATCAACCCGTAGCCCGCTCCCATCACAGCCCCCATCACCGTATCGGCCGGATAATGAACCCCGTTGTAAACCCGGGAGTAGGTGATTCCAAACGCGAGCGGTAACATGAACTTCCACGAGTTGCGGAAGTAAATGAGACAGACCATCGAGATCGCAAACGCATTCGCGGAATGAGCGGAGGGAAGGGAGAAGCTCCCGGTGCGCCCCACGAGCGTGATCGCGGTCTCGATATCGTTGAAGGGGCGCGGCCGTTGAACAACTTTGCGGAGGGTGTTGATAATCCAACCGTCACCGATGCCGACTGCGATCGCGCAAAACAGAACGCAGAGAACGCCGCGTGCCTTGTATTTCCAGATCAGCCAGATCGCGGCGCAAATGACAAACGGAGCGAACAACCGGTTGCCACTCAAGAAGGGCATCAACCAGTCGAAGACCGGATTGCTCAGGGTCTGGTTGCCAAAGTTGAACAGCGCCCGATCGATTGATTGGAGTAAGTCCATTTAGTACAGATTGCGCGACTTTCCAATCACGGGCGATTGACTAATAGGACAGGATCGATTTGACGGGAAATCCGCTGAGCCGGTCGCTGCCCTTAAGGAATGACAACTCGATCAGGAAGCGGATTTCCCTTATGTCAGCGTCAATTTTTTGCAAAAGCTTCGCGGCAGCTACGGCAGTTCCGCCAGTCGCCAGGAGATCATCGATAAGTAAGACACGATCCCCCGGTTTCACGGCATCCACATGAACGGCCACGGTATTCGTGCCATACTCGAGATCGTAGCTCTCCTCGTAGGTCTTGAACGGGAGTTTGCCTTTCTTACGCACGGGAACAAAACCGGCGTTCAGTTTCAGCGCCACCCCGGTGGCAAAGATAAACCCGCGGGCGTCGATGCCGACCACCTGGTCGATGTCGCCGGGCTTGAATCCTTCCGCCAGCAGATCGATGCAGCCGGCGAGCAGCGCCGGATCGGCGAGCACGGGTGAAATGTCCTTAAACAAAATGCCGGGCTTGGGAAAGTCCGGCACGTCGCGAATGGCATTGGAGATGTCTTCAGCGGTTACGCTCATGCGACGCAATTAGGTCTCCAACCGCTCGATTTTTTCAATCTTTTTGCGCAGCTTGTTCAGCGCGATGTTCTGAATCTGGCGAACACGCTCCCGGGTTACGCCAAATTTATGGCCGACTTCCTCCAAAGTCTTCTCGTTTCCACCATCGAGGCCGAACCGGAAGTTCAGAATCGTCGCCTCACGGTCAGGCAGGGTTTTGACCAGATCCTGGAGCATGTTGACGATGGTTTTCTCCTCGAGCATCTCATACGGGTCCTCCGCATTCTGATCCTCGATCACCTCGCCGAAGCTGTTCGAATCCGAGTCATCGCCGATGGGCGCATCAAGGGAGGCCGGGCGGATTGCCGCGGTGCGCATCTGCGAGACGCGGGCGGTCGGCAATTGCATTTCCTCACCGATTTCCTCGTCGGTAGGTTCGCGGCCGAGCTGCTCCAGCAGCGCCAAAGACACGCGACGCATCTTGGAAATCTTATCCACCAGATGAACCGGCAGGCGAATCGTCTTGGACTGATTCGCCAGGGCCCGCTTGATGCCCTGCTTGATCCACCAGGCCGCGTAGGTTGAAAGTTTCCCGCCTTTGGCCGGATCAAATTTCTCGACCGCCTTCATCAGGCCGATGTTGCCTTCGTTGATCAGATCCAGCAGTGGAAGTCCCAGCCAATCGTAATCATGGGCGATCTTCACCACCAACCGCAGGTTGGCCTTGATCATCTTCTCCCGGGCGGCCTCGTCGCCGGCCTGAATGAGAGCGGCGAGATCAATCTCCTCCTGAATCGTAAGGAGCGGCACTTTGCCAATCTCCCGCAGGTAAAGTCGAATGGCCGATTCACCATCGTAACGCGTGCGTTCCTCAGCGGCCGGGGCGGCGACCTTGCGAGGCACAGTGACGGATTCCTGTTCCAAAAGGGCGAGGTCAGCCGGAGTCGGGCCTTCTTCCTCGGACTTCCCGGTATCCGCTGATTTTACCGCTTTGATTTCCGGAGTTGCTGCGATTGGGTCTTCCGATTTCTTTTCAGTTTCTTCGTCCACTTCTGGTATCGCGCTGTTGGTTTCGGCTACTCGATCAGGGTTCACCTGTCGTCGTTTTCTGGCCCCGGGGGCGGGCAGGTTTTTTGTCGGTCCAGGCTTTTGAATCTTACCGGATTCCCGTTCCTGTCTGACCAAGCCATCTGTTCCAACAATCATTTTTCGCCCTTCCACGAGCAAGCTAATTCGCCTTGCCCCCAATACGGTGTTCCCACCGAACCGGTGACTCCACCAGCTCTTTAGCGTGCCCATGCAGAAGTGTGAATCCCGGCGTGCTGCTATTACCCCGTGCGATCACTGATTCTTTAACAAGGCGAACTGGTAAACAGTTGCCACATTACCAAGCGTTTGCTCTACCAAAATTGCCCGAGCGGATTGGCGGGGACTTGCGTGACACTCCCACCAGATTTCGCTGGCTGAAATGACGCAACTGTCACTTCCATGCCGCATAACGACACAGTTGCCAACGACACAGTTGGGTGGACAGTCAAACAAATGCGACATCTAACTTGTGTCGGATTTTGACCTCATGAGATGATCCCCGTCGTGCATCGGCTCTATCCGTTTTTCCTAACCTTGGCAGTTGGCGCAATTCTTCAGGGCTGCCAATCCTCGAAATGGGAAAGCGGCCGGATGGCCACGCTTCCCGATCAGCCTGACGCCCCGACCACCCCAGCGAACCAATCCACACCCTCAACGCCGCCTGCGGTTTCCGTCATGCGGATGAAAACCGTCGAGACCACCGCGGCACCAGCGAGTTGGCAACCGACTACCGACAGTCCGTCGCCGACCGCCGGCCTGGTGGACGCCATTGCTGATTCTATCCCCAATCATTGGGTGCCGCTGGATCACTGGGCTTCGAGCCAGGGCTTCGGCAACGTGCGATCCGTTGCCAAAGACCAGTTCCATCTGGTGACCCGCTGGGGCGTCTTCGGACTCGCCGCGCGCAGCCGTTACGCCAATTTTAACGGCTCGCGCATCTACCTGGGTTATCCCGTCCACGTCACGAACGGCGTACCATACGTGCACGTTCTCGACGCGGAAAAGAACTTCCGCCCGCTGATCGGCTGGACCCAGAAAATTCCACGTCGGCGCGGGGTCATCTGCATTGATCCGGGTCACGGGGGCGAAAACGGGGGGACCAAAAGCATCCTGGGAAATTTTCACGAAAAAGCCTACGCGCTGGACTGGGCGATACGGCTCAAACCCGAACTGGAAAAAAGGGGCTGGACCGTTGTGTTGACCCGCGCCCATGACAAGGCCATGTCCCTCACTGAACGCGTCGATTTTGCCGACAACTACGATACCGATCTGTTTCTGAGCCTCCACTTCAACGCTGGGGGCAAGGGAGCAAGCGGATTGGAAACCTACTGTTCTACCCCCCGCGGAATGCCTTCGACGCTCACACGCAACTACGCGGATCCAATGCGGGTGATTCTCCCGAACAACGAGCATGACTATCGCAACCTCCATCTCGCGGCGCGAATTCATCACTCCCTGTTGCGAAAAGTTGGAATGGCAGATCGCGGCATTCGCCGCGCACGCTTCATGAGCGTGCTGGTGAACCAGAAACGACCTGCAGTACTCATCGAGGGCGGATTCATCTCCGACCGGAAAGAAGCGCGTCAGATCGCCACGCCAGCCTATCGCCAACGACTTGCGGAAGCAGTCGCGGCAGCGTTTGACTGAGAGGAAGCCCGGACCGCTGTCGCGGTCAGCCATCCCAACCTCGCCCAGGTGCTGACCGAAAACAGCAGCATGACGATGACCTGAATGGAGCTGGGCTCACCCCACTACGTGGCTCCCGAACCTCCCGCAGACCTTCGGATACGTCGACGGTCCGCCGGAATTCCTCCTCAAAAAGCGTCTGTAACGCCTTCGCCTCGCGCCTTCACGATAGGCAGAAGGCCATCGAACTTGGAATTTCCCTCCGAACTCCGTAGAAGTGCGGGATGCAACTTGACCTGCCCAAGTGGTTCGATCTGCACACGCACTTCAGACAGGGCCCCGCGATGCCAGCCTACCTCAAGGCACATCTCGAAATGGGCTGTGCCGGCGTTCTCGCCATGCCGAACACAAAGCCGCCGATCGCACGGGTGGTGGGTGAGCCAAATGAGCAAAGCTGGACGATTGAACAATACCTGACTGAGCTAAAATCAAACGGCGGCGCTGATTTCGAACAGATCATTGTACCGCTCTATCTTACCCGTGAAACCACCCCCGACATGATCAGCGAGGGAGCCGCGTCGGGATTGTTGCGGGCCTGCAAGTATTACCCGCCCCACGGGACCACCAATTCCGAACACGGCCTCCCCATGGACAAGTTTCTGGGCGGCGCCATTTTACGGACAATGGAAGAGCAACAGATCGTCCTGTGTATTCACGGCGAACAGCACGCTCTCTCCGGGGAAGACTATCTCGCGGCGAACCGCAACGCCGAGGCGATCTTCTACCGTGAAACCATACCACGTCTGCTGGATCAACATCCCAACCTTCGCATCGTGTGTGAACACATCACCACCCAGGACGCCGCCAAGTTTGTGCAGGCAGCGCCGGAACGCGTCGCCGCAACCATCACCCCCCAACATCTGCTCTACACCATAGGTCATTTGATTCAGGGCCTGAAGTATCACCTCTACTGTCTTCCCATCGTAAAATTCGAGGAGGACCGCGCGGCCCTTCGAGAAGCAGTGGCGGACCCAGAACAGAATCAGTTCTTCGCCGGAACAGACAGCGCACCCCACACCACCAAGGCAACTGACTGCGGCTGTGCCGCCGGTTGCTTCACCGGCGGCTGCGCACCGCAACTCTACGCCATGGCCTTCGAACAGGCCGGTATCGATCTGGGATCCCAGGATGGATTCACAGCATTCGAACGATTCCTCAGTCTGAATGGTCCCGCGTTCTACGGATTCCCAGCTTCGGACCAGCGATTCTCGTTGGTAAAGACCGAATCGGATTCCGCAAAATTGAGTACCCCAGACGGAGACGTAACCCCGCTCCCCTTGGGCATGAATCTCCAGCTCACCTGGAGCCTCAAATAGCTGTCTGTCTCTACGCTTCGGCTTGACCCAGCCGCTGGGTTGCCAATGCTGTCCGCATGCACTCACTCATGCGCGTATTCACGGCCGTCCTGATTCTGATCGGCATCAATCAGGTCGCGGCAGCCAAGCTTCCGAACATCATCTACATCATGGCCGACGATCTCGGCTATGCGGAACTGGGCTCTTACGGACAGAAGAAGATTCGGACGAAGCATCTTGATCAAATGGCGGAGGAAGGGATGCGCTTCACCCAACATTACACCAGCTCGCCCGTGTGCGCCCCCGCCCGCTGCAGCCTGATGACGGGAAAGCACGGCGGACACGCCTACGTGCGGACGAACTTCGAAATCGGCGCCTGGGAGACACACCGGGGACAGCTCCCCATCCGCGAAGACGATACGACCATCGCCGAGGTTCTGAAGCAGCGCGGTTACACCACCGGCGCGTTCGGCAAGTGGGGACTGGGCGAGGTCGGCTCCAGCGGTGATCCACTGAAACAGGGATTCGATCGCTTCTTCGGCTACAATTGCCAGCGCCACGCTCACAACCTCTTCCCCAACTACCTCGTCGATGATTCCGGCAAACGCAAACTCAAGGGAAACACCCGCGGACTGACCGGGGAAACCTACGGCCCCCAAGCCATCGCCGATGAGGTGCTGAAGTTTGTGCGCCAAAACAAGGACAAGCCGTTCTTTCTGTATTACCCCACAGTGATCCCGCATCTCGCCTTGCAAGCTCCGCAAAAGGACATCGATGAATACAAGGGCGAGTGGAGTGAAACACCATACAAGGGTAAGAGCTACCTCCCCCACCCCACCCCGCGTTCCGCTTACGCCGCCATGATCACCTTCATGGACAAACAGATCGGCCGGCTCATGGCGCTCCTCAAGGAACTCGACCTGGATGACAACACCCTCGTCTTCTTCACCTCCGACAACGGCACCACGTTTCTCAAGGAACAGGTCGATTTTGAATTCTTCAACAGCGTGGACGGGCTACGCGGTTTGAAAGGTTCCGTGCACGAAGGCGGCATCCGCGTCCCGCTCATCGTTCGCTGGCCCGGTCGCATCAAGGCCGGGAGTGTTTCCGGCCACATCAGCGCCCACTACGATGCGATGGCAACCCTCGCCGACGTGGCCGGAACCAAATCAGCCAAAGACAGCGATGGAATCAGCTACCTGCCTACGCTCCTCGGCAAGAAGCAGCAGCGTAAGCACGACTACATGTTCTGGGACTTCGCCGGATACGGTGGCCAACTTGCGGTAAGGCAAGGTCCATGGAAGGCAGTGAAGAAAGATCTGAAGAAGAAACCCAACGCCCCGCTGGAACTCTACAATCTGGAATCAGACCTCGCCGAATCCAAAGATCTCGCCGCCGAAAAGCCGGAGATCGCAAAACGCATGCAACAAATCATGCTGGAAGCCCGAACCGTGCCTGAGATCAAACAGTTCCGATTCGGACAATACGACTGAGTCTATGAGCTGGTTCCTGGGTACGCGCCAGCGTCACGATTACGTTAGCAACCCGCCGCCCAAACTCTCATTTCTTTTTCTTTGACGGTGGCTTTGCCACTGCCAACTTCGGATCGGTGTCAATCAGGCTATAGATCTGATCCAGCGTAGTTGAAGACACCGAGATGCCGCTGAGATCCACCACGTTACTGCTGCCGACACGCTGGGCCTTGCGCTCCTGCATGTAGGACTGGATCAATGTCTTCAGGTCCGACAGACCACCATCAACACCCCCGAGGCGTTTGACGAATTCCTGAATATCGTTTCGATCCTGAAGTTTCCACGCGTTGAGGCCTTCGCGAATATCCCCGCCCAGCGCGTCGAGCAATGCCGTCATTTCGCTGAGATCCAGCTTGAGTTCGGGTTGTGCATCCGGTTTGTCAGCCGCGCTCTGCAGAGTGGTCCGAATGCCGTCGAGTCCTTCGCTGAAGGTGGTCAACTGGGCGACCACTCGTCCTACCGGATCGCTCGCATCCGTGCTGCCGAGCAGCACATTGCGTTTGTAGGTCTTCTTGATCTCTGCCCAACGCACCGCATCTTCCTCACTTTGAACGTCCATCAATTCCTTGAACTTGAGGACGTTTGCCTCAGCACCAGTTGTAAGCGTCTGGGATTCGTTCTGATAATGATCCAGCACGAGTTCGTGAACCTCCTGATCGTTCATGATCGGGAGCACCTTCTCCGCCATTCGGGCCATATTCCGGTAACTGCCCTGGAGTTTGAAAGCCGGCTCGGTGCGGTACTCGTCGGACTGCGCCGCTGACGCGATGTACTGGAGGTTCACGTTCAGCACCGCATCACGGATATGGAGCAACTTCTTGATCACGGAGACAATCTCGTTGATCTCCTCCACCGAGTAGTTGGATTCGAAATCGACGTGCTCCTTGGTGCCGGTTTCAGCGATGCGTATGAAGTTCTGAATGTCCTTTTGGCTCTTGTTGGAAAGCTGTTGCAGGATCGGATTTGAAGTCACGCAGTTCTCGATATAACTCATCTTGAACGCGTCTTCATGCCCACCGAGAATGTCACCCAGGTTGTAGGTGTCCGCGCGGTTGGCCAACATGTCCGGGATGCGGAATTTGTCTCCACTCTCCGTGTAAGGATTGCCGGCCATGACGACCATCACTTTGCGGCCACGTAGATCGTAGGTTTGCGGACGTCCGCGATAGACGCCTTCAATCTTCCGCTGGGCGTCACAGAGAGAGATGAACTTCTGCAACAACTCCGGATTGCAGTGCTGGATGTCATCCAGATAAAGCATGACGTTGTCCCCCATCTCCAAGGCGAGGTTCAGCTTTTCGATCTCTTCCCGGGCGGCGGCGTTCTTTGCCTCCGACGGATCCAGTGATGTGACATGGTGCCCCAGCGCGGGGCCGTTGATTTTCATGAACACGACCCCCAAACGGTTCGCGATGTACTCCATAAGCGTCGTCTTGCCATAACCCGGCGGAGAGATCAACAGGAGCAGGCCCATGAGATCTGTGCGCTTCTTGTCCCCGGCCGCGCCAATCTGCTTGGCAAGATTGTCACCGATCATGGGCAGGTAAACCGTGTCGATCAGGCGGTTCCGCACAAACGACGTAAGCACCCGCGGCTCAAATTCCTCGAGGCGAAGATCGTCCCGCGCGTCATCGATCACCTTCTTCTTCAATTCGAGGTAGCGTTCATACTGCGGGACGGTCTCCGTCTCGTAGCGGCGCAAACGGTCGCGGAACTCCAGATAATCGAGAGCATACCCGGCGTCACCGATCATCGGATGTGCTCCCATCATCTTTGCGATCGTGACCCGCGTCGGTGCCGAGACCACGCCCCGCGGATCGAAGTTTTCGCAAAACAACAGACCGGCGACTTCGTCGATGTGTGCGTCGGAATGAGGGGATGGAACAGAAACGCCTTCATCTTCCGAGACCTCGCTTCCTCCCGCAAAACCCCGCAGCCAGTCCCGAATGATATCGAATTCACTGGCCGGATGATCCGCAAGTTTCAGACGGGCTTCATCAAATTGCTCATGAACGTGTTTGGCCAGCAGGTGTTTGGAAAACGCTTCATACAAATCTGCGGCTTCGCGGCTGATAGCAAACGCTCCGCCAACCGTGAGTTGGAAGAAGAGATATTCAGCCGCATCCGGAATCACCGCCTCCGGGAAGAACTCATGCCTTTCATTGAATCCGCGCAGCAGGTGCTCAAGTTTACCGATGTATCCGGCATGCTTTTCGTCGCCGGGGAAAAGACGGTTCTTGGTCCCGAACCCTTCCAGCTTCGCAGTCCACAACGACTTCGTCTCCTCATCGCAAAACCGATGCCAGAAAACATTCGCACAGGTGCGCGGCAACGGCGCATACGCGGCGAGTCCGAGGGCCAGATCGATGGCAACCAATTCCTTGAGAATCGCCGCGGCATCATGATCATGAATGCCTTTCGTGTACGCCTCGGAGTAGCGTGGCCCCATGAACGACTGAACTTCGGCAATCCGATCCGCGTCTTCCCTGTCCCTAAGTTCGGGCAGACGCTTCTCTGCGGTCGCCGCCTGATACATCTTCCAGGCCAGAAACTCTCCGCGATAAATTGACTCGTTCTCCGATACAACTTCCTGCTTCCAGACCGGCCGCGTGGAGAGAAATTCCTCATCCAGAATCTCGTCGAAGAATTTCGTCCCGGTCAGATGCATGCACATCTCATCGTCACGAGTGACGATGGTGAGATCGAGGGGCTGGGTGTTGATGTTGAACCGGTGTTTGCCCAGCGAGATGATGTTGTCGCCGTCGGCGAACAGCTCGAGCTTGTCCTTCAGCTGACGTACCGCGTCCTGCTGAATGCTCTTCACCCGACCCTGCAGATCATCGGCCTTTACGCTGTCGTCCAGTTCAACCAGATCATCGATGATGCTGCGGACCTTCTCGATCATCAGATCGCTGGCCATGTAGCCGTTGATGTCGTTGATGGACTTCATTCCATCAACGCGATGGCGGATGACTTTCAGGATCCGCTCGGCGGAAGACATCAGGGCGTTGGCCTTCCGGCTGCGCGCCTCGACCAGACTCAGCTTCCGGGCTTCGAAGGCCTCGTAGACTTCGGTGCGCTTGTCAGCAAGCTCGACGATATACTCATCGAAGTCCGCGAAACGCCCCTCCAACTCCTCGAACTGCACCATCACCTTGTTCAGGTATTCCTCGCAGCGGGACGGGCCGTCGCAGAGATCAAGGTAATTGATGACCGATTGGTTCAGGAGTTTGATCTCGGCATTGAACTGCGCCGCACCCTCCACCTGCATCAGGCTCTTGATCTTCTTACGGACCGCGACCTTTACCTGGTTGAGCGTGGTAAAGATGGACGTGATGCCGTCGATAATTCGCGTCGTTTCCGTCGCATCGTCAATCTTGAGATTAGTTACGATCTCGATCAACAGCTCCAGCTCTTCACTCGACCGGCCGATTTGCTCTTCCAGCTCACGGCCCTCGGACACCTTCTGAATTCCGTCAACCGATGCGGATTGTTCGTCGACTCGCGCCCGGTAAGGATCGAGGGATTCTGACAGCAACAGAAATTCAACGCATTGCCGTGAAAGGGTCTCGGCGAATTCGGCAACGGTCTTTTCGAGCCGATCCACCGCGGCCTGATCGATGTAGCGGAGTTCCTTGAGGGTAATGGATTCACCCCGCAATCGTCGCAGGGCAGTCAGCTTCTCGACGAACTGATCAACCGTCTCGAACTTCTCAACGCGCAGCTGATGGAAGAGCGCGTCGCCTTCCTTCCGCACCCGGCTGAGTTCCTTGTCCGTTTCGCCACGAATGCGGAGGACTTTCTGAAACTCATCCACCGCCTTGCTCGCAGTGTCCTTGATCTGCAGCAGCGTTTCCTTGAGATTGAATGCCTCGGCCTTGTCGACCCAGAAGTAGGAGTCGGCAATATCGTTGGCCAACTTCACAATGTCCACGTAGAGCCCGGCGTAGGACTCGTCCTTTTCCATCAGGTTCAGAATATCCTGACACTCCGCCATGCAGCGCACGACATCCCGGTTGCCTATCTTGTAGAGGAACGAGTCCTTGTTCTCATGAACCTCGCGGCCAGGAGCCACGAACGGGGTCTGCCAAAGCTGCAAGGTATGGTGCCGCTGCGGCTCGCTCTGGGCCTTGAAATACACCAGCTTCCCGTCGTCATACTGTGAAAATCCATGACACCACACCGGACTGCCAACCTGCTGGCTGATCAGGTTGTAGGAAAGCAGCACATAGTCGCCTTCCATGCGGTTGTAGAAGACATACTGATAGTCCTCGCCATTGCTCGACTGGGTGACGCGCTCGAACATCATGTCTGTTCGGTCACTTTCGAACTGCTTCAACACGCCGGTCTGAAGATAGTACCCGTTGGAAAAGATGATTCCCTGATCTTCGGGCAACAACACCGCCGCATGGCCGATCCCATCCACGCGATGCACGCTCTTGATCTTGTCGTTGAAGATGAAGTAACGAGCTTTCTTCTCTTGGAACGGCCGGATCTTCAGCAATACCAGGTTGCCACAGAGAGCGTAGTGGATTTCCGCGTCGTCCAGGGTCTGATCAGGATGTTGCACCGGTTCCGAATAGACCCCCTCCCCCGTCTCGGTGTTGTCTTCAACCTTGATCGTCAGGTCGCCGTTGATGCATTCCACAAACACGCGATCTTCGATGGCGATGTGAGGGGACAGGCCGGAACGATGCAGCTCTCGGTGGGTCCGCTTCCAGTCGAACTCATACTGCGCCGGATACTTGAACTCATGGTCAGAGCGGTTATCAACGTAGATGAGTTTGTCCCCCTCAACGCTCCATTTGAACGTCTTGACATCGGAAACCTCGGCACCGACCCGAAACACCATGAACAGGTAAGGCCCAATGAACGAAAACTTAACGAACTTCGTGTTTTTGTAATATTTGTACAGACTTTGGAAGTCGTCCGCAAAACGCTCGTCGCCAATAATCTCGAGCCCGACCTGATGGAACGCTTCCCCGGTGTTTTCATACGCAGCGAACACGTCGGACAGCTTGATCGTGGTCTTGAGCCCGAACTGCACGTTGTATCCAAAGAGGAAGAGTTCTTCCCCAACCGGCGTCATGTCCCGGGGAATGCAGTTGTGTTCCGTGGTAATCCGATCGGCCCGCAGCAGAACAGTTTCCACGGACCCGAAAACCTCCTTGCGAAGATCGTTCAGTTTGCCCAGTCGACCCCGCAGGTCAGCAGAGCGGTCTTGCAGGCGCTTGCGGATGATTTCGTAAGTGCCGCCTTCCAACCCAGGCTGGCTCGGATCCACGTTCGCGGCGGGAGTGTCGTTTGTAGGTTCGTCAGCCATGATTCAAAATGGGTCGTGCGGATTGGTCGTGCGAAGAAACAGCGCAGCAGCAAAGAAGGGCCGAAGGCCCGGCATCGGCATCGCGCAGGCGATGCCGACCAGACCTCAATCAGTTCTTC
>JBLFYM010000148.1:0-14350 GCA_047608975.1 Limisphaerales bacterium | reverse complement strand
TCAATGAAGCGCTACAATCGGATCTCTCAAACACCGTAGAAGGAGTAATCAGACCGGTCCCACTTCAGAGCCATGCCCAGAATTCCGGCTGGTGTTCCCGGTAGCACTTTTCCATCCTCTCCCGCATGAAATCCACGATTCACAAAATCTTAGCAATGGTTGCGCTATCGCTTGCCGTCACCACCGTGAATGCCGCGACGATGCGGGCTCTGATTGTCGACGGTCAGAACAATCACAATTGGAAGGATACCTCGCCCTTGCTGAAAAAGTATCTGGAGAGCACCGGCCTTTTCACCGTGGAGGTGGCGACCAGCCCGGGCAAGAAACAGGATATGAGCGGTTTCAGTCCGAAGTTTGCTGACTACGACGTGGTCGTTTCGAACTACAACGGCGACGAATGGGCTGAGGGAACCAAGCGTGCATTCGAGAAATACATCAGCAGCGGTGGCGGTTTGGTGGTGGTCCATGCCGCGGATAACTCGTTCAGCAAGTGGCCGGAATACAACGAGATGATCGCGGTCGGTGGTTGGGGCGGGAGAAGCGAAAAATCCGGTCCCTATCTTTACTGGGACGCGAAGGCGAAGCAGGCGGTCAAGGACGTGGCCAAAGGACGGGGTGGATCCCATGCGGCGCAGCATCCGTTCCAGATTCAGATCCGCAACGCCGATCATCCCATCACCAAGGGAATGCCCAAGACGTGGATGCATGCGAAAGATGAACTGTATTTCTTTTTGCGAGGTCCGGCCAAGAACGTCGAAATTCTCGCGACGACGCACGCAACCGCCCAGCGGGAGAGCGGACGACACGAGCCGATGATGATGACCATCAAGTATGGCAAGGGACGGGTCTTCCACACACCGATGGGACATGCCCGCGACGCAAAAGCCCCCGCGTTTCTTTGCACCGGATTCATCACGACTGTTCAGCGCGGAGCGGAATGGGTGGCAACCGGGAAGGTGACTCAGAAGCTGCCTTCCGATTTCCCTACCGCGGACGAAGCCAGCCTCCGGAACTGAACGGTCGGCGAATCAAGCTATTGGTGCCGACTGCACGTGGGATGTTCCAGAATTCGTATCTGAATTCGGAAACCGTGTAACTCATTGTATTGCGCCAATATTGAAGCAAGGGCATTCTCGTCCCGACATGCGGGCAGTGGGTCAATTACCAAACGAAGAAGCGGCGAACCGCTTCAGTGACTACCTGTGGTCCAAGAAGATCGAGAACGAGATCGAACCGGACGAAGGGACTGAGTGGCTGGTTTGGGCGGTAGAGGAGGATTCGCTGCCGGAAGCCTTGGCTGACCTGAAACGTTTCTTGGCAAATCCCGAGGCGGCCGAGTTCGCCTCACTTGATCGCGAAGCGCGCGAGGTCAAACAGAAGCTGGAGGAGGAGAGAAAGCCCAAGGGCCGGCGGATGACGGGGCGGGATGTGTTTGTGTCCGTGCGTTCCTACCGTCCAGGGCCACTTACTTACGCCCTGATGTGTGGCTGCATCACGGTCGCCTTTTTTACGAACTTCGGTGCCAATGAGGCTCGCTCAAATCTGTTCTCCATCACCGCGGTGATGCATGTGGGCGAGTACATTCAATGGACGCGCCGCCTGCCGGAAGTGTGGTCAGGCCAGATTTGGCGTTTGATCACCCCGATGTTTCTGCACCTGGGAGTGATTCATCTGCTGTTCAACTGTTGGATTCTATTCTCCTTCGGCAGCCAGATCGAAGCACGTCGTGGATGGTTCTTCATGTTGATCTTCGTGCTCCTTGCAGCGGCGTTTTCAAACTTTCTGCAGTATTTTTTCGTGAGTCCGGCGTTCGGCGGATTTTCCGGAGTGAATTACGCCTTGTTCGGTTACATCTGGATGAAAACTAAATTTGACCGATCAGCCGGGCTGGGGGTGACCAAGGAGAATATCGTGCTGCTCGTTGCCTGGTTTGGACTGGGCGCGTTGGGCATCATCCCGCATATGGCCAATTGGTGCCACGGCGGCGGTTTGTTTTTCGGCGTGGTCTGGGGATATTTCACGAGTCCAAATTCCTTGGATCGACTCATTGGTGGCAAACGTTGATCGCCTGGGGAAGCTCGCCTCAGCGAAATCCCTCTTGAGGGTCCGATGATATCGGGATTCGATCCAGCAACATGAAAGCCGTCCAACTGTTGGCCCCCGGAGTTCCGGGTCAGTTCAGATTCGGAGTTCTTCCTGACCCGGTCCCCGGACCCGATGAAGTGGGGGTCCGCGTTCGTGAAGCAACATCGTCTCATCGGCAGCTACGGCCCCAATCAGGCAGACCTCAACGCCACACTCCAGTGGGCTGCGGATGGACGCATCAAGCCGGTCATTCATCAGGTGTTTCCGTTGGCCGGCACCAGCAACGGGTATGAACTGCTGCGCGAGCGGAAAGTCCTGGGTAAGGTCCTGGTGAAACCGTGAAACTGCCGCCGCTTGCCAAGAAACACCGGCAGGCTTAATTCCAGCCCTCCTTGACACACTTTCACCCCAACTTATACTTCCGCCGACATGGCAATCGAAAGTGACTCGTCAGCCGAAGACGACCGCCAAATTCTCGAATCTTTGAAAGAATTCCATTCCGCCGGCAGGGGGCAATGGACCGATGTCTCAGACGCGGACTGGAACAGCTGGCAGTGGCAGTTGAGGAACCGGATCACCCGGGTGGAGCAGTTGGAACAACGCCTGCCCACGCTCTCCGCATCAGAACTGGCGGGGGCGAAACTGGCAAAGACCAAGCTGGCCATGGCGATCCCCCCGTATTTCTTCAACCTCATCGACCAGGAAAACGAGTTCTGCCCCATCCGCACGCAGGTGGTTCCCCGGCTCGAGGAGACAACGACTGCTTCCTGGGAAATGTCCGATCCCTGCGGCGAAGACGAACATTCGCCGGTTCCGGGGTTGGTCCACCGCTATCCGGATCGGGTTCTGTTTCTCGTGACGGATCGTTGCGCCGCGTATTGCCGTTACTGCACGCGTTCCCGACTGGTGAGCAACGCGTCAGGATATGATTTCCATCCCGAGTTCGATCGGCAGATCGAGTACATTCAGAAGAACCCCCAGATTCGGGATGTTCTGCTCAGTGGCGGAGATGCCCTTTTGTTCAGCGACGAGAAACTGGAGGATTTGCTCACCCGCATTCGCGCGATCAAGCATGTGGAGTTTCTGCGGATCGGCTCGCGGGTTCCGATCTTTCTTCCGCAACGCATCACTCCGGAACTGTGTGACATGCTGAAGCAGTTCCATCCTTTGTTCATCAGTGTACACGCGAACCATCCGCGCGAGCTGACGACGGAAGTTCGCGATGGCTTGGCGCGATTGGCTGACGCGGGAATTCCGCTCGGCAATCAGTCGGTTTTGCTGAACAACGTGAACGACGATCTGGTCACGATGAAGGCGCTCGTCCAAAAACTTTTGATGTGCCGGGTCCGGCCATACTATATCTATCAATGCGATTTGATCGCCGGCTCCTCCCACCTGCGAACCAGTGTCCGTAAGGGATTGAAGATCATGGAAGGTCTGCGCGGCCACACGACGGGCTACGCAGTTCCGCAGTATGTGATCGATGCCCCCGGGGGCGGCGGCAAGGTTCCCGTGAATCCCGACTACGTGCTCCAACGCAACGAGGAACGCGTCGTAATCCGCAACTTCGAGGGCAAGATCTTCGAATACCCGGAAGCGATCGACGGCACCCCGCTGTGCGAAGCACCCGAGCGGATCGAAGAACCAGAGCTGGTGTGACCGTCAGTTGCCCCCATCACTCCGGGCACGGGTGACAGGGAGCAGGATTACTGTAGGGTCATGAGATACGCGACCAGATCGGCAAGTTGTTGTTTCGTCATGGTCTGATCGAGGCCTTGGGGCATCAGGGAGAGCTGACTGGCGCGGATGTCACGAATCTGACTGCGAGGAACGTTGAGCAGTTGACCGTTGGCAATCGCGAGTTGGATGTGTTGTCCGCCGTCATGGACAATCACGCCGGTCTGGGATTCGCCGTCCTTGGTGTCCACGATATAGGCTTCGAAATCGCGTGCCAGACTCGCGCTCGGATAGATGAGTGATTCCAAGAGATCGCGTTTGGTGCGAATCCGACCGATGCGACTCAGGTCAGGGCCTACTCGGCCACCGGTACCGCTGGCGTGATGACAGACCGAGCAAACCGCAGCCTGTGAGGCAAAGACCTTCTTTCCACGACTTGGATGCCCACCTGGCAGCGAGGATTCGAGTTCATCGAGATGGGCTTTCTGGTTCTCAACCTGGGCGTCGAGACGCGCAATCAGAGATTCGGCGGTAGATGAGACTTCAGGTGGGAAGTGGGTGAGCGTTCTTTTGAGTTCCGGCAATGAGAGATTTCCCACTCCGGGCGCCGTCAGGAGCGAGGCCACGAGGTTTTTGCCGACCTCCGCATCACGTGAGCGATAGAAGGCGGGCATGACTTCGGGGAGTTCAATCGGGCCCAGTTCTCCAATGGAGCTGGCGAGTTCCCGCAATTGGGGAGCGGTGAGTCGGGCCTTGCTGAGCATGCGGGAGGCCTCGGTTCGTTCCTTGATCGGCCCATCCGACTCGAGCAGTCTGGTGAGCATTGCGAAGGAGTTTGCGTCCAGTTTGCCGGCCCGGGTTGAGACTCCGGCCATGGCCTTGACACGGATCAACTCCGGCATCTTTTGATTGGCTCCCAGCTTTTGGAGATCTGCGTCGAACGTCTTGTTGCGAAGCGCCGCGATGGCATCGAGAGCGGCAACCTGCGTCACGGCAGACTTCTTCTGAAGTTGACGACGCAGCGGACCGATCCAGTCCGGGTGCAGCGTTGGATTGGGAGAGGAAACGATGAGGGAAGTGGCGAGCTGTACTATCGCCGGGCTCGGGTCGTGCCAGTTGAGCAGTCGTGCAACGAGTTCCTGCCCCGCTTTCTGATCGAGATAGTTTGGAGCGATTCCCTTGATGATAGGCAGGCGATCATCGGTCACCTGTCGGTCATCGATCCATTTGTTGAACGTGGCGCAAATGGTCGTTGCCCAGTCGGGGTGCCGGACGGCAACGCGAATGAGGGTCTTGCGCAAGGTCTCATCGGTGGTGGGAAGGAACCGTGTGAGATGGGCGGCGCTGAACGATTTGGGCCCGAGCTGATCCAAAACGATCAGGGAACGCGCCACCTCCCGGGGATGTCTGCTCTCAAGTCCACGCAACAACGGAGTCGCTTCACCGATCTCGATCAGCGCGTAGAGGATCGCGTGTTCAAGTTCCCGTGGCAGGTCGCGACTCAGCTGATCCATCAGGAACATGATGGCACCTGAATCCCCGATGCGCCCGAGAGCCGTCGCTGCCTCTCGTTGAACAGAGAGCGATGGATCGCCAAGCAATTCCACCAGTTGACTGGTGGCCGCGCGATCGCCGGCTTCGCCAAGGATGTTGCAGGCGGTTTGACGGACGCTGGCGGACTTGTCTTTTAGGGCTGTCCAGATCGTTGATCGCGAGAGCGGCGTTTCAATTCGCGAGAGACACCACAACGAATTTCGGCGGGCAGTTTCGCCACCGTCCAATGCTGTTCTTGCCAAGGAGGCAACCGCTTCGGGGCCCTGTTTGACCAGCGCCTCCCGCGCGCGGTCGCGCACCGGTGGCCTGCGATCGTCCAGTCGTTCGACCAGGTCGGCAACTGAAGCGCGCGCCCATCTCATTTCTGTCCCGCGCGGATCTTTGACGGGCACGGGGATCGACTTGCGAATGCGGTAGATCGCGCCGCGAACATCCGGTTTTGCAAGCTGCGAGGTGGGGCAGCCGATTCGGAACCAGCCGCCGGTATCGATCAGCAACAGACTTCCGTCGGCGTCTTCGATCACATCCGTGAAGTGGATGTCATTGCTCATGGCTTCCAGAAATTCATGCGTCGTTACTTCAAAAGACGCATCTTTTCTTTTGACAACTGTGCGGCCGAGCTTGTGGGTATTGAAAAAGGTAATGAACGCGTTGCCGCGGAACTCGTTGCCCCAGAATCCTGAGCGATAGTGGGTGAATCCTGAGATCGCGACGTGTCCATAGTTGAAAACTTCCTTCAACAGATCTCCCGTCTGCACGAACTCATCGGTGACCGCCGGTTGATCATGGCGCGGGTAGGCTCCGCCATGAAGCCAATGCACGTAGACATCGCCACGGGGGCGGCCATAAAACAGATTGACCGTGCCCAAGATTTCGCCTTCCGGGGTGAAGTCCACTTCCACCGGATTGTCCATCCCGCCACCGGCGAAGTATCGGAGATCTGTCCCATCGGGCAGGCATGACCAGATTCGCGCGCCTTTGTTCTTGGATACGAGTGTCTTGCCGTCGCGCTGGTATACCTCGTGTCCTTTGCGTCCATGACACCAAAAAAGGCGGCCGTTCGGATGGAGGAACGGACCATGCACATCGGCGGCATTTCCGGTGTAGGCAAAGCCGGTGGCGATCTGCTCGCGCTTGTCCGCCTGGCCGTCATCATCGGTATCTTCCAGACGCCAGAGCCCGGGCGGGGAACAGACATACCAGGCCCCGTCATGCCAAAGGCCGCCTTGGGGAAAGGTCATTTTGTCCGCGAACAGGTTCGACTTGTCGAAGAATCCGTCGCCATCGCTGTCTTCCAGCAGCGTGACGTAGTTCGGCAGTTGCTCATCGAGTTTGGAGTTGTTGAGATTCAGTCCGGCAGTTTCGGAAACCAACAGACGTCCCTGATGATCGAATCCTCCCATCATGGGATGGTTCACCAACGGAGGCCCGGCAACGAGTTCCACCGTAAAGCCATCGGGAACGCTGAACTTGGGCGTGGCGAACTTGGGGTCGATGCCAGGTGCTCGCTTGGTCGGGGTTACAATCGCCGAGTGGGCAAAGGTCCCGGAGAGGGCGAACAGGAGCAGGGCGCATGAAAGCAGTCGGGCAAAGTTCTTCATCGTGAGGTTAGGCAGGGTCAGACAGAGTATTGTCAAATCCAAGTCATTCTTTTTCAATGGTCGTATGCAATTCACCGAACCGATGAACCGGCGAAGTTTCGTTTCCGCAAGTGCGCTGGCCACTGCCTCGCTGGCAAACGCTGCGAAGAAGCCGTCCTGGCAAAAGATGTTCAACGGCAAGGACATCCAAGGATGGCACAAACCGCCGGCGAAGATCAGTCACGGCACCGGAGGTCAATGGTTTGTGGAAGGTGGCACCCTCGTCGGCGAACAGGATCCTCCCGGGAGCAGCAATGGCGGGATACTTCTCAGCGACCAGAAGTTCTCTGACTTCGAGCTGGAGATCGACATGAACCCGGATTGGGGACCGTGTAGCGGCATCTTCTTTCGCTGCAACGAGAAGGGTCATGGTTTCCAGATGTATGTGGATTACCATGACCGCGGCAACGTCGGCCATCTGCGCGGTGAGATGCCGGGATCGTTTGCGATGATGCCATTCAAGATCTTTGGTGAGATGGACGGAGAGCGGCTCAAGTCGCTCCGCTCAGAACCTGATCCCCGGCGCGCGAAATGGCCGGCGGGTGTCTACCGGAAGATGTGTTCGGCCGAGGATTGGCTGAAAGCATGGAAGGTCAACGATTGGAATCACTGCCGCTTGCGTTGCGTGGGCAAGTATCCTCGGGTGAACGTCTGGATCAATGGACTACACGTCTGCGACTGGGATGGGGCAAACTGCACGCTGCCAGGATACGACAAAGAAAAGGTTTTTAAGACCTTGGGCCGCACCGGTTCGATCGGACTTCAGGTTCATGGTGGGAAAGGCTGGCCCAACGGCTCGGTCGTGAAATGGAAGGGGATCCGAGTCCGGGATATTTGATTGTTCGGTCACCCGATATCCACCCGCTCACGCGCATCGGCACAAGCGTGATGGGAATTGTGAAGCCGGAGACGCTGGCGCAGGGGACTGACTTCCCTATTGCTACTGCAGACCGAAGGGCAGTTTGTCGACGCGCCCTTTGAGGTCTTCCAAGAGTCGTTTGGTGTCCGAGGTGCGAAACGTCTCGTCGAGATGGGAGCCGGGGATGCGTTGGAGGTTGTTCAACAGAACGCAGTAATCCGAGTTGACCATCACGCCGAGCAGTTCACCGGATTTGCTCAGCACGAGGTCACCTGAGGAGGGTGAAAATTCGCCGCGCAACGCCTTAAAGAATCCACCCTTCACTTTTACAAAGTTTGGATTGCTGGGAATCTTCTTGAATTCGGCTTCGCCGAAGTATCGCCCGCCTTTTCCAATCAGCACCGCTTCCGGAAATCGGAACGGATTGGTGGCGAGGTTGTAGATCTTGATGCCACTGAGGGAAGCGACTGTCTCGCTCACGGGCACGGCGAGGATTCGGGGATCGGCGGCGAGGAACTCCAGCGGGCGGAAGGCAATGTCGCGGTTTCGTTTCGATACCGTGGTGCTGATCTTATCCAATCCGGTGGCAGGTTTTGAAATTGTGAAGGGAGTATCCGTCACATGCAGCAAGGCATAGACGCCGGTCACGTCGCGAGCGAGGAGGGTGGAGGTCGACTTGGTGCGATCAGAAGCACCAAAGAGACCGCGTGACGTCGCCCGGATGGTCACGTCCACACGATTGGAGAGAAACTCGTTCACCATCTGGTTCGGGTTGATCTCCTGACTCTGTCGGAACTCGGTGGTCAACTCTTTGGATTTGGTGGCGAGCTGTTCAAATCCGGCGGTCAATCGCTCGGTGCGGTATTGTATTTTTTCCTTCTCGATCCGTTCGAGCTGCACCTGGTTACGCAGCTCAGCAACGTTCTGATTCAACATCTGCTTTTGTTCATCGGCAGCCTGGATTCTGGTGTTGAGATTTCGGACCTCACCGGAAATGGTCAGCAGCTGTTTCTCGGAAACGGTCTTCGCCTTCTGCAAGTCAGCCACCTCCTGCTGCTTGCTCGCGAGAACCTTGGCTTTCTCAGCCATTGCCTCCTTCAGTTCCTTCTCCATCTGGGCGCGAACGAGTCTTTTCTCCGCCTCGGACGTCTTGAGCTGCGTCGTGAGATTCGTGGATTCTGCCAACGCGCGCTGCTTTTGCTGCTCGAGCATGGCCAGTTCCCTGATCTTCATCTGAATCTCCGTCTGACGATCAGTGAGTTCCACGGTCAGTTTGTCAACCGCTTGACGGCTCTTGGCAGCGGTCACACTGACGATGTTGTACTGCTGGGAGAGTTCCTGGTAGGCTCCCTGATTCTTGGAGAGATCTTCCTGCAAAGTCTTTCCTGTCTTTTCCAGTTGAGACAAGGCCTTTTGCTGACTGTCAAAATTGGATTCGGTGAACTGAAGGCGTTGTGCCAATTCAGCGCGGGCGGCGGATTCCTTTTCCAAGGCAGCTTTGAGAAGCCCGACCATATCGCCGTCCTTGTCCTTCTTCTCAAGTTCGGGCGCTTCGATCTCCACGGAGACCGGGGCCTGACTTTGACCGGGAGACGGTTCCACCTGTTCCCACTGCGTCAGCGCGAGCAGGTTGAGCAACAGGAAGTCGCACATGATGAGGAGGAGCGTCCGGTTCATTTTACTGGCGGGGGAGAGTTCCCTGTTCGGCCTGCATCTGGAGGATCAGCTGGCGCTTGAACGAACGTACATGACCGATCTTGATAAAGGCCACGCAGACGATGCCAAAGAGATTCGAGGAATAGGCGGCGAGCAGATTCGCGTCGATGACCTGCATGACCTGCATGACCAAGGCTGCCGCGGTTCCGGCGATTCCCAGATAGAGTCCGCCGTCAAACAGGTTTTCCTCATTCTCCATGAGCCGCAGCTTCACGCTTGGCGGGGTGGGGTGCATGTCGATCTCACGAATCTTCATGAGGCAGACCATGTAATAGAGGATCTGCAGCAGCGCGAAGATGAGCACTGATACGATGGTTGACTGGTTGAAGCCGTTCATAGGTTGAGCCTTGGAGTCTGATGCCTGTTTCGGTGTATTTGCAAGTCCGGCAATGCGGTAGGCGGGTTTGATTTCTCCGGTCTTTATTTTTTTGAGAAGCATGGGCTCGCTGATGAGCACCAGCGTCCCGAGCAGCGCGAGGACGAAGAGCCCGCGGGTGAAGACCTTGAATCCCCCGCCAATCTTCGGTGCCACCGCTTGTGGCTCGCCGCCGTAAAGTTGTTGTTGCACGCCAAAGAGACTCCGATTGCCAGCGCCCGGTCGGTTTGCGAATTGGCCCCACGCGATCAGCAGGGCGAACCCACCCGCTCCAAAGAGAAAATACTTCGCCGCCAGCATCACGTGCGGCCACTTGATGATCAGCGGTGCGGCAAAGGGCACCACCGGCCCGGGAATCGTTGCCAGTGGGAGCTGACGGTCGAGCAACATCGCGACCGCTCCCTGACCGTGCCCGAGAGCAGTGCTGAGATTGGCAAGGCCTTCCGCGCCATACGACGAAAGGTAGCTGCTGACTTTCGCGGCGGAACCACCCTGCACCGTGGCACAGAAGATCACGGCCCGGTCATCCGGCCGATCATTCACGAGCGCGGCCAGGTGTCGCAATTCCGCGCTGCTGCGAACAACGCGAAACAGCTCGGTCAATTCCACCCAATTGAAGCGGTTCGCGAGCACCAGCAGAGAATGATAGATGGACTCGATGTCCGCCGGATTCGCGGTTGCGGCCGCGCGCTCCGCCGTCCCCTTGATTTCATTCATCAATCCCGGGGAAAAGTATTCGCCTCCATAGAACAGGGCCGTGAGCGCGATCGTGGCCTCCAGCGGCTGACCACCGGGTTTGTTGGCAGGGACAAACTCCTGATACCCCTCCAACTGCCGGGTTCGCAGCACGGCCTGAACTCCCGGTGAAGGCGAATTCTTCAGATGCGAACTGACAACGTCCCGCACTGAGGAGTTCATGAACAGTCGGACCAACGATTGCCCTTCGGAAGCGATCGCGTTGGTGGAGAAGAGCATTTCGATCTGTGGATCGCGGCCGCCCCAGAATACGGCATCGGGGTCCTGTTCCGTCAGGCGCGCTGCCGCCGCCGCGAGCTGTTGTGCGTCTTCTTTCCGTAACGCTTTGGCCACCTCGACAACCCGATCCGCCGGACCGTACTTGTGATGCATCAGATAGGTGTCGGCCGCCTGACTCAGGGTGGGGGACTTCTGGGCTGCAAATTCCAAGAGGATCGGATGCACCGATTTCAGGCTCACGGGGAGCAGCCAGGCACCGAGCAGACAGACCAATCCGGCGAGCAGCCACAGGAAAACCAACGGCATGCGATCAGCTTCTTTTCCGTAATAGGTTGTCGTCATTTAGGATTCAATCCGGAGTTCAAAGCGGGTTTCACGACCGAAAGGCCCGCTAGTGTCTGAAATCCGCTTCCAAAGTCAATCACTTGACCGGGATTCGCGTGGTATCTGACAGGAATGCCGCGAGCTTTGTTCAACCCGCCGCAAGTCACGGAGATGTAGGCGCGAAAATTGGGCCGGCGGTTACCACTGTTCTGGCGGGTGCTCGAGGTTTCGGAACCGGAGAATTCTTCGGCAGATTCAGTGCACTCAGATGAGGGTTCCTCAATCTGAGGTGAACCGAATCTGTGGGAAGAATAAATTTATCGAACAAAGGCTGTTTGGATTGCGCTACGGTATTCACGGGGGTTGCCCATTGATGGATCCTTCCCCCAGTATTTGGAATGCGTTTGTCGGTCAGCCATTTTGCGGTCATTGCGGTCATCCTGTTTGCGAGACCGTGTCAGTCGGCGCCGATCAATATGACGCCTCCGGATCCGCTGCGACCGAACATCATCTGGATCATCGCGAACGATCTCGGCATCGGAGATCTCGGCAGTTACGGACAGGAAAAGATCAAGACCTACCACCTGGATCGTATGGCGCGGGAAGGTGTTCGATTTACCAGTTTTACCGTAACCAGCCCGGACAATCTGGTCTCTCGCGCCAGCATGTTAACCGGTCGCGATCCGCGTCATCTGGATCTCATTACGAATTCCCCGGTCTTCGTTGAGCCGGGAATTCCGACCGTGGCAAAGGTTTTGAAAGACGCGGGCTACCGGACCGGATTCGTGGGACACTGGGCATTGGGTGAGCCTGAACACTACAGTCAGCCGCAGCGCAAGGGCTTCATCGACTGTGTCGGCACACTCGAACCGCAACGGAAACTACAAATGTACCCCACCACACTATGGCGCACGGATCCGTTCAACAATTACGACGGGCAGTTGTTGAGCATTCCGCAGTATCCCAATCAGTATATAGAAGGCCACGAACTCTTCCTGCGCGGGATGACTAACTACGTCCGCATTCATCTGCCTGATCCGTTCAATAAGTTCCGCCCCTTCTTCCTGGTCGCGTCATTCGGTCTGCCGAACCCCACCGAACTCGCGCCCCATCATACCAACGACTTCAAATCTGTTGCTTCGCTCGGCCGTCACGCAGCCAAGTCCTGGCCAAAGTCCGAAAAGCAGAAAGCCGCCGCCATCTCACAACTGGACAGCTATGTCGGAAAACTCTTTGCCGTGTTGGAGAAGCACAAACAGGTGACGAATACCGTGGTTTTCCTGACGAGTGACGGAGGCCCGTTTGAACGGAACAAGGTCGATGTTGAATTTCTCGACAGCAACGGTCCGCATCGCGGCAAATCAGGGGATTTGACGGAAGGTGGATTACGCGTCCCGATGCTCGTTCGTTGGCCGACGAAGATTCGCCCCGGTCGCACAAATCACCTGCTGTTCACCCACGCGGATCTGATGCCAACCACGCTGGCCTTGGCTGGAGCCACCCCGCCCGCCGATATGGATGGGATATCATTTTTGCCGGCAATGTTCGGACAGAAGCAAACGAACCAGCACGAGTGGTTTGCCTGGCAACACACCAACGGTGTCGCTGTGCGTGAGGGGCCGTGGAAGGCGATTCGCGAAACCAACACCTGGAGCCTGTTCAATCTGACGAATGACCTTGCCGAATCCACCAACGTCGTGGATCGAAACGCCATAACGATAGAACGTCTCAAATCCCACTACACGGAGTGGTTAAAAGACGATGAGCCGGCCGAAGCAGGCGCTGAGAGCAGTGGAAAATGAGTGACGAACAAATAACAGGAGGCAGTGGAATCGGTTGGGGAATCGCGATTCTGGCTGCCTGTGGGGCGCTATGGTTCTTCATGCGACCTGCCCCGATCGTTGTTCCGGTTGTGCCGCAAAATACATTCCAAGGTTCCGCTCCCGGCGTGCGGCTGGCGACGGAGGTTTCAGTCTCGATCGATGACCCTGAAATCTTCAGTGACCTGCGGGTTCGTATGGGGACCATTTCCGTTCCCAGAACCAACGACGCGCCCGGGGCGCTCAAGTCCGAGGTGTTCGGTGTCGGCCCGAAAGTCTGTGGTGAATGCCACGCGGAAAAGCTCAAGGGAGCTCAGGGGACGAGTCATTTTCACACCAGTGAACGGGTCGGGGAGGGGCGCCTGGCAGAACTCTTCGGCGACGAAGCGACGGAGATGACCACCCGGCAGCCCGGTCTGAGCTTCCGGATGTTTCGTGAGGATGACCGCTACTACCAGGCCGTGCTCTGGAAGGGGAAAGAGGTTCACCGCGCCGCGATCGACCTTGTCTTCGGTTCAGGCAAGCTTGGATTCACCTATGGCTATTGGCAGGGGGAAGAGCTGTTCGAGCTGCCCGTGTCGTTTCTGACCATGAACGATTCCTGGGTAAACAGCCCTGGCTACGCCGACGGTACCGCACTCTATTCGCGCCCCATCATTAGTGACTGTCTCACCTGCCACACCACCTATGCCTCCTCTTACACCGCTGATCCCGGGAACTTTCGCTTTCAGAATCGAGATCTCGGACTGGGGGTCACCTGCGAGCGGTGCCACGGCGACGGCCGGCGCCACGTGAGCTACCACCGCGAAAACCCACAGGCCACCGGCTCCAAATTCATCACCGATCCTCGCAAACTCGACCAGGTGCAACTCAACAAACTCTGTCTGGAATGCCACGGTGGACTGGATGCGGTAACCGACGCCAAACCGGGAGTGCATTCGAACAACCAATCACAACGTCTGGCGATGAGCGCGTGTTTCAAGGAGAGCGGTGGCATGCGTTGCACCGACTGCCACAACCCCCACCAGTTCGAACGCGACAATCAGGAACTGTTCGCCCAACGCTGCCAGAAGTGTCATGAGGTGGAAGATTGTGGCGCGTTCGAAGAAAAGCGTCGCCTCCACTTCGCCACCAATTGTGCGAAATGCCACATGGAACGAAAACCCCTGATGGATATCGCGATTCAAACCAAGGACGAGATTGTGTATCCCGAACTCGTGGATCACTTCATCCGGGTTGTGAAATAGTAAGGACCTTGGCAAGGGGCCATTCCCCGAACAACATTGCCTCGTCATCCCCCTCTAAATTCCGTTGGAGAGGTGTT
>JBLFYM010000147.1:0-14426 GCA_047608975.1 Limisphaerales bacterium | reverse complement strand
CAAAACCCGTTGGGCGATCTCGGCCAGAGCCTGAAGGAAAGCGCGCCCGCTGGGATCGGCACGAAGCACCCGACTGACGCCCACGGCCAGCCAGTCCAGATCGGAAAATCCGGGGCAGTTTCGGGTGTTCCGGCAACGTTCTAAGAGTGAAGTAACGGGTTGAAAGAGGGAGTTGAAAACACCAGACTTGTCCAGGGAGTTGTTGCGCATGAAAATTTTTCAACTCGGCCTGCAGAAGCAACCCTTAAAGGCGCAATACCCCGTTTAATTTTCAGTTTTACCGTGGTCCGGACGGATTCGAACCCAGCGTAAGTCAACCTCTCAGACGGCGACTTGGGGCCAATGCGCCCCTTTGTCATCGACGTTTCAGTCTCCAAACTTGGCCACCGTTCCAGGCCCATTAAAGGGACGGCACATAATTTAAAGGGACAGGCACATAATTGTTAATCTCGGCGAACTGTGAATTTACCGTGCGGGTATAGGTTCGGAAGTGAAGAGTTGATTAGGATGAGAATGCCAAGGTTGAAGATTGAGGGGAGCAACGCGGTGTATCACTGCATTGCCCGGGTTGTCGGTGGGCAGTTGTTGTTGCATGATTTGGAGAAGGAGCGTTTACGGCAGCAGTTGTGGGAATATGCGGAGTTCTGCGGGGTTGAAATCGTCACTTATTGCGTGATGAGTAATCATTTTCATGTGTTGGTTCGCGTTCCCGATTCGATTGCCATGTCGGACGACGCGCTGTTGAAGAAGGTCCGGAAGTTTTATGGGGCAAAGAGTCCTTTGGTTCAGATGATGGCCAAGCATTACGAGCTGCATGGCGTGGTGCCGAAGGATGTGAGGGAGTCTTTGCTCGGGCGGCTGGGGGACGTTTCGAACTTCATGAAGGAGGTGAAGCAACGCTTCACGAAGTGGTACAACAAGCAGACGAATCGATTTGGAACACTTTGGGCGGAACGGTTCAAAAGTGTTCTCGTGGAAGACGAGCCCGAGTGTGTGAAGGCCGTGGCGATGTAAATCGATCTGAATCCTGTCCGCGCGGGGTTGGTGGAAGATCCCAAGGATTACCGATTTTGTGGCTATGCTGAAGCGGTTGTGGGCAAGCAGCTCGCCCGATACGGGATCCTCGGATTTCACAAATCGAACAAGTGGGCAAAAGTGTCGACTCAGTATCGGGAGGCGCTTCTGATCACATCAGCGGATTCGAATCATTCCGGCAAGGTCGCACTGGATCGGGCTACGATTCTGAAGGAATTGGAACGGGGTGTTGCTTTGAGTGCGGGGCAGGTGCTGCGATTGCGCGTGCGGTATATGTCGGATGGTTTGGTGTTGGGATCAAAGAATTACGTGAACGAGGTTTTCGCTGAGCATCGAGAACGATTTGGGAAGAAGAGGAAGTCGGGCGCCCGTGCCTTGCGGGGAGTTGGAAGTGCCCTGGGATCACTCATGACGGCGCGCGATCTTCAGGTCGCGCCGATCGCTTGACATTGCGACAGGCTGCGTCGCCTTAATGCGTGACTGGACCTCCGCTTTCAAAGGCAAAGGGCAGATTGTTCGCGTTCAAAGCTTGGTGCGTGACGCCACGGCAACTGGTGGGACGCCGGTGAAACCCCGAAAGATCTCGAATAGTTCGTACCCATTGAAAACTGAAACGAGCCAGTGGTCGTGCTCCCGGGGGCATTGTCTGCTTTGTGCGTCCTGTCGGATTCGGGGGGTGGCTTCGTCATGGCGCCGTGCGGATTGGTGAGGAATGCGCTTATTGACGGGTTGGCTTCCGTGGCTGAGTGATGGACTTTGACAATTTCAACGGGTTTGGAAGAATCTCGCTTCGCCTGGCCAAGTTTGGATGGCGGCTGTGTAATTGATGAAAAGTCTTTTGTTGAGCGGTTGGTTGTTGGTTGTTGTCGGTCGGATCGTCACTGGTTCGGCAGTGGCGCAGGATCTGGGCGGCGACATGTCTCTGGGAAAACTGCTGATCGGCGGGAAGAATTGGGAGGTGGCCGTGGAGGGACTCGGGTTTGCGGATGGTCCCTGCTCTGATGCGGAGGGGAATTTCTATTTTTCGGATATGCGCAAAGGGGCGGACGGTCCTGGCATTTTCCAAGTGGCACTTGACGGCAGTCGAACGAAGCTTTTTTCGGAGGCGGCGAGTGGTTTGATGTTTGGGCCTGATGGAAGGCTTTACGCGTGTCAGGGACGGGATAAACGGATCGTCGCATTTGATCTGAAATCGCGGAAGCGATCGGTGATCGCGACGGATGTGCAACCGAACGATCTCGTCGTTTCTCATCGGGGCCATGTCTATTTTACTGAAACGAGGGCGAAGCAGATCAGGTTCGTGGATATCAAGTCCGGCGCGAAACGCGTGGTGGATGTCGGAATCACAGCGCCCAATGGAATCGCTCTTTCGACGGATGGTGGCACTTTGGCGGTGTCCGACTTCCGCGGGAGACATGTTTGGACGTTTCGCGTGGATGAGGACGGCAGTCTTTCTGCCAAGGCTCCCTATATGACGATGCGGACGAAAGCGGATCCTGCTCAACTGCACTTGCCGTTGCCGGCGTTCATGCCTTCCTGTCGTGGGGACGGGATGACCAGCGATTTGACCGGTCGATGGTATGTCGCGACGGCGTTGGGCGTGCAGTTTTTTGACCTACAGGGCCGTATTTCCGGAGTGATACCCGCGCCGGGTGGGCGGGGGATGACCAGTGTGGCGTTGGCGGGGGAGGGCCTTTCATGGCTTTACATCACTTGCGGGGATACAATCTACCGAAGACGAATCAAGGCGATGGGGGCGCTGTATTTCAACGGGCCGAAGGGTTGAGTGGACGAGGTCGGATTCTCCAAGATGATTGAATTGCTGACAGCTGCCAATATTCTGATCGCCGCCCGATCGGAATCTGATCTTGATAAGATTCTTACGGAATTGAAACAGGCGGGATGCGATGTCAGCCACGAATGGGTCAGTTCGCAAAAGGATTTCGCGGTTGCCATCTCACGTCCCGGGATCGATGCCATCTGCTGTGTCACCGATGTTGAAGGTCTGACCGGTCAGCGGGCGATTCTTGATTGCGAGGAAGTAGGGAGCGGTCGCGTGATTCTGATCTCTGAGACGGTTGATGCCGAAGAACGAATGACCTCCGTCCGGGGTGGGGCCGAAGATCACCTGCTCTGGTCTGAGTTGGGCCGGTTGGGGTTGGTGGTCGAAAAATGCGTCACTGCCAACAGGCTTAGGCGGGAACGCGATGTGGCGCGAACGGCGCTGCGAGACAGTGATCGGCGATTTCTTCAGCTGATCGAAGATCTGAAGGGGTATGCAATTGTTTCGCTCGATGCCGAAGGTCTGGTCAGCTCGTGGAATCAGGGAGCGGAAGAACTTTTTGGCTTCGACGAAACCGAGATCATCGGGCAGCCGTGCAGTCTCTTCTACACCCCGGACGACGTGGAGATGGGCAAGGCGTTCATAGATCTGCAGATGGGAGGCGAGGCGGGCTTTTTTGAGGAGGAAGATTGGCGTGTGCGGAAGAATGGGGAGAAGTTTTGGGCGCATGCCGTTCTCACGGGGCAGAGGGATGCGGCCGGTGAACTCAACGGATTTGGCGTGGTGATTCACGATATCACCGATCAGCAGCAGGCATCCGAGGCCTTGAGACAGAGTGAGGAAAAATACCGCTCTTTGGTGGACCGGATTCCGGATGTCGTCTGGACGGTCCAAGAGAATGGGGAGTGGACCTATGTCAGCTCAAATGTGGAGCGGATGGTGGGGTTTAAGCGGAAGCAGATCGGGGAAGGCGGGCGGAAGTTTTGGGAAGACCGGATTCACGACGCGGAGCGGGCGCAATTTTCCGAGGCATTTGAAAAGCTCTTCCATGAACGCCAATCGTTCGAGGTGGAGTTTCGTTTTCAACGCGCGGATGGCGAATGGATCTGGCTCGCGGTAAGGGCTGATTCGGTCTACACGCAGCACGGGGTGGTTTGTGCCAACGGAATCTTGGCTGATGTCACCGACCGGCGGCAGGCGGATCACCAGATCCGGGACCAGGCCCAGTTGTTGGATCTGGCGAGTGACGCGATTATCGTGCGCGATCTTGAACATAAGGTGTTGTTTTGGAATGAGGGCGCGGCCCGGATGTTTGGCTGGACCGCCGAGGAGGTGGACGGCCGCAATGTATTTGAACTGCACGTCCGGGATGAAGAGACGTTTCACGGTGCGCACACCACTCTGCTCGCGCAGGGGGAATGGGGTGGTGAGATGAGTTGTCGGACGCGATCAGGCGGGGACCTGGTCGTGGGCAGTCGTTGGACCGTCGTGCGCGACGACGAAGGGAAGGCCAAGTCCATCCTCTCCATAGATTCCAACGTGACCGAGAAGAAGCGGCTGGAGAACCAGTTCTTACGTTCACAGAGAATGGAGAGCGTGGGAACAATGGCCGGCGGTGTGGCACAGGATATTCAGGGGATTCTTGGTCCGATCATGTTGTCGGCACCGTTGCTGAATCAGCCCGATCTGCCCGAGGGTGAACGTCTGCAGCTGGTCGCGGTGATTCAGGAAAATGCTGAGCGGGGAGGAACGCTCGTCAGGAAATTGATGTCATTGGGGCGGGGCGTGGAGGGGGAACGCGTGCCGGTGCCGCTTCGGCAGCCGGTGCAGGAGGTGCTGAAGGTGCTGCGGGATTCGCGATCGCCAAATATCGTGATGGACTCCGAGCTGGAGGCCGAGCTGTGGCCCGCGATGGGGGACTCCACTCACATCTATCAGGTATTGATGAACCTCTGCGCCAACGCGTGCGACGCCATGTCCGCCGGAGGGCGTCTGCAGGTGAGTGTCGCGAATCGGATCCTTGACGAATACTACGCCCAGCTGGATGCGGAAGCGAAAGAGGGCCCCTATGTGATCATTCGAGTGAGCGATACCGGTCACGGAATTGCGCCCGAAAATCTGGATCGGATCTATGATCCTTTCTTTACAACCCGGGAAGTAGGCAAGGCCGCCGGATTGGGATTGAGCACGGTGATGACCACGGTGAGGAGTCTCTCAGGCTTCATCCACGTCAAGAGCGAGGTTGGGCGCGGCAGTTCGTTTACGATCTATCTGCCGGCGGCTACTGCCGGTCCGCCCCAGTCGAAGAGCGCGGATTCACCGTTTGGGGCCGGCGAAACAATTCTCGTCGTCGATGACGAACCGGGAATCCTGAGATCGACCTGTCGGCTGCTGAAACGCCGGGGCTACGAAGTGTACTCAGCGGGCGATGGGGCCGAGGCCTTGGGCGTGTACACCGAGCATCAGGAAGAGATCAGCGCCGTGCTGACGGACATCATGATGCCAACGATGGACGGAATTGACCTTTCCCGAGTGCTCATGCAGATGAATCCGGAGGCGAAGATCATGGCGGTCAGTGCGTTGGAGGAAGATTCAAAATTTGAGGAACTGCGAAAAATCGGAGTGAAGATGTTTCTCGCGAAACCTTACACCGCAGATCGGTTGTTGGGCGACCTGCGAAAAGTAATTAACGGGTAGATAGCGGAATGGAAAAAGGAAACACCACATTGAGGCGGCGAAGCAGGAGCAGACATCGCTGGCACTATCTCTATTACCTGCTCGCCACGTTCAATCTGATGACCGTGTCCTTTTCTGTCTACCTCAACCACCAGCTGCACACGGCCAATCAGTTATCGGTGGAGAACGGACAAAACTGGCACGCCCGCTTCGTTGACTTCAGCGAACTGTTCCGACTGGCCAATGAGATCAAATCCCCGGTGGATGAAGTCGTCTTTTCCGGGGATGTCGAGCGTCGGCGGATGGATCTCGTGAATGCCTACGATCGATTTCAGGAATTTCTGGGCCAGAAGCTGAGAGGCCTGACGGAGGAGGCGGAGCTGATCAAGGCTGACCAATTGCTGAAGGAGGTGAATGAGGCGCGCAAGACGATGCATCAGGTCTACGAAGCCTCAGATAAATTCTTTCAGGAATTCCGCTCACTTTCCCCCACTGAGTCGGCGCGCAAGAAGGCTGCAATCGATCAGCAGATGCGGGATTTCTACTCCGCGATTTCCGGGGTCAACGTCCAGATCGGCACGATCCAGATCCGGAGTTTTGAACAGCAGCTCGAGACCTCAGAACGGCTGCGCAAGAACCAGTATCTGGTGGTGATTCTCGTGCTGATCATGTTGGCCTTGGCAGTGTTTTATGGGCGGCGCATCACGGAACGCATGGACGAGGATGCGCTGCGTCTGGACGAGGTTCATCGGGAGCTCATTGGAACGGCGCGGCAGGCGGGAATGGCGGAGATTGCCACGGGCGTGCTCCACAACGTCGGCAATGTGCTCAACAGTGTGAACGTGTCGGCCAATGTTGTGACTGACAAGATCAAACGTTCCAAAGCTCCGAATGTGGGGCGGGTTTCCAAGTTGCTGGAGGAGCACAGTGAGAAGCTCGGTCCGTTCTTCAGTGAGGATCCCAAAGGAAAGCAGATTCCGGGATTTCTGAAAACGTTGTCCGAACATCTCGACACGGAGCAGCTCGAGTTGAACGATGAAATGGGGGCGCTCAGCAAGAGCCTCGAACACATCAAATCGATCATCGCGATGCAGCAGGGATACGCGAAGGTCGCGGGTGTTTCAGAAACCATGCCGTGCGTGGAGATCGTTGAAGACGCTATTCGGCTGAACGCAGTCTCGCTGCAGCGGCACGAGATCGATCTCGTGCGTAGGTTTCAGTATCGGCCGGAAATTACCGTGGAACGCCACAAGCTGTTACAGATCCTGGTGAATCTGATGCGCAATGCGAAGGATGCGTTGGATAAGTCGGACGCACCGCGGAAATGCATGACCATCACCATTGCCCGTGGTGATGGGGATAACATCCGACTGTCCATCACGGACAACGGTGTCGGCATGACGGATGAGACTCGCAAGCGGTTGTTTCAACACGGCTTCACCACGCGTAAGGAAGGTCATGGGTTTGGTTTGCACAGCGGCGCGCTGACCGCGAAGGAGATGGGAGGTTCGCTTTCAGGACACAGTGATGGCGAGAACACAGGAGCAACCTTCACATTGGACCTGCCGCCGGTTCCCCCGAGTGCCGAAGCGGAGAAATACGAGGTGGAAGCGTGAGCACCCGAACCCCTTATCGGATTTTGGTGGTGGACGACAATGTCGCGATCCACGCCGATTTTCGGAAAATCCTGATGCCGAAAGATCCGGGAATGAGCGATATGAGTGAGGCTGAGGCCGCGCTCTTTGGGGATGAAATGCCGGCTGAGGTCGCGGAAACGAACTATGAGGTCGACAGCGCCACCCAAGGCGAAGAGGGACTGCATCTGGTTCGGAAAAGTCTCCAGGAGAAACGCCCTTATGCCCTGGCTTTCGTAGACGTGCGAATGCCACCCGGCTGGGATGGCATCGAAACGATTGGCCAGATCTGGAAGGTCGATCCGACCTTGCAGGTTGTCATCTGCACTGCGTATTCGGATTATTCGTGGGAGGAAATGGTCAGTAAACTCGGCCGCAGCGCCAACCTGCTGATTTTGAAGAAACCCTTTGATTCGGTGGCGGTTCACCAGCTGGCCTGCGCGATGACCGAGAAGTGGAGTCTGTCCCGGCAGCAGAAGACCAGCATGGCGGGACTGGAATCTTTGGTCGGTCAGCAGACTGACCAGTTGCAAAAATTGCTTTCGCTCACCCAGGCGACGCTGGATGCGACGGCCGATGGGATTCTGGTAATCGACAAGAATGGCAAGATGGCTGGCTTCAACCAGAAATTCCTAGGTATCTGGAATCTGCCACCGTCCCTCATCGATTCCAAACCCTATGGGGACATGGTCAATGCGGTGCTTTGGCAATTGCAGGATCCCGAGGCCTTCCTGAAACGGTTTCAGGAACTGTCCGAAAAACCCGATGCGGAGAGCTTCGACATTGTGGAGTTCAATGACGGTCGTGTGTTCGAACGTCTGTCACAGCCCCAAAAACTGGGTGCGGAGATCGTTGGCCGCGTGTGGAGTTTCCGGGATATCACAAATCACCGGGAAGCGGAGCGCAAGATTGTCGAGCAGGCCGGTCTGCTTGATCTTGCGCAGGACGCCATTTTTGTGTGTGACATGGGCAACCGAATCACGTTCTGGAACAAGGGCTCACATTCTCTGTTTGGGTGGACCACCGAGGAGGTCGCGGGGCGTGCGGTGTCCGAGTTTCTTTACGTCGATCGCGAGGCGTTCCAGAAGGCTCAGTTGGAGTTGCTCCAAGCCGGAGAGTGGAACGGTGAGATGGAGCAGCCGAACCAGGCCGGTGAAACGATTGTCATGAGCAGCCGCTGGACGTTGGTTCGCGGGGACAGCGGCGAACCCAAATCAATTCTTGCGATCAACACGGATGTGACCGAGCGCAAGAAGATGGAGGCGCGATTCCTCCGTACCCAACGCATGCAGAGTATCGGCACCTTGGCCAGCGGGGTGGCGCACGATTTGAACAACATCCTGTCGCCGATCATGATGTCGGTTCCGCTATTGCGGATGGGGCTGCCGCCGGAGGACTCCGAGCAGTTGATTCACAACGTCGAAATCAGCGCCCAACGGGGTGCGGAGATCGTGAAGCAACTGCTTGCGTTTGGACGCGGAGTGGAAGGGGATAAGGCAGTCGTCCAACTCCGTCATCTGGTGAAGGAAATCTCGCAGATCGTGGAGGAGACATTTCCGAAAGACATCACCATAAACTCTGATGTTGCCGCGGATCTCTGGCCGATTATCGGTGATTCTACCCAAATGCACCAGGTGCTGCTGAACCTGTGCATCAACGCGCGTGACGCCATGCCCGATGGCGGCAGCATCACGCTCGCTGCTGAGAACCTCAGCATTGATGAGAACTACGCTCAGATGGATACGGAAGCCAAGGTGGGGCCGTATGTCGTGCTGCGGGCAACGGACACCGGCACCGGTATTCCCGCCGCAGTTCTGGACAAGATATTTGACCCGTTCTTTACCACCAAAGAGCAGGGCAAAGGGACGGGCCTGGGGTTGTCAACGGTCATGGGCATTGCGCGGAGCCATGGCGGATTCATCAATGTGAACAGCGAGGCCGGCAAAGGAACGACGTTCAATATCCACATTCCCTCAGCTCCAGATGCCGAATACGATGAAACCATCCGGCAGGTGAAGATTCCGAAAGGCGAGGGCGAAACCATTCTGTTGGTCGATGATGAGGAGACAGTTTTGCATGCGACCTCCAAACTTCTCGAAATGAACGGTTACAAGACGCTGCCCAGTGCGAATGGCGTGGAAGCGCTCGCGACCTTCGCCCAGCAGAAGAGCTGGATCGCTGCCGTGGTGACGGACGTGATGATGCCGGTGATGGATGGCGCGGCGATGATGCGGGTGCTCAAGCGCCTGGATCCCGGGGTAAAGGTTCTGGCCACCAGCGGGCTCGAGCAGGATTCTCGATTCGAGGAGATGCAGAAAATGGGAATCAGCGGATTTCTCGCGAAACCCTACACCGCTGAGAAACTTTTGTGTCTGCTGCGGGAAGCCATTGATGGGCCACCTCCAGGGGAGGTCGTGGAATCCCAAGCTGCCGATTCCGGTGACGTCTGAAGTGGAACCGCACAACTCAACTGAACTTCAGGATTGGGTGCGGAACCGCGCCGCAGATGCCAAAGCGATTGGGTATCAGCGTCTCAGTCGAATGAGTCGCGTGCTGTCCCATATCGCCGAGGACATGACTGTGCGAGTGGAATCTGGCATTCGGTTGGATACGCTGCAAAAGGAACTGCGGCGTGCCGGTCAATGGCTTCCGGTTGATCCCCGCCCCTCTGAATTCAGCCTGAAAGAAATTATCGACCGCAATCTGTCCGGGCCCCGGCGGTTTGGCTGCGGTTCGATTCGCGAACACGTTATTGGCATGGAGATGCTGCTGGCAGATGGCCGGCTCATCACCTCCGGGGGGAACGTGGTCAAAAACGTTGCCGGTTACGATTTGCAAAAGCTCTTCATCGGTGCGGAGCAGTCGTTGGGAATCGTCACCTCCGTCACCTTCAAGCTGCAACCGCTGCCCCAACAGGAACTGTTCGTCAAAGCTGCGTGCAAAGACGCGGCCGGTGCGTCGGCGCTTACTGCCCGGATACTCGAATCGCCTGCCTGTCCGATCGTGTTTGATTGGGTGCGTGTGGATGCTGCCAAGTCTGTGGTAGTGGTGCTTGGCTTTGCCGGCAATGAGCAGGACGTGGTTTGGCAGCAGGATGTCGTGGCCAAGTTGGGCGTGCACAAGTGCGCTGATCTGGAATATGGCCGGCAATTTGGAGCCGATGGAAAATTGAAAAGACAGTCGGTACTCCCTTCAAAACTCGGCGAGTTCATCGAATCAATTGGCCGCGTACCCTTTGTTGCCCGCGCCGGAAACGGTCTCGTCTTTTCCGAACATCTTGAGCCCACTTCGAACAAAACGCGTTCACACACCCTCGAAGGCAGATTGAAAGCGGAACTCGATCCGGCGGGGTTGATGCCGCCGCTTCCCGCATGAGCGTCTTGGATGAATTCCTGGATGAGGACAAGGCGCTCGCCTGCGTGCATTGTGGCCTTTGCCTGGGGGCCTGTCCGACCTACCTGGAAACGGGCAATGAGAATGATTCCCCGCGCGGCCGCATCTATCTGATGCGGGCATTGCAGAGCGGGCGGATTCCGGTTGCGGACGCGGTGCATCACATCGACCTGTGTCTGGGCTGTCGCGCCTGCGAGGTCGCCTGTCCAAGTGGCGTGCAGTACGGAACGTTGCTGGAGGCCACCCGCGATCATATTGAGACCCACCATCGACGAAGCCCATGGCAGAGTTTTCTACGCCGGGTCGTGATCGAAAAGGTGTTTCCCTATCCGGAACGAATGGAACTGGCCTTGGCCCCCGCCCGGATGGTCAAGGCGATCGGAGTGGAACGGTATCTTCCCAAGTTTGCGCGCGCGAGTCTCAGCCTGATTCCTGACCGTTGTGAGAAGTCAGAATTGCCTGAGTTCAGCCCCGCAACCGGTGAGAGAATTGGAGCCGTGGGATTTGTCAGCGGCTGTGTGATGAGCGTGATGTTCGGTGAAACTCATCGTAACACGGTCACTTTGTTGAATTCCGCCGGCTACGATGTACATGTTCCGGTCCGACAAGGCTGCTGCGGTGCGCTCTTCGCCCACGGTGGCAATCTCGCGGAAGCCCGCCGAATGGCACGACAGAACATCGCGGCGTTCGCTGAGCTCGAACTGGATGCAATTGTCATCAATGCCGCCGGCTGTGGTTCGACGCTCAAAGAATACGGGCATCTGCTCGAAGAGGACGAGGAGTGGGGTGCGCGGGGAACGGATTTCAGTCGTAAGATGCGCGATCTGTCCGAGTTTCTGGTGGCGGTTGGATTTGAATCGCAACTGAAAGGGCAGGGGGGCGACGGACCCAAAGTCACGTTTCATGACGCCTGCCACCTTGCTCATCCGCAGGGAATCACCCGGCAGCCCCGGGAATTGGTGAAGGCGATCGCCGGGGAGAACTTCGTGGAGCTTCCCGAATCGGATGTCTGTTGTGGCAGCGCCGGAAGCTATAACCTCACCGAACCGGAAATGGCCGCGCGACTCCAGGCGCGAAAGGCAACCAACATCCTCTCAACCGGCGCGGAGATCGTCGTCTCCACCAATCCCGGGTGTCTGCTCCAGATCGCCGCGGGGCTGAAAGTCGCGGGGCACAAACTTCGTGTTTTGCACCTCGCCGATTATCTCGCTGAATTCGGTGGATTGGCAGACTAGGCTGTTATCCTCTTCCTGCCAACAGCCCTGCTGCTTACCGATCGCGGGCCTGTTTATCCGATTGCTCGTGCAGCAAAGTGATGAACGAGAAAGCTGAATTCGCGACCTCCTCGCCCTTCTTGATCAGATGCTCCCGAAAGAAATCGGTGTGGTCGGCGTGCTCGTGAAAGTGGTGAGGCGTCAACACGCACGAAAATACGGGGACCTCGGTATCGAGCTGAACCCGCATCAGGCCATCTATAACGGCACTGGCGACGAATTCGTGACGATAGATTCCACCATCCACGATGAGCCCAAAAGCGATGATGCCATCGTATTTTCCTGACTTGGCCAGTTTCAATGCCAGCAGTGGGATTTCGAGACTGCCCGGCACACTGAAGTCATCGATATCCGTATCCGCATGGATGCCATGTTCTTTCAGTCGGGAAGTGCAGGAAATCTTGGCCGCGTTGAGAAGGTCCAGATGCCAGGATGCAGATATGGTCGCGATGTTCATTTGTCTTCACTTTCCGCTTGGACGGAACGCGACTCGTTTTGGCTGCGAACCCGAGCAAAGGTCAAGCAGAACGATCGCGCGTTGCAGTCGAACGTCGGTTCCCAGGACGCTTACCGCAGGTGAGATTGAAGCACGTGGGTTTCCACTGCCAACCGTTTCACCTATCAGCGAGATACTTCCTCATGCTGTCAGCGAACATCTTGCCGAGGATGAGCTGGCCTTCGGTATTGAAGTGAATGCCGTCTTTGTGACAGGGAAGTTTGCCGTGAGAAAAGGCAACGACGTTTGGGATTTGGTCGGCGGCATCGAGTTGAGCTTTGATGACATCGAAGGCACCTGGCCGGGACTTGTTGATGGGCCCGTCGAAATTCTCGAATTCTTCCCGCGTGCCATAGGTGGCAATGAAGGCCGGGAGGTCGGGAACGTTGAGATCCTTGCGAAGGCCGGAGATCATCTTGCGGAAGTTGCTGAGATATTCTTTGGCCAGTCTCGGGTAGCGCATGTCTTTGCCTCCCTGTTTCCAGGCAAAGCCGACCAGCGCGAACTCTGAAATCTTGCGGGCTGCTGTGACCGCCTCGGTGATGTCCTGATAGAGGTTGCCTTTGCGGCCATCCTTGCTGCGGTCCGCTGATTCTTTGGTCCAGTCTGGTTGGAAGGAGGAAATGCCGGTGCCGCCGATGGCGACCTTGATCACCCCGATGGTGTCGTCGGGCCAGAGCTTCGCGAACTCGTGCGCAAGGTTGAGTCCGGGACCGAAACTCTTCGTGGGGACAAATTGTTCCCAACGGTTGTGGGCCCAGATGCGGATGCGATCATGGGGTAGATTGAGCGGGGGCTTGAGTTGGATCGCCCGTCCCTGTCCGGTCATGTTCGATTGGCCCGCAAGCAGGAATACCCGAAACTTTCCGTTCCTCGGAATCGCCGCCGGTCCGCCACCCATGGTGTTGGCCTGTTGGCAGCCTTGCCCCTGGGCTGGAGCCTTTTCCTGTGGGGCCGAAGAAGCCGAGGAGGAGGCAATGGTACAGGCGATGGCGAAAGTGAGGGATAGCTTCATAGGTGACTATTTTTGATACGCAACGGGCGGCTGCGGGATAACTCCGAGCTGCTCATAGTTGAAGCCGCTGACCAGCGGTTTGTATTCGCTGACGTAGCTGACGCTCCGATCGGCTGTGATTTGCTCTTCCAGTCGAAGACCCCAGTAGGTGGCATTGATGATCAGTCGGCGTAGTCCCGGATTTTCCAAGTCTTTCCCGCTGCCCATGGTGGACTGAAACACCCGCGCCGAGCGACCGCTGCTTGTTTTCCAGCTTTTGAACCAGGCCACCGGGAGTGGTATCTTCTTCGGGTTCGACGCGCCGCCTTGCACACGACCGATGAGCGGTTGGCCGTAAACCAGTGCGGTGCAATTCTCCGGGAGCGACTCGCCCTCTTTGAAGGTTCGATACACGTCAGAGGGACCCCAGATGTTTTCAACTCCCGTGAGAATGGGATGCTCCTTCATGGTTTCGACCAGATCGCCGCGAGTCGAATCGCGGTGCCAATTTCCGTGATGTCCGCGAAAACTCCCCCCGAGCAGATCTCCAAACCGCACCTGCTGGCCATCGATTCGGTAGGGGAGGGGGCGACGAAAACCGTGGTTGGCGGTGCGGAGTCCCATGATCGGTTTTCCGGAATCAAGATAATCGACAATCAAGGCCTGCTGCTCAGCTGGCAGAGTGAGGAGGCGTGGAAAGAAGATCACCAGGTCGGCGGATTGCAGATGTTCCAGGCCGGGAATACTGTGCGACTTGAACTCGGCTTCCTTACCCTTCTTCGGATAGACCGGCATCGTAGGGTCGACCAAACCGTCTTCGTTCACAGCGAACAACACCGTGCAGTGGAAACCATGATGCTTTGACAGAATACCCGCCATCATCGGCATGGACTGTTCGCTCCGATATTCCTGATCCGCGGCGATCAGCACGATGTGCTTTCCCTTGCCGGGACCTTCTCCGCCTGGGTAGGTCAGCCAGGCCTGACTCTCCGACAATTTATCAGGGCCAACTGCCGAGGTCGCTCGCAGGGCGAGGAAAAGCAGAATCAAGATGTGTCGTGTGAATGCGTTCATGCACTTGCGTGTTCGTGGTTGATCATTCCGGATTCTGATCAGTTGGTACCGACATCGAGGCGCACCA
>JBLFYM010000146.1:0-14450 GCA_047608975.1 Limisphaerales bacterium | reverse complement strand
CCTTCGAGCCAATGTTGGCGTTGAGCAGGGTGGTGTCACTATTGCCCTGGGTAAGGGAGAAACCCACCGCTGCGCTGGTGTCCCAAGCGGGTTTGCGGGCGCCATCCGAGTTGGAGACGAACCCGATCAAGGCGACAGTTCCAAAGACAGCGCGCAGGGCCGTCTTCCAGTTTGTGCGTTTCATAATGATCATAGTGGAGAGAGTCGCGGAGCGTAGGTCTTTTGCCTACCTCGTCAAGTGACAACAATTCCTAATCTCTCCTTCAGCACCAGTTTTGGCAGTCCTACGTAACGTGGCCCTATTTGCCCCACAGCCAGCGCAGGGTATCGGGAAGAATCGCACCACCGTGCTGACCACTGTGTCTCCCGGTTCCGAACACGAATTTGTGGTTGTAGCCGCGATATTTCAGCGCCGCCGCCATCTGCTGATTTGCGAGCGGCCAGCTGCCGTGCATGTTGTCCAGATCGTTCGAACCGTCCTGCAGGAACACTTTGAGGTGCTTGGCGTCGGTCTTGCGGATGAGGGCCGGATAATTGTGACCGCCACGGATGTTGGTGAAACTGCCAATATGGCTGATGACCATGCCGAATACTTCGGGGCGCTCCCAGGCCACCGTGAAGGCGCAGATCCCGCCTGAGCTGTTCCCGCAGATTCCCCGCCGTTTCGAATCCGTGGAAATCCGGTATTCCTTTTCGATCGGCGGCAACATCTCCTCGATCAGAAAGGTCGCATAACGATCACCCAACGAATCGTATTCGAAGCTCCGGTTCTTTCTCGGCTGCTGCCCCTTGCTGCCCGGAACCACTCCGGGCTGGATAAACACAGCGATGGTCACCGGGATGTCCCCGCGATGAATGAGATTGTCAAAGACGACCGGCGCTCGGGTGTGCCCCTTGTCGCTCACGAACCCGCGTCCGTCCTGAAAGACCATGAGATTGGCGGACTCGTTTGCCCCGAGCTTCGAATACTGCGCTGGGACATACACCCAATAATCGCGCACCGTACCGGTAAATCCCTTCTTGCTGGTCCACTCCCCCTGAGTGAGTTCACCTTGCGGAACGCCGGGTTGACGCAGGGAATCCGGCCCGAGCTGATAGTCGGCCGCGGGCAGTGTGCCGGCCGAGGCAATGGCCATGAATGCGAGGGCGATGAAACGGTGGAAATGCATCGGCGAATGTTTAGATTCAGACTGCCGCTGTCAATTGAATCGAGGGACTGGCGAGTTTTGCTTATCCAGCGACTCAGTTTATCTCCGCGAGTTGGCAGGCTTTCCCGCCGGTTGGAACGGTGTAGCGGAGCGCTTAGTTCAGATCTCGAAGTTGGCTGACTGCTGCGTCGGGACTCAAGACCGCAGCTCCCAAGTCCTGTGGGATAGTCGTGGATAGTGTGAAGGCGGTCAGTGGCAGCAATCCGCTGGTCAGGGATCTCGCGTTGCTCGCCATTGTTCGGGGTCTGGTTTGAGAATTACGTTGCATGACAAAAATGCCACGGAGTCCGAGCGTTTTTCAGAAAAACGACGGGACCAAGTTCTTCAAATCGGCAGGAATCCTCGGACTACAGCGGCGCTGGGGTCCACCGATGAGGCTGAAACTTTGGAAGATGAACCCGACCTCGCGATTCCGAATGCGGGCCCGATCGGAAAAACTGATTCCCGCCACTGGCTGGCCATTCAGAATGTAGGTGCCGTCACTCGGCGTATCCAGCAGCCCCAGAATTGAGAGCAGCGTGGAATTGCGGCCGCAGCCAGAGGGCCCGGCAATCGAGACATACTCCCGTTCTTTGATCGACAGGTGAATGCCGGAAAGCGCATGGGTTTCCACCTCATCTGTGTAAAACACCTTGGTGATGCCATTAAGTTCGATCAGGGGCTTCTTGGGTTCGGTGCTCATGTGTGCAGCGATTCGAATCCTGTTGAAGTGACACCACCCAATACCCAAATCCGACACAAATCCAAAGTCCGAATCGATTGATCATAGAATTCGGAGACTCCCGAATTCCGCGGGTTTGTTACAACGTCTGCCAGTTCGACGGACGGGAATAACCAACCATCGAAGCCAAGGGGGCAGTCCTTTGGATTTCAAAACTCGAGCCGCCAGGTCAGTCCGCCGAACACCGTCAGGCGAGGTGAAGGTTCGAAGAATCGTCCGCCAAAGGCGTTGATTCGCGTTTGTCCGTTGTACTTTTGGTTCAACAGATTGTTGAGCGCGATGAACGGGATGAGCCGACTGTGCCCAATTTTGGCGCTGTATCCAAGGCGGGCGTTCAACAGCGTGTAGGCATTGTTGCTCGCGGTGTTGGCGTCGTTCAGTTCGAACCGATCGACAAATTGCAAATCCAGACTGCCAAAAGCACCGGCAGCACTGCGGTAGGATAGCTCGGTGAAAAGCTGATGGGCAGGAATGCCCGGTTCAGAATTCCCGCTGAAGTTGCCGCCCGCCGTCACGTAGTCGCGATAGGTGGCATCCATGGCGGTGTAACTGGTCTGCCAACGAACTCCCGGCGCGAGTCTCAGGTTCATCGCCAGCTCGATGCCTTTGCGCTCCGATCGACCGGCGTTCCGAAAAAAATCCCGACCGGTGGGACTCGTGAACGGAATCAGTTCATCGTCTATCTCCGAGAAAAAGAGCGTCAGTTCGACCTGCAGGCGAGAGTTCAGCTGACTGCGCGAACCGAGTTCGTAGGTCAGCGCGGCCTGAGGATTCAGTGCCGGGTTAAAACCTCCGCCACCGGTTGGGTCTGCCAGTTCGGTGGTCGTGGGAGTCTGAAACGCGGTGGATACATTCGCAAAGATCTGAAGGTTGGTGCGGACGTTCAACCGGATTCCCCCGGCATAGCTCATCTGATCAAGCGTCCGCGTTCCCGAATCGTTCCCATCGACCAGAAAGCGATCCTCGGCTTCGAATCGCAGGTTGTCGTAGCGGACACCGGCGATGAGGGCGAGGCGTTCGGAAGGCCTGAATTCGTTCCGCACGAACGGCCCTACACCGCGGACCACTTCAAGCTGATCAAATCCCAGCGCGCCCCGCGCGCCGTTGAGGTTCGCGAACCGTCGCCGATCATCCTCCTGGAATTCGGCGTCGATGCCGGCAACCAGTTGATTCGACCGGTCATCCCATTCACGCCGCCCCACATACTTGATACCTCCTCCCAATCCGATCCGTTCGAATTCCACAATGCCATCGCCGGCGGCCGGCAAGATCGGGAGCTTGTTCGAGAATTCCCGAAAGAGTGAATACTGCGTGAAGACGATTTCATTCCCGCCGGATAATTCGTTTCGGTAAACGAAGCCTAGTTTGCCTTGGTTGACCTGCTCGCCCGCAGCGAGTGCCACGTTGCGAGCGCGGGCCTGTCGGCGATCCTGATCCACCTCCGCCCGGGTCAGTCCACCGGCGTCCTGCGCCCAGGGTGAATCCGCGTAGTTCAGAACTACGGTCACGTCGGAGACATCGTTGAGATAATACCGAAGTTTTCCGCCCACGTGCCGATTCTCAACACTGCTGTGATCACGGTACCCTGCCAGTGAAGTCCAACTACCGTTGAGTCGATAGTCAAACGACCTCCCCTGCCCGCTCGTTTTCAAACCGTATTTGTGGAGACCATGGGAACCTCCGATCAACCGTGTCTCCAGTGGCGGCGAACCGGTGCCGTCGTCCGTCAGAACATTGATGACCCCGCCGGAAGCATTTCCATACAACGCAGCGGCGGGGCCACGCAGAACCTCAATGCTGCTGGCCACTGTGAAGTCAATATTGTCCAGTTGAGTTTGCCCGTCCGGAGAACTCTCGGGAATCCCGTCCACCAAGACCTTGATCTCCCGCACCCCGAAGGCAGCGCGAGTCCCGAAACCCCGAATCGCTATTCTTTGGTCCTGCGCGAAGTTAAAACTGTTCTGCACAAAGACGCCCGGCACGCGCCGCAACGGTTCGTCAATCGTGAGCGTAGCTTCCGAACTCCGGTATTGATCCCAATCAATGACCGTCAATGCTCCTGGCGACTCGCGCAATGTGGAGGCTGCCCGGGTCGCGGTGACCACCACCTCATCCAACAACTCAATCCCGGCAGCCGTTACCCGATTGGTCGCTGGCGGCTCCGCACCGAATACCGTGTTCGCAACCAATGCGGAAGTGAAACCCAGGAAACAGAATGATGCGGATCGGAGAATCATGTTATCGGACGCTCGGCGATAGTCCGAAGCAACCCGTCCTCCGACAAGCAATTCCTCGCAAACTCGATCGTTCGTCGCCGATTCCCAGTGTTCATCCGATTCCAACTGTGCTTTAAACTCCGCGCATGAATTCGCTATCCCGTCTTGCCACTCTGCTCGGTGCCGTTGGAGCAATCACTTCTGCCGGCGTCCAGACCGCCGCCGCCAAGGAGTCTCTGAATGTTCTGTTCATCGGCAACAGTTACACGGCACGCCACAACCTCGCCAAGGTCGTCAAATCCATTGCTGAGGCGGGAAACCCGGGTCTGACATTCAATATCTCCTCAGTGATCTACGGCGGGCGCACCCTGGCGGATCATTGGCGCTTTGGGACACAGCACGTCGTCAATCAACACGCCGTCACGAAAACGGAGATCGAGGCGACCGTGGCGGCACTGCAAAAGGCAGCGAAAGACCCCAAGGATCGCTATGCAAAGGGGGCTCTCGGAAAACAGAAAAGACTACTGGCCGAGTACGAATCCAAGCGCAGCAAATGGGACATCATCGTTCTGCAATCCTATCGCGATGATCTCAAAGGGGCTGACTCCCGTTATATGAAGTATGCACCAAAATATGCCGGACTCGCCAAGACACAAGGAGCGCGGGTGATTCTGTATGTCACCACGCCCAGCACTCAAAACGCGAAACCGATCGAATCCATGCCCGACAAGTCACCGATTTTGAAGAAGGCAAAATCGGTAGCCAAGCTTGCGGATGCCATCGGCGCGGACGTTGCACCGATCTCCCTGGTGGCGCAGCGCTGCCAGACCCAGCGACCGGACTTCACGCTGCGCTTCATCAACGATGCGCACCTGAACAAGACCCTCGCCTATCTCAGCGCGTGCACGATCTATTCCGCGATTTTTCACAAGAGCCCCGAAGGACTCCCCATCGATTCCATCACCGATATCCGCTTCTTGGGGAACGACAAGACCAAGGACCGCGACGGCCAACCCATCACCCGCAAATTTTCTTCGAAAGATCAAGCCGACTTGCAACGAATTGCTTGGGAAAGCTGGCAGGAATTCCAATCACTTAGGAGTAAGTGACTTTCCTGTTCCTAAGCCGCAGGCTTTTCAGCAATTAGCCGGCGGTTGAGCGAGGCACGAGCGACACCGCCGGAAATGCGTCAAGCAGCCCACATCCCGGAGGGATGCCAGCACCGCTGGTTAAGTAAAATGTCGCCGGACGGGTCATGGCTCCCGACCGGGGCAAGACGCTGCCGCGCCTACGATCGCCCCACCTGGAAACGAGATCCCGCCTCGCGCCCGGTTAACACCACGAATCGATGCGGACTAAAGCCCGCTGCCACGGATATCCGCGCGTCGCGATTCAGTGCAAATCAATAATCGCCTCGGCAAACGCATCTCCCATCAATGCGAATGTCTTGGCGCAACCGAGATAGTGATAAGCAGCATTGGAAGCACCACGTTTCCAGAGCGCGGCTTCTTTGGGGCTGATCAGCTTCTTCTCGAAGGCAGCTAGATAGCTTCGCTGCGCCTCTTTGGTCATCTTGCCGTCGGCGTTGGGTCCACTCTTGTGTTTCTTACGAATCTTGGACGACATCCCACGAATCTGATCCCGCTTCTTGGCAATCAATTCTAGTTCTTCCGACCAGAATTCTCCGGTCTGAACGGCAACGACATTACCCTGGAATTCAGGCAATCCGGCCGGCAAAGCCATCGCCTGTCGGAAGTCCGTTTTCCGATCGTCATCCATGCCTCCCACCCCCATGACACCGATTACAAATGGCATCTCGGGCGCACCCAAATCTTTGCGAACGTCACGAACAAAATCCCCCATCCATTTGCCATAATTGGCAAATCGGTTGGCCTTGTCGCCTTTGGGCAGCTCCGGATAGACGTTCCGGTTCACCATGTCGTTCCAGCCTTGGAACCAGACGAAACCGGCGATCTCGTAGCCTTTGCCATCGTAGCTTGGAACCACCCGCTTGATATCTCCGAGAACGCGCTTCACATGCGCAAGCATCAGCCGGTAGTAATGCCCGTTACGCTCCTTGGTGAGTCGCTTCTTCTCGATGTCAGTCTCTGTCCGCTGATAGACGCCCGAACTGGGCGAACGGAAATCGTGATAGAGAGATTTGCCACCCCACGCAGTTTTGATGATCAACACCGGCTCCTTGAATTCTGCGTCCATTCGGATTCCGAACGTAAACTCCGGTCCGATCTTACCGCCATCCTCCGCCGGTTTTGACCGGGATCCGTAACCGGCTGTCAGCTTCCCAAAGCCTTCGCCATTGTCGTCCCCGCGCCCGGTGAGGTAGGAGATCCAGGCATTGTCACACACAACGGGTTTGCCATCCTTACCCCGCATCTTCTTCAGCAAGGGAGCCGATGCCGGATCATCTCCCACATGGTCGAAGGTCTCCACTTTGGCGTGGCCTTCCATGTTGGACTGGCCGGCCAGGATGAACACCTTGAGTTTTCCCGCAGCCATTGCGGCATTTTGACAGAGTCCTACAACGGCAATCGCCGCGAAAAAGCGGGTGAGGTTTTTCATGGTCATGTTGAAGTGTAAGCAGAATCGGTCGATCGAACAAATTCCAGGCTGCTGCGCCTCAATTCCGGGTTGAGGTCAGCCATCTTTTCATCCAGTGCGCTCCATGGTCCGTCCAGGTGGAAATCTCCGAACCCTTGATCGGGCGCAAACCATACCCGTGCCCGCCGTTCCCATACACGTGAAGTTCCGCCGGTATCCCGTGCCGCTTCAATCCGGCGTAAAACAAAACCGCCCCCAGTGAGGAGGAACGATCATCGTCGGTATGCGCCAGGAAAGTCGGCGGACAGGTCTTCGGCACGGAGACCCCATCGATCAAAGCATCCGTCTGCGGATCATAGATGGTCCACGGATAGACCAGTATGGCGAAGTCAGGTCGACTGGACACACTGTCAATCTTGTCCAATGGGGCATAGGAACGTGTTCCCTCCGCGCTCAACAGACGGGCAGCGACCTGTCCACCGGCCGAAAACCCAAGCAACCCGATTCGGTCCTCCTTCAGCCCCCAGTGCTCCGCGCGCGAACGCACCAGCGACATCAGACGCTGGGCATCCTGCAATGCTCGTTGCCAGCCCGGATCAGTTTTGTCCGCCTTGGTTCGGTAGCTGAGCACAAACGCCGACACGCCGTGCCGGTTCAACCAAGCGGCGGCCTCCGTGCCTTCCTTGTCCGGCACGACCTTGCCAAATCCGCCCCCCGGCAGAATGACAACCCCGGCACCGCTTGGCTTCTCCGCCAAATGAACGGTAAACGTCGGCCGTCGGATATTGCTGACCCGCGTCACCCGGGGAACATCACTTTCCCGATACGGCTGGATCTCCCCGGTCTCCCGTGACGTTTCGCCCGGAGCCAGATCCGGCCAGACGTTCAGGGGTTCTGCGGCGTGAACGTTCAGGGCGACGGCAAGACTGAAAAGAGGAAGTAGATTTCGCATGGAATATCAGTGATGGATTCGAGGGAGTGAACACCAATTGGAGTTCCACGGGAATCCGAAATCTTCCCGCGGATTCTTCGTGGCGTATTGACCGCAGATTACACGGATAGTGCGGGAACGCGCCCATGCTCTGGTTGAGTTCGACTCACCCACGGCGAATGCTTCTCGTTCCCAAGCTCTGCCTGGGAACGCATATCCTCGAAGCTCCGCTTCGTCCGCATGGCATACCCTCACTCGCCAATCGCTCGCAGCAACCCGGATATTTCTGGCAAAGCCGATTGAGCCGGCCAGTCCATGAACAGTTTCGCGCGCGAAGTGACTGTTCCGTTGGACATTCCCCTGGCTAACGATTATCTCTTGCCGAGCGACAGACTGAACGGACGAATCAAGCATGGGTAAACTGATCAAATGGTGGCTTCGCTGGACCCTGACCGGGCTCAAACTGCTCGTCCTGGTGATTGCGGCAGCGGCGGCGGTGGGGGCAATTCACATGGGGGCGATGTCACTGGAAATTATCTACACAGCGTTTTCGAAACCCATTGATCCGGAATTGAAAAAGGTGCTGTATGTCGGCTGGCGGGTGATCGTGCACACGTTACAGCTCGCGATGTTTGCCTTTGTAGTGGTCGGGGGCTTTCCAGAGTTCTTTGCGAAAGAACTCGCTGAGATCCAGGCCAAGAAGGAGGCGTAACTCGGCACTCCCCCTCATGCGCGCTCACCGCGACATTCTCGGCAGGTCCCAAGGAAGGTGGTGATACTTCCAATCCAGAGGTTGGGGATCATCGGGGTCCAACTCGACGGTGAGAAACCCGCCATCTTTGGCCGCCTGAATCCCGGTGGGTGAGGGACAGAGGATCACGTTGAACGGCTCCCACTTCTGCGCGCGTTTCACGGCGCTGCTCATTCGCTTTACGGTCGCACCACAGAATCCAATCTCAGGCATTCCCGAAAGAAACTTCGCCATGCGAAAAGTGTATTCGGAATGCAGGTGCCCGATGATGGTCTGTTCGATCCGGCCATACTGGGATCGGACCGAGGGAATCTGGGCGAGATAAGGCAGTGCGGTGGGATCGTGGCAAAACAGAATCACGCGCTGACCGCGCTTCAGCTTCCGAAACGCGGAGTCAATCTCCGCGATGTGCTGTTCCCGCGATTTCAGCCACGCATCGCGATCTTCCGCGAGTCCTTCGGGAAGAATCAGTTCCAGCGAAAGGAGCGATGAGGTGACGCCCATGAAAACATAGTTACCCTTCTGAAATTGCCAGAACGGTTTGAGTCCGAGTTCATCCCGGCATCTCTCCAGCGCCTTGAATCTCAGCCCCCCGACTCCCCCCACCAGACTCTTCTTGCCGAGTTCGTGATCCCCATAAACCTCATGGAGTCGGGAACCAAATCGTTCGTGAAGTTTCTTCAGACAAATTTCAGCACTCTGGAACGAGGCGTGATCCTCCAGCCCAATGAACGCCGAATCGCAGGAGTAATCGCCATTGGCGACGACGATATCTGGATCACCACTGCGTTCGAAGAACCAGTCCAGGAAGTGATTGTGCCCCAAGGGATCGCTCAGCCAAATCGTATCCCGATAGGCTCGCAGCAGCTGACGCTGAATGAGACTGCTGGTAGTCCGTTCCTCGTAGCCCCGCCGCTTCTGCTCTTCCGGTCCGGCGTAGTGAATGTCACTGACAACCAGCAGTTTGAGCCGTTTGCCCATGATTCCAGATCACGCTTCGGCGCACGCGGCGAGTTCTTCCTCGAGATCGACGATCTCTTTCAATTGCGCCAAGAACCAAGGATCGATGGCAGTCATTTCGAAGATCTCCTCCGTCGACATGCCCGCCCGCAGCGCATGGCGCACAAAGAAAATTCGTTCGAAATTCGGAACGGTCAGCTTACGGGTGATCACATCCCGTGGCAAAATGTCACGATCGCCATAAACCTCGGTTCCAATCCGCCACGGCTTGCCATCGCCACCGAGACCAGAGCGACCAATCTCCAGGGAACGAAGCGCCTTCTGTAACGATTCCTTGAACGTTCTGCCGATCGCCATCGCTTCACCGACCGATTTCATCATCGTGTTCAGCGTCGGATCCGCCTGCTGAAATTTCTCAAACGCGAAGCGTGGAATCTTGGTCACCACGTAATCGATGGTAGGCTCGAAGCTGGCCGGCGTTTCGCGGGTGATGTCGTTGGGAATCTCGTCGAGCGTGTAACCCACCGCCAGTTTCGCCGCGATCTTGGCAATCGGAAAACCCGTCGCCTTGGACGCCAGGGCGGAACTGCGACTGACGCGGGGGTTCATTTCGATGACAATCAGTCGACCGGTCTTGGGATTGACCGAAAACTGGATATTCGAACCGCCGGTCTCCACACCGACCGCACGGATCACCAAGAAACTCGCGTCCCGCATGATCTGATATTCCTTGTCAGTCAGGGTTTGAGCCGGGGCGACCGTGATGGAATCGCCGGTGTGCACCCCCATCGGGTCAAAATTCTCAATGGAACAGATGACGACGCAGTTGTCCTTGCAGTCGCGCATGACTTCCATCTCGTATTCCTTCCACCCGAGGAGGGATTCCTCAATCAAGATCTCGTTCACGGGGGAAAGGTCGATTCCCCGCTTGGCGAGTTCCTCAAACTCATCCTTGTTGTAGGCGATTCCACCACCCGTTCCGCCCAGCGTATAGGCGGGACGAATAATCAGCGGATAGGTACCAACTTGATCCGCCACAACCCAGGATTCCTCCATCGTGTGCGCGGTGCCACTCAAGGGCACATCCAAGCCGATCTCGATCATGAGATCCTTGAAGATCTGGCGATCCTCGCCTTTCTCAATCGCCTCAGCGTCGGCTCCGATCATCTCGATGCCGAGCCTCTCCAGCGTGCCGGAATCATGCAGGGCCATCGCCGTATTGAGGGCGGTCTGTCCGCCGAGGGTCGGCAGCAATACGAGCTTTCCTTCCGCACCCAGGCGTTTCATTTCCTCGAGCTCGCGTACAATGATCTTTTCCACCGTCTCCGGTGTGATTGGCTCGATATACGTGCGATCCGCGAATTCCGGATCAGTCATGATCGTTGCCGGGTTGGAGTTCACCAACACGACCCGAAAATCCTCTTCCCGCAGCGATTTGCACGCCTGCGTGCCGGAATAGTCAAACTCGCACGCCTGCCCGATAATGATCGGTCCGGCGCCAATGATAAGTACTGAGTGAATGTCTGTCCGTTTCGGCATAAAAAATCCGGCAGATTGAAAAGGATCTGCCCGGCGATGTCAGGGGTTAATTTTGAAAATCCCTCCAGATCGCTCAATTTCACTGATCTGCCCGTGAATCAATGGCAAACACCGCGATTGCGAGAGCCTCACCCCCGTATCGTGGGACGCATCACAATTGTTTCAAGCACCGCCCGCTGCGGCAGGTTGATCACGTGCAAAACGGTAGCGGCCACATCTTCCGAAGTCAGCATGAACCGTCGGCGTGCCTCATCCGGAATCACCGGGCGTTTTGCCAGGAGCGGCGTGTCGATCTCACCGGGGTAGATCACACAGGAACGCACATTGTTGGGTCCCTCTTCGCAGTTGATCGATCGGGACAGGCCCACGATGCCCATCTTGGACATGATATAGGCCACGCCCGCCTTGAGATTCGGCTCATACGCGGAATCTGAGGAGACATTCACCACGGTGCCCAACTTCCGCTCCCGCATTCCCGGCAGGAACTCCTGCACGAGGTAAAACGCCCCATTCATGTTGGCGTCCAGGGTGGCGTGGTAATCCTCATCAGAGATATCCGGCAAATAGCGTTCCTTGCAATTTGTCCCAGCAGAATTCACCAGCACCTCGATCTCGCCCAATTTTTCACCGATCGCTTTGGCGGTTTCCGCCACCCTCTTTCGATCGCCGACATCACAGGGAAACGCACTGAGTTGCCCGGAATTTGCCCCCGCCTTTTGGATGGTCTCCTCCAGCGTTTCGAGTCGACGTCCAAGAATCGCCACGTTCCAGCCCTGCTCAGCGAGCATTACCGCCGTCGCCTGTCCCACGCCGCTGCCCGCACCAGTCACTACCGCATTTTTAGCCATAAATCGGATTGGACCGTATCTCCGCCCATCCCGACGGTCCAACGCAAATCAACCGAACGACGGAACTGCAGGCAGTTGCGGTAAGAGGCATCGCATCGCATCGCATCCCGAGTCCGGCTTGATTTTCCTCACCCTTGCGTTGATAACGCAGAACACATGAAGCTGCTGATTGTCACTTTTCTCTTCGCCTGCCTGCCTCCTTGCGATTTGAGCGCCAACTGGCCGAGCTGGCGAGGCCCCGACAATTCTGGCAGCACCACCCAAGGAACCTACCCGGCCGACCTTTCGGACAAATCAAAACTCAAGTGGAAGATCCCCCTGCCCGCGAAAGGTTGTTCCACTCCAATCATCTGGAATGACACCATCATTCTGACTTCGCCCATCGACGGACGCGATGCGGTGATGGCATTTGATTGGCAGGGCAAAGAACTCTGGCGGACCGAGATCGGAGCAGAACGCGCCGGTCGTCACCGGAACGGATCGGGAAGCAACCCCTCCGCCATCGCCGACAAGACGGGAATCTATGTCTACTTCAAGAGTGGCACGCTCGCCGCCCTCGACCATTCCGGCAAACTTCGCTGGAATACCAATCTGCAGAAGCGTTGGGGCAAAGACACCTTGTATTGGGATCTGGGCACATCTCCCGTGACCACCGAGAAGAACGTCATTGCGGCCGTGATGCACAAGGGCGAGTCCTTCGTGGCGGCGTTTTCAAAAGAGAGTGGCGATCTCAATTGGAAGGTGGCGCGAAACTATAAAACTCCGGTCGAAGCGGACCACAGCTACGCCACACCAATCGTCATCCAACACCGGGGCAAGACCGCGATTCTGGTCTGGGGAGCGGAACACCTCACCGCCCATGCCGACACGGACGGAAAGTTGCTCTGGTCCTGTGGTGATTTCAATCCGACCGCCAAGCGCAATTGGGTGGCAGTCTCCTCGCCGGTGATCATCGGCAATCAGGTGGTTGTTCCTTACGGCCGCGGCAGCCGGCTGCATGGGGTGAAACTCGGCGGTTCCGGAGACGTCACCGCGACCCACCGCACGTGGTTGCGCGAAGACACCGGAACGTTCGTTCCCAGCCCCGCCGCTTACCACGGCAAAGCCTATCTGGTGCGTGACAAGGGCGAGGTGGAATGCGTCGATCCCACCAACGGCAAAACCGTCTGGGAAGGTCGGTTTCCAAAGCATCGCGCCAAGTATTACGCCTCACCCACCATCGCCAACGGTCGTCTGTATGCGAACCGCGAGGACGGCGTTGTCTTCGTCGCCCAGATCGACAAGGGCTTCAAACTCCTGAGCGAAAACAATCTTGGCGAACGCATCATCGCCTCGCCCGTGCCCGTCGATGGGCGTCTGTTGATCCGTGGCGAGAAGCACCTGTTCTGTTTCCAGAACTGATGCGCGCCTAAATTCTCGTCAGCTTGAGGATTGCGAAAGCCGAAGTTCTGCCTGACATTTTGAAATCACTGCTGAGACGTCTCAAATACACGACATGCCATCCACGCCAATGAATCGCCGGTCCTTTCTGGTTGCCTCAACCGTCGGCACCGCTGGCTTCCGCTTCGGTCCCTCCGCATTTGGGAACACGATTCCCCCCGCTGCGCGATCGAAACCCGCCAAGACGACGATTCTGTTCTTCCTCTGTGGGGGCGCTTCGCACATCGACACCTTCGACATGAAGCCGGATGCGCCCAGCGAATACCGAGGCCCGTTCAATCCGATCAAAACATCCGCGCCGGATATCCGCATCTGCGAACATCTCCCGCTCACAGCGAAGGTCGCCAAGCACTTCTCCATCGTGCGCCCCGTCAGCGACCACGGACGGGCCACCGGAGATCATCATGCCGGTTACTACTACAATCTGACCGGCCACCCGCCAGATCTGACGTTTCGCACCCAGGGAAACAATCGACGACCGTATCCGGACGACTGGCCCTTCATGGGATCCGTCATCGGCGCCCGCCGGCCGGCTCACCCCAAACTGCCGCAGATCATCACGCTTCCGCACAAACCCAGCCGTCCGCCATTTACCCGCCCCGGCCAATTTGCCGGTCGGCTTGGGCTGGATCACGATCCCTTCTATCTCACCGGAAACGAACTTCAACCGATGAAGTTCAGTGCCCCTTCCCTGTCATTGGACGCCGGCATCGGACAGGCCCGGCTCGACAGCCGTCAGGAACTTCTGGGAGCTGTGAACGAAGCGCGACGTGAATTTGATCACGAGGCACAGATCGGAAACTACACCCGACAGCAGGAAAAGGCCTTTCGCCTGCTTTCCTCCACCGCCTCCGCTTCCGCATTCGATTTGGAGAAAGAACCCGCGAAGATTCGCGAGCGCTATGGCAAGACCCTCAACGGAACGAGCCTGCTTATGGCCCGCCGACTCGCCGAGGCGGGCGTTCCCTTCATCACCGTGTTCTGGAAGGAAAACACTCTGATCAAAGCCAAGTGCCGCAGCGCGGGTGGCTGGGATACCCACGGGAACAATTTCGAATGCCTGAAGGAAAACCTGCTGCCAGAATTTGACCGCGCGTATTCCGCACTCATCGAAGATCTGGCCGATCGCCGGATGCTCGACGACACCCTGGTCATGGTCAGCAGCGAGATGGGCCGCCGTCCCAAAATTGGGGATCGCCGATCCGGTGGCGTTGCCGGCGCCGGCCGCGATCATTGGACGGCGTGCCAGAGCATCGTGCTCGCAGGTGGCGGTATTC
>JBLFYM010000145.1:0-14685 GCA_047608975.1 Limisphaerales bacterium | reverse complement strand
ATGGGGCAATTCTTCTGCGTGAAAACGCGCGGGCAATTGATTCTGGATGAACAGCAACTGACCCACTCACAGGGTGGGGTGAACACCGCCATTCCGTTGGCCGCCATCCGGGATCTGAGTATCGGCAACTTTCCCCGCGGTGTGAATCCGGTGGGACTGGATCTGCTCTGTGTCACCTATGAGGACGGCGGTCAGAGCAAACACGCCCTCCTTTCACCCCAGGCCGGATGGCTTGGTTTTCCCGCCACCTACAACGCCGGGGTGAACGAGTGGTTTCGGTTGATCGGAGATGCGGCCACGGCCGCTTCGGGCCGGGAACCAACCTGCACGCCGCCGGACCGTCTCAATCTGCCGGGAACGAATCCGGGCATGATACTGCTCTACCTCGGCATATTTATCATGGCCTTGCTGCCCATGGTATTTTTCTTCGGCCAGAGGCACAGTGGGCTCCCTGGGGAACCGGTGTCGACCGGGTTTGCGCTGCCGGGTTTGCAGTCTCTGTTTCCGGCCTTGGGGATCTCCGCGGTGGGTCTGGGTATTTTCATTTGGCGGCTCTTGAGACACCGCCGCGCCAAACCGTCTGCATCCACTCCGTCCAAAAATCGCACCGGTGGCCTGATGATGTTTGCCATCCTTGGGGCACCGCTATTGGTGGGGCTCGTTGCCTTCTTGGGTGTGAGCAATTTCCAACCGGGGCCTCCGGGGGGTCCATTTCACACTCCCTTACAAATGGGGAGAGTCCAAGTGGGGAGAGTCGTGGTCGTGGATTTGCACGCTCTGGTCATAGATGGCCCGGTTGAAATGAAGGTGTATCTCGATGGGCTGGGCAAGCCGTGGGTCGGGACCGCTCAGATTTCTTCAGTGGCTCTGAACACGCCGACTTCGTCGAACGGCGCAATTGCGGTGGACGCACAAATGGATGTTCATGATTCACATTTGTCATTCGGCCTCGAACAGCATACCGATTTGATCGAACCAAGCTTGGATCGCTCGGCCGCTTCCGTAAGGGTGTTGACCGACGGCAACCACACCTGGCGGGTTGCATTTGTCCTGCCGAACGATTCTCTGGCCAGGCAAGCGTGGGAGGCTCTGCGCCCGATGGCGCGCCTCGAAGTCCGAGCAGACGGAAGGACAGCGGGCGAGTTGTTTCAGGTGACAGGGGCAGGTGGTGAAACCTACACGGGACATTATTCCGCCGGCCCGGTTCAGCCGCACGCAGATGCTCGCAGCGATTTTCCAACTGGTGGACATATTGGCCGCAACGATCATTCTGTGCTTGTCACGCACGACAACGTGGATCTGCATCACGTCCTGTATTACGCCGGACGTTTCGGCACCTCATCATCGGGTAATCATAATACCGCCACCCGTAACTGGGTGGACGAAGGGTCGGTGCGACTAAAGAACGGACGCTCCTTCGGCTATCGCCGCACCAAACTCTATCCGGATGAACTGACGCTAAACGGTGCCAAATACGATCTGCGAAAAGGCCGCGTCTTCATTCTTAACGACGAAGGCAGTATCGAACAGATGTCCCACCCGGTGCCGCTCTCGATCGCAAAGGATCCGACCGCTCTGGGTGAGTTTCTGGCGCGCAAGAACTTGGATGCAAGCGCTCTCAACGAATAGTCACATCCTTCCAAGTTGTTTCGCCGAACACTCGATCTGGGGAGTTTTCAGGCGTTGACTCACTCCTGCCCATGGGCGATGGGTTGAACGGATGATGGTGGCACGCCGCTCCTTCCATCCGGTACCCGTATCGCTCGACATATCCGCCCCAGAACATTTGCTTGTTTCATGGAGGTATTGGTTTTCATCGGGTTTTGTTGCGGCTGCGATCGAGGCTGAGTGCAAGCGATCACTGGTTATTGCTGCCATCGCAGTTGAGCGTTTTCGACTCCACATCGGAACGTATCCGGCGACTCTGGAGAATCTCATACCCGAGTATCTCATCGAACTTCCCTTGGACTGGTACGACGGTCAACCGATCCGTTACCAACGTCTCAATCCGGAGAGCTACAACCGTTGGTCGACAGGTAATGACGGCATCGACAACGCTTGTACTCCGCCGTCCGGACCTGAGTACAAACTGGCCGCGCCAGACCTCGTGTGGATGAAACCCGCCACACTGGCTGAAGTCGAAAAACATCGGATCGAATACAGGAAAGGCAAGAACTTCGATCCACCCGGCGAACCCGAAGCTTTCGGATTCGAACCTGATGAGATGATGGACAATGGCGATTGAGCGGGATCCAGGCAGCCTTTTGGGGAGTGGGGATTCAGGCAGCAGGAGATGGACAAATACGCTTTGCTCAACCGGGGACGTGGTCGGGCATGAGCCTTGTGCTGCGGTGCACGCGGAATCGAACGACCAAGGAAGCCTACTCAGACACCCGGCGCACGACCCATTCTCGTTCGACCGGTTGAGCGACGCGGTAGATCTCTTCGAGCATCACGTCTGCCTTCTGGTTCAGTTCAGAAACTGATTTCAGGAGCTCGGGTAACCGGGCTACGTCCTTGGCGGAACCAGCGGCGGCGCGGCGGCGAATGCCCTTGATTCGACCGGCGAGATCACGGGATGGGCGGACGAAGTCATCAGTTCGTTTGCGGTTGAGGTGCGCGACCTTCAGGGCCTGCTGATATTGCGGCGTCTTTTCGTTCTCCTGAATTTCAATCTTGGTTCCCAAGGCGACGTGCTTCCATTGGCCGATAACCGTTCCGGCAATGGCCAGTTCGTAGGTACCGGCGGCCAGGCCGGCGATCTTCAGTCGATCGGCACTCAGTTTGTGCCCGGCGACGGCGAGCTGGTAACCGGTGCGCCCATCGGAGGGGAGTCGCCATTTCAGTGCCAGTTCTGAATGTTTTACCGGAATCACCCACGGAAGGGAGGTTGCCTTGTGTGAGAAGCGGACCTCATCTCCATTCTCGCTGACGGTGAGATCCGTCACGCCCTTTGATCCCACCCAGCGCTTTCCGCGTTTGGTGATGACAATGCCGTTGGCTGCTTTTCGTTCGACCCCCAATTGCGTGAGAATCTCGCTCGCCATGATCAGCTGCCCGGCCGGGTTCGGATGAATGGCATCCCAGATGATCGTGAACTCCGGATTGCTCCGACGCTGGGTGACGGTGTGACGATTCAGCGGGCCCCAGAGGTTGACGAAGGGAGCCTGCCGTCGCGAAGCCGCATCCAGCCCCCAGGCACCGAAGTAGGCCATGAGCGCATTGTAGTTCGGGGAGAAATCCTTGCCGCGGAAACGCCAATCTTCGTCGTCCGCCCGAAGCTTGGCAACCATGTGATCGAACATTGTTGGCGAGAGCAGAATCGGTTTTGCACCGATCGCCTCGATGCGATCCAACAGCTTCCTCATTCCCTGCTGATAGACCGCGAGGTTGTTGGTATCGAATTCCGCGTACCGTCCATCGTTCATACCAAGGTGCAGGGTCACATAGTCCGGCTGGTGCGCCGCGACATCATCTTCAAAGCGGGCCAAGGCATCCGCGGCGGCATCCCCGCCGACGCCCGCATTGCGAAACCGGATGCGTCGTTCCGGATAACGGGTAATGAAAAAATTCTCCAGATACTGCGGATAGAGACTTTGGTGCGTAATGGAGTCTCCGAGAAAAACGATCGTCTCCCCGTCCTGTGGATTGAAGGGTAACGGCGCGGCGGCGGGTGAGTTCGTCCCGATCGTGAAGAGGAGGGCCAATAGGCACAAATGGGACAGGTGGAATCGATGGAAAGTTTTCATGTTAGATGGGAAACGAGGAGAATCAGGCGGGGTGATCTTCTACGCGTCAGCGTCTTGGACTGCGGCTGTCCAAGACGCTATCGCGCCCACGGTTGATCACTTCAGCTTCGCGAGCTTCTTGCGGACCATGGCTGACTGCTTGGCGTCGAGGATCTGCCAGCAGGCGAGGCCGTTGCCGACGAGGTCCCATTCGTCGAATTCCCAGACGACTTTCTTGTCCTTCGTGATTTCGAAGATCTGCGGATTCTGGTCTCCGGCATGGCAGTTTCCAACGATGCGATTGCCATTGGGAAGTTCTTGCAGGGTGGTCATCCAGGCGAGGGTGATATCGGAGCCGGGAACTTTTTTGGTGATGTCCCAGACGACCTTCTTGTCAGGCGTCACTTCGACCACGCTGTTGCCGCTTCCAGAGCCGATCAGGGTGTTGCCGTTCTTCAGACGGATGGCACCGTAGACGCGGGTGTCGATCAGATACTCCCAGACGATGTTCCCTTTGCCGTCGTACTCGGTGACGACCCCCGGACGTTCGGCGCAGGCGAGATAGTTTCCGTTGTCGAGAACGCGCATGAGCCGGGTCTTCTCGCGGCCGTCTTTGCCGAGCGGAACTTCTTTGGTAATCTTGCCCTTGCGATTCACATGGATGATTCGCCCGACTTTGCTCTCAACGATCACAGTGTCGCCATTGTCCAATCGGGCAAAGGCATGGACATCGACGCGCTTGCCCTGGTTGCCATTTTGCGTGGCGCTGTCGTATTCCCAGACGACCTTTCCGCCGAGGGTGATCTCCTTGGTCTTCGTCCAAGAATCGTGAAAGAGAATGTTGCCGTTCTTCAACAGGTGAACGTCGTGATGCCCGGCATGTCCCTTCTGAGGTCCGGGCGTATCGTGCTTCCAGATCACATCGCCTTTGGCATCGCAGATGGCGACGACGTTCTTGCCGTAGGATGCGCTGACGAGCACAAGGCGGTCGTCCGCAGCGCGTACTGAGATCACTGCCAGAAAGGTGAGTGCGAGGAGGACGGAATGTATGCGGTTCATGACGGGAAGAATTAGTCCATTTGGGTTCCTGACGGAAGCAAGAAGCGGTGCCGTGTTCGGGGTGAGGGAGTGGAGTGGTAAGCTCCCCCATTGCGTTCTGGAGTCGCCGCGAGTTTTCGGGGGCTTCAGGCGAAAAGTTCTTCGTTCTTGCAGACTGGGGCGGGCGCGTCTTCAATGTCGGCAGCATCCCAAACACATTATGAGTCACTCCTCTTCCCTTTCCCGTCGCAATCTCATCAAGTTCAGCACCCTGTTCGCCGCCGGTGCCGCGGTGGCTCCCAACGCCCAGGCAAAGCAGCCGACGGTGGAGGTGGATTCCAAGTGGAAGGTGAAAAACGGCCGGATCCGTCAGTCCGTGATGGGCTGGTGTTTCAAACCGATGACAGCGGTGGAGTTGGGCAAGGCCTGTCGTGACATTGGCATCGAGGCGATCGAAGGGATCAACGCCAAGGACTATCCGGCGGTGCGCGACCTGGGTCTGAAGATTTCGTTGGTCAGTGGGGGGCACGGATTCAAGACGGGGCCGTTCAACAAGAAGAACCATGCGATGGTCGTTGAAAAGCTCAAAGAGGGTATCGACCTCGCCGCAGAGATCGGCACCAAGAGTGTCATCACTTTCACCGGCATGCGCGAACCCGGCATCTCGGATGAGGAAGGCGCCAAGAACTGCGTGGAGGCGTGGAAGAAGGTCATCGGTTATGCCGAGAAGAAGAAGATCAATCTGGTGTTGGAGCATCTGAATTCGCGCGATGATTCCCATCCGATGAAGGGCCATCCGGGTTACTTCGGTGATGACGTTGATTTTTGTGTGAAGCTGATTGATCAGGTGGGCTCGGAGAATATGAAACTGCTCTTCGACGTGTATCATGTGCAGATCATGAACGGGGATGTGATCAGGCGTATCCGCCAATACAAGGACTACATCGGGCACTACCACACGGCTGGAAACCCGGGCCGGGCCGAACTCGACAACACGCAGGAGATCAATTACCCGCCGATCATGGAGGAGATTGTGAAGACCGGTTACCAAGACTTCGTGGCGCAGGAATTCATCCCGACTTGGGATGACAAGGTTGCCGCTTTGCGACACGCCGCGCAGGTGTGTGACGTTTGAAGGGGAAGCGCTTCTGGCGCCCGATCGGACCCACATCGCTGGCGATCAGTCTTCCTTTTTCTTGGATCTCTGTTCGGCTTCTTCGCGGGATTTCGCCTCGCCTCTGGCTGAATCCTCTTCGAGGAATTGGATGATGTGCCAGACGATGTAGCCGCCAAAGGACAGGACCCAGAAAGCCATGATGCTGCCCCAGGCCACATCGCTGATTTTGGATTCTTCCGCGCCTCGCATGGCGAGACCAAATCCGGCGATCGTGATTCCACCGGCAATGAGGGTGAAGAAGATCGTCCAATACGCGGGGCCGCGCCGCTTCCCCTGTTCACCGGCATCGGCTGCTTCGGCGGCGGAAAATATCTTCCCGATGAACCACCACACCACGAATCCTCCGACCAGGCCGGCCGCGATGACGTCCCAACCGAATCCGAAGTCGACCCGGGGATTTACCTGCCGGATCGAGGCGATGAAACCGAACATCAGCCCCAGGCAAACAGTCGCTCCGGTCCGGACGAGGAAGATGAACTGTTGATCCGATTTTGAGCCGCGATGTGACATGGAGTGGTCCGTTAGGATCAGTCGAACATTTTGCCGGGGTTCAGAATGCCCTTGGGGTCAACGGCCTGACGGAAGGCCCGCATCACGCCCATGGCGGCGTCGCCGGCAAACTTGGGTAGGAATTCCTTCTTCGCCACGCCAATCCCATGTTCTCCGGTGATCGTGCCGCCGACGCGGATGGCTTCATCAAATATTTCGGTGAACGCCTCATGCACCCGATGCATCTCATCGGTGTTGCGCTCGTCCGTCAGAAACGTGGGATGAAGGTTGCCATCGCCCATGTGGCCGAAGGTGCCGATTTTCAGTTTGTATTTCGCGGCGACTTCGTTGATGAATCGAACCATTCCGGCAAGTTCACTGCGAGGCACGGTCGCGTCTTCCAGAATGATGGTGGGAGCCAGACGCGCCAGTGCGGAAAACGCGCTTCTGCGGGCACTGGCCAGTTTGTTGGCCTCTTTTTCGTTCTTGGCCACACGGACTTCCTTCGCCCCGTTCTGCTTGGCGAGCTTCACCATCTTGGCCGCCTCTTCGTCAACCGCGGCGGGATGACCGTCGGTTTCCATCAGGAGCAATGCCTCGCAGTCCAAGGGCAAACCCACCTTCGCAAAATCTTCCACGCAGTGAATCGTGGTCCGATCCAGAAACTCCAGGGTGCAGGGGATGATCTTCGCGGCGATGATGTCGGAAACCGTCTGCGCGGCCTTGTCCATCACCGAGTAGGTGGCGACCATCGTTTTCTTGGCAGCGGGTTGCGGGATCAGCTTCAGCAGGATCTGGGTGATGACACCGAGCGTTCCTTCGCTGCCGATGAAGAGATCCTTGATCGAAAATCCGGCGACGTCTTTCACGCACTTGTTGCCGGTGTTCAGAATCTCACCCGTGGGGAGCACCACTTCGAGCCCCATCACGTAGTTCCGGGTGATGCCGTACTTCAATCCGCGCAGGCCGCCCGAGTTCTCGGCGACATTGCCGCCGATGGTCGAAATTTTCATCGAGCCCGGATCGGGCGGATAGAACAGGCCGGCTTTGGTCGCAGCTTCCGCGATTTTCAGCGTCGTGACGCCCGGCTCGACGGTCATCGTGAGGTTGGCCGCATCGATTTCCAGAATGTTGTCCATGCGCGCGGTGCACAAAACGATGCAGTCGCGGGTGGGGAGGCTGCCGCCGCTGAGGCCGGTTCCGGAGCCGCGGGTAACCAAAGCGGTACCGGTTTCGTTCGCGATCTTGAGCACGGCCGCCACGTCATCGCGGTTCCGGGCGAAAATCACACATCCGGGCAGTTGTTTCAGCGCGGCGGTACCGTCGAACGAGTAGGGGATCAGATCCTCCCGACTGGTCAGCAGATCTTCCCCGGCCACTGCTGCGCCAAGTCGCTTGATGATGTCAGACTTCATTGCCATACGCCTGCTCAGAATCCACTGATCGAAGTTGCGGGGTCAAGGGTTTGGTGTGAATGAGGAGGCGGCTGGAAGCTGGGAGTCTTTGCGCCGGTGGCCATCCCCTGATCCGATGAACAAAAACTACGCAGTTGTGTATGACGCACATGTGTGTGATTATGATCTGCGTTATGGTACCTAATCCCTTCCGTTATGGCGAAATCGTGACCCAGACTGATTTCTGCACGCGGACCAAACTGGTGACCCGGCTGCGCGGGTATCTTGAGGGGGGGCACAACGCGGTGCTCATCGGTGAACGGCGAACGGGTAAGACATCGTTGATTCATGAGTCGGTGCGGCGGATCCGTGGGCTGCGGCTGATTTACGCCCAGTTCTGGGCAGTCAAGAGCGTCGAGGATGTGGCGAATCGGATGTTGCGCGGAATTACTTCCATGGAGTCCAAAGGTGGGTGGCTTGAGCAGATTGGCAAGTCCCTCGCTTATCTTCGACCCAAGATCGATTTTGATCCGGTGACCGGTCAGCCCTCCATCTCGATCACTCCCGGGACGAAGCTGCCGCCGCAGGGGCTTCACGGTGTGTTCGATCTGATCGAGGATCTCGCCGCCAAGCGTCGGATCGCCGTGGCTCTGGATGAGTTTCAGGATATTCGTGATGTGCCGGGTGCTGATGCCCTGTTGGGCGAGATCCGGGCGCGAATCCAGCGGCAGTCCAAGATCGGCTATCTGTTTGCCGGCAGCATCCGACATGAAATGGAACGGATCTTTCGCGATCCCTCCCAGCCGTTCTATAAATCACTGCGCGTGGTGGATGTGGGCCCGCTTGATCGTAAGACGTTCCAGACCTTTCTTGGGCGCCGCTTCCAGACCGGAAAACGGGTCCTTTCACCCGAGGCCTTCGAGGAGATCTTTCACGTGGCCCAGGAGAACCCAAGTGATGTTCAACAATTCTGTGCTTCGGTTTGGGAAACCACGGTTCCTCGCGAAAAGATCGAGCCAACCGCGATCCACGTGGCGATGAAACACATCTTCGCGGCGGAGCGAAAAGGCTACGAAGGCTTGGTGAAGCTGCTCACGGGACAGCAACAGAACTGTCTGCGGGGGCTGGCCCGGATAGGTGGTAAACATCCACAATCCAAGGCGTTTCTGGCGGAGTCGGGAATCGGTCTGCCCTCTTCGGTCAAGCGCGCCCTCACCCGACTGGTGGAGTTGGAACTCGTCTACAATTCAGACCTCGACTACAAATTTTACGATCCGTTCTTTCAGCAATGGATCGTAAGGGAATTTTGATCTGCGGACGGTCGACCGCAAGAGTTGCTCAGGCCGCGGACTGCCGTTTGGTGAGGAACCGGGCCAAGGCCGCCGCGTAAGGCTGATCGGTGATCATGGGCACCAGTTCAATGCGGTGACGGTGGCAGCCCTGGGTCAGTTCTGACTGGAATTGTTCACGCTTCTGAAGATACGCGTTGCGAAAGGCCACGGGGTCGATCAGCTGTAAATCGCCGGCCACTTCCATCGATTCAAACTGAGCCCACTCGGTGAACGGAAACTCGACTTCATCCCGATCCATCACCTGGAAGATGATGATCTCGTGCCTTGCCTGGCGGAAATTCGCCAGGGCCTTGAGCAGATCAGTCAGTTCTCCATAGCAGTCGGAGATGATGATCAACAGTCCGCGGCGTTGCACGCGGGGAACAATTTTGCGGAAGACTGCGCCCAGATCCGTTTCTCCACCCACCACCGAATTGTGGAGTTCATCCAGAATAACTTTCAGATGCGCGACACTAGATCGGGGAGGAATGAAACGGCGCAGGTCGGTGTCAAAGGTTCCCATCCCGACGGCGTCGCGTTGTTGCATCATCAGGTAGGCGAGTGACGCCGCGAGATGCACGGCATACTGGGCCTTGGTGAACTGCTTGCCGTAGTTCATCGATCCACTGAGATCGAGCAGGAGGGTCGCGCGAAGGTTCGTCTCCTCCTCATATTCGCGGATGTAGAAACGGTCGGTTTTGCCATACACCTTCCAATCAAGCCGGCGAATCTCGTCCCCCGCCACATACGGACGATGCTGGGCAAATTCCACGCTCAGCCCCTTGTGTGGTGATTTGTGCATGCCCGAGATGAACCCTTCCACCACCAGCCGAGCCACCATCTGAAGGTTGGAAACCTTCTTCAGATCATCGGGCGTGAGGAAGTCAGCTACGTTGGACATGGTTGTTCACCCCGAGAATCAGGAGTGGGGGCAGGCTTGGCTAAAGGATGCTCGTGGCACTTCCGCGTGGCGTCTCAGCAAGAATCTTGTCGATGATCTCATCCACCTTGATGCCTTCTGCCTCCGCGTTGAACGTCGGCAGCACGCGATGGCGCAGGACTGGTTTGGCGAGGGCTTCCACGTCGTCAATCGCGACATGATAGCGGCCCCGCAACACCGCGCGAACCTTGCCCCCGAGAATCAGCTGCTGACAGGCTCGCGGCCCCGGACCCCAGGCGATCCAGTCCCGGGCGATCTCGCTGGCTTCCGCATCGTCCGGGCGCGAACGGCGTACCAGATCGAGCACAAAATCGGTCACATGATCCGGCACCGGTACTTTGCGGATCATTCTTTGGGCGGCGATCAGATCCTCCCCCGTGATCACCGGGACGATCTCCGCGGAGAAGGCGCTGGTGGTTCGTCGGATGATTTCCCGCTCTTCCTCTCGCGACGGATAATCGACCCGCACGTGAAACATGAAGCGATCCTTCTGCGCTTCCGGAAGCGGATAGGTGCCTTCCTGCTCCACCGGATTCTGGGTGGCCAGCACGAAGAACGGTTCTTCCAGCTGATAGGTGCGGCCGCCGACCGTGATTGAATGTTCCTGCATGGCCTCCAGCAAGGCGGCCTGGGTTTTTGGCGGCGAGCGGTTGATCTCGTCTGCGAGAATCATCTGCGCGAACAGCGGGCCTTTGAGGAAAGACAAATTGCGTTGACCCGTCACCGGATCCTCCTGAATCACATCCGTCCCGGTGATGTCGGCCGGCATCAGATCAGGAGTGAATTGCACCCGGCGAAAAGAGAGCGCCAAAGCCTCGGACAGGCTCTTCACCATGAAGGTCTTCGCGAGCCCGGGAACGCCTTCGAGCAGGCAATGGCTGCGCGCAAAGATCGCGATGAGCAATTGCTCCATCACTTCGTCCTGACCCACGATCAGCTTGGAAACCTCGGCGGTGATGCGGTGGTAAGAATCACACAGTTTCTGGGCGATTTCGACATCCTCCTCGCTGGTGCCCAAGGGAATGGGCGGGCGAGGTTTGACGCGTTTGGGTTGGGCGGGCGGGGTTCCGCGCGGCTGGACCGGAGTGGGCGGCGGTTTCGTGGGCACATCAACCACGGTGGTGGAGGGAGCCAACGGATCCTTGGGCGGGGGGGCGGGGAGAACTGCGGTCAACGGACCAGAAGCCTTTCCGGTATCCGCCGTTGCGTCCTCGATCACCAGATCGTCCAGTGGGGCGACGAGGTTGATTTTTCCGCAGTGCGGGCACTGAACCTCACCCCCAGCATGCTCGGCGGCTACGCTGAGGGCTGATTCACAAAGGGCACAGTTGAGGGTGAAATCCATGGTGATGTCCGCTACGGAAAAAGAGTGCGGTTTTCACCGGGAATTGAAAATCCCTATTATGCCGTAGACTAGGGGGCCGCAGAAATCTCCAGCATCCGCTGAATCGGGAGCTGCGCGCGGATGATCAGTTCCGGATCCAGTTCGACCTGGGGGGCGAGGTTCGCCATGCAGTTGCGGAGTTTCTCCAAGGTATTCATCTTCATGAAGTGGCACTCGTTGCACGCGCACTTGTCAGTGGGAGCCGGGATGAACTTCTTGTCCGGGCACTCCTTCTCCAGGCGGTGCAACATTCCGGCTTCGGTGGCGATGATGATCGCCTCGGCCGAAGTATTGCGACAATAGGTGACCATCTTTTCCGTCGAGCAGACTTCGTCCGCCAACATGCGGACCGCCTTGGTGCATTCGGGATGGGCGACCAACGGAGCATCCGGATATTCGCTGCGGATTCGCGTGATGGCGGCGTGGGTCCATTCCACGTGCACATAACAGTTGGCCTGCCAGAGGTGCATCGGACGCCCGGTCTGCTCGATTACCCATGAACCCAGATTCTCATCCGGAACAAAGAGCAGGTCCTTGTCCTGCGGTGCCGCCTCAACGATTTTTTGTGCGTTGCCACTCGTGCAGATCACGTCGGCGAGCCCCTTCACCTCGGCGCTGCAATTGATGTAGGCAATCGTCCAGAAATTCGGATTGGTGTCCTGAAGAGCCTTCAGTTTATCAGCCGGACAACCTTCCTCGAGCGAGCATCCGGCATCCCGATCGGGTAATACCACGATCTTGTTCGGATTCAGAATTTTGGCGGTTTCCGCCATGAAATGGACGCCGGCGAATACAATCACATCCGCTTCCGTCGCTTTCGCCTGCTGGGCCAGTCCGAGGGAATCCCCGACATAATCCGCCACATCCTGAATCTCAGGCACCTGATAATTGTGCGCGAGAATCACGGCATTCCGCTTCTTCTTCAGTTCCAGAATTTCGCGCGACAACGCGTCAAACTGCTCACGCGGCATGGGTCTGCGCACGCCGGTGGCCAATGCGCCACCCGGTTCAGTATCCGTTCCAGTAATCATCTCAATTTATGCCTGACCGATTCACAATTCATGATAGTGCCGCGACCGTGAATCGTAAATCTGATTCGCGCCCCACCCAATGCCGCTTGCCAAATCGCCCATCTGCCCAAATGTTCCCCCTCCCGCGAGCGGGACAAACCGACTTTTAGCAATCGTAAGAACGTAACTACACATGGCACATCCGGGTTTTGGCGCACACACTGATCCGACATTCCATTCCCAGCCCCGGACCGCCTGGGAGGTCGTGCGGCGGGTGGGGAAATACCTCATCCCTTACCGTCTGATGGCCTTGGGCACCATCAGTTGCGCCCTGTTTTCCCTCTGCTTCCTCTTCACCTACCCCAAGCTCACAAAGTATGTGATCGACGACGTGATTGGGAAACAGCAGGCCGACAAACTCCTGCCCGTCATCCTGCTCCTGGCTGGCGCGTTTCTGTTTCGGGAGCTGTTCAACAGTCTGCGAATCCGGATCAACAATGAGCTGGAGCAAAAAGTCATCGTTGACATCCGACGCGACGTCTACGCCCGGCTCCAGCGGCTGCCGGTAAAATGGTTCGACCAACGCTCCTCCGGCGATCTGATGACCCGGGTGATCGAGGACGTAAACGCCGTTGAACGCTTGCTTATTGATGGGACGGAGCAGGGGACGGTCGCCGTGCTCAGCGTCTTCGGTGTGCTTACGATTCTGTTTCTGACCAATGCCAAACTTGCGCTCGTCGTCCTCATTCCGTTGCCCTTTCTCATTGCGGGCGCACTTTGGTACACGTTGACCGCGCACAAGCGCTATCGCGCCGTCCGCGTCGCCTCGAGTGCCATGAACGCACTGCTCATGGACAACCTGCAAGGCATTCGGCAGGTGAAATCCTTCGGCCGCGAAGCCCACGAGGACGAACGCTTTGGCGGACGTGCCGAAGCTCTTCGGCAGGGCACGCTGAAAGTCATGCGCGCCTGGGCGAACTATTCGCCGGCCATGGCCTTCCTGAACGCCACCGGCATCGTGCTGGTACTCTGGGTGGGCGGAAATCAGGTCCTGGATGGAGCGATGACCATTGGGGAACTCATCATGTTCATCTTTTACCTGAACCTCTTCTACGAACCTGTCGCCCGTTTGCATGGTCTGAACCAGATGTTGCAATCCGCCCGTGCCGGCGGCGAACGGGTGTTCGACATTCTGGATACCGAGTATGAACGCGCCGGTGTGAAATCGGTTCAGCCGGACAGGTCGGGAACAACGTGGCGCGCCGAAGGTCGGGTCAGTTACCGCGACGTCAGCTTTCAATACAACGAGGAACGTACCGTGCTGAAGGGCATCAACCTGGAAGTGAAGCCCGGGCAAATGATCGCGCTGGTGGGGCCCACCGGTTCCGGCAAGTCCACGCTCGTCAATCTGTTGCCGGCTTTCTACGAAGCAACCTCGGGCCAGATCACCATTGACGATCGGGACGTCTCGAAGCTCCCGCTGGAACAGCTTCGCGAGCAGATTGCGATCGTTGCCCAGGAACCCTTCCTCTTCAACGGGACCATTCGCGAAAACATTCTCTACGGACGTCTGGATGCGAATGAAGACGACCTCATCGCCGCCGCTAAAGCCGCAAACTGTCACGATTTCATCGAACGAATTCCCGATGGTTACGATGCCCGCGTGGGTGAGCGGGGCGTCAAGTTGAGCGTGGGGGAAAAACAACGTGTCAGCATTGCGCGCGCGCTGCTCAAAGACGCGCCGCTGCTGATCCTCGATGAGGCCACCGCCTCCGTGGATACCGCCACCGAGAAGCTGATTCAGGAAGCCCTCGAACACCTGATGACCGGTCGGACCAGTTTCGTCATCGCCCATCGCCTCAGCACCATTCGCAACGCCGACCAGATTCTTGTTCTGCGCCATGGCGAGCTGCTTGAACGCGGATCACACGACGAATTGCTGCAGCAAAACGGCCTCTATGCCAAACTCTCCAAGATTCAGAATACGACCTTCATCGAAGAGAGTTTCGAGAAACTGGATGTGGCATGACAAGTGCGGTTTCTTCCCTGACGTAAGCCCGTCCTGCAGTTTTGACATTAATGCAAGGTCTTGTAACGTCCCCCACAGTCCCATGTCCAAGCGTGTCCAAAACAACTTGCCCGAGCAGATTCAGGAGCCACCGAATCGCCGGATTCTGATCGTCGACGACAACCC
>JBLFYM010000144.1:0-14757 GCA_047608975.1 Limisphaerales bacterium | reverse complement strand
CGACGACGGTTTTCGAGCGACCGCGACATCCTTACACGCAGGCGCTGGTGAGCGCCGTTCCCATTCCGGACCCGGCGCGGGAGAAGAAACGGAACCGGATCATCCTCCCGGGCGATCCACCGTCCCCAATGAATCCGCCGGCCGGATGCAATTTTCATCCTCGGTGTCCTCACGCAAAAGATTTGTGCGAGGGCTCGCTGCCGCCTTTGGAAGAGTTTGACGATCGGCAGGTGGCCTGCCTCCGCGCAGGGGAGATTGCGGACCCTGCAAAAACCTAAGTATTCTCGTCTTTTTGCTTGTGTACCCGTCCGGGCTGCCTACTAATTCACAGATCAGCCCGCCAAATGTGGATCGGAAACTGCCATCAGGTGCTACTTCGCAGTGACAGTTTGAGACCTTCGTTGGGAACGTTCACCAGAAGCGGACTGAAAAGTTAACTAATATCATGGGAAATCGTCTGTTCGTCGGGAACCTCCCGTTCTCTCTCTCTGAAGATCAACTACTAGACCTCTTCACACAAGCGGGTACCGTAATGGAAGCTAAAATCGTTTACGACCGTGAAACCGGTCGTTCTCGTGGATTTGGCTTCGTCGAAATGGCATCCGATGAGGATGCGCAATCCGCCATTGAAAAATTTGACGGACACGATGCTGAAGGCCGTCCTCTGAAGGTCAACGAAGCTCGTCCCCGTGAAGATCGCGGTGGCGGCGGCGGTGGCGGCGGTGGTGGCGGCGGTGGCGGCGGTGGCGGCTACGGTGGCGGCGGCGGCGGCTACGGTGGCGGCGGCGGCGGTGGCGGTCGTGGCGGCGGTGGCGGCGGCGGTCGTGGCAGTCGTGGCGGCGGTGGCGGTGGCTATCGCGATCGTTAATCGATCACACAACACAACTCTCAAAGCTTCGGTTGCTTCGGCGACCGGAGCTTTTTTTGTGGGTCGAGATATTCGGTGGATGATGGCTTCTCAAGCTCAGCCACTGCTTCACTCCAACAAACTCATATCCCGGTCGTCCCGTCGGGATATCATGGCATCGAAGCGCTCCTGTTGAAGTCCGTTCTCGTCGATCAACAACGTCGGTCGCGAATCTTTGGGTCGCTGCCGGGACCAGATCTTTAACGCCGTGGCTACCGTCTCGGTGCGTTGTTCGTTGGGGCCGAGAAAGTCGTATTCCAGCGATTCCAGGCCTGGCAGTCGCCGCAACGATCGTTCAGCCACGAATCGAACCGCCAGATAGCGGTCATTCAGCAGCGGTGCCAGATGTGGCGTTTGCCAGTCGTTCCCGGATGCTTCCAGCGCTTCTTGCCAACCCAGGTTCCAGGCTGCCAATGCTCTTTGTCCGGCATCGCCGCGCAATGCCATGGCCACGATTGTCGACACCGCCCTGTGTTCCTCTGTGTAGCTGGGGATTTCATGTCCATACCACCTGTTCAGCTGGTTGCCGGCCCATTCGGTGGTGCGATCGAGGTGGCATTGATTGCAGGCGCTCGGTCGACCGGTCTCAATGTTCGCCTGGATGTCCGGGGATTGAATTGTGTGACTTCGCAACGCCTTCACGAGCCCATAGGTGGTGAACGGCATGTGACAGTTGAAACAAAGACTGCCCGACGAATCGGCTGCGTGATGGGTGTGCGCGATCAGTTCCTTTTCTTGGGCAAAAGATTCGTGGCATTGGGTGCAGGCCTGGTTGCCACGCATGCCGGGTTTCAACTGATCGTCCGCCCATGTTTTCAGAGGACGGGGATCATCCCCGTGTTGGTGCGAACTGTGGCAGGACAGACAGGACATCACGCCGCGTGACTCATCGCCGTGCGTGGCGCAGGGACTCTCGACGAGGCCATTGAATTCACGGCCGGAGACCCGGACCATCCCATCGGACCAGAACAGGCCGGGCAGATAGTCCGGTCCCATTTTCTCAGCCATCTCGGCCTCCCGTATGGGATTCTTTCCGAACCGTACGAGTTCGCGTTCAGCGGTGACGTCCTGGCCGGGCTCGTACGCATTGTGGGCGTCGAGGACCTGGTCGAAGTAGATGCCGTGGCATTGCCCGCACACATGTGATTGCAGTTTCGGACTGAGACGGGTCGGCAACACGATGGTGTCGTCGATCTGCTTCTCGTCGCGCATCGCGTAGCGCCGCGCGGGATTCTGATTGGCCAATACGTGGGCTTCTCCTGGTCCGTGGCATTCCTCGCACGCGATGCCAAACTCGGCGACCTGACTGTCCATGGAGTTCAGGCTCGCCACGCGCTGCTCGCCGCGCGTGGTGTGGCATTTGATGCAGGTGATGTTCCAGCGCCCTTCTTCGTCGCTGAACTTGGCAGTTGGACGGAGGAACATTGAATCACGCGGAACCCAGCGAGCCACCTCGAAGTTGTAGATGATCGGCAACTGCATCAGTTTCCGTTCGCGCCCTTCCGAGTACCAATAGACCTGCATATGATGGGAACCGGTTACCAGTTCGATCTTGCGCCGTATGCGCGGCGGTTTTTCGCCACCCGGAATCCAGTCCTTCAGGTAGTCCAGCTCCGCGAAGAAATCATCGCCTTCGCGTTGCAGGTTGAAACGTGATCCGAGCAGTTCGATGTCGGCATTGTTGAAGTCGCCTTTGATCGAGTCGGGCGAGGCGACCTGCGTCATGCTGCGGTGATAAGAATTGTGCCAGGTGTGGTACTCCTGCGGATGACAGGAACGGCAGGTATCCGAAGACGCGTATCCTCGGGATGGTGTTTCGATGGGGCGATGGGTGAGATCGGCTTCCTTCGTGACCGGGGGGCGTTGGTTCCTCGTCGCCTGGGAGACACCGATGGTGATCGCAATCCAGAACGCCAGCGCGAGGAACGCCATCCCCCCCGCGCCCGAGCGTCGCAGCCGCCAGGCAAAAGGCAGCAGCGCCAACCCGAACAGGATTGAGAAGATGAGTGCTTCAATGTCCATGTGAACGTTCGCCGGCCGTCCGGGAATCACCGCCGTTCCGCAATCGATTCCACAAGCGGACCCGCATAGGCGGATCGTAGGCAGCGAACGGAACCGGTGCAAAGCATGTTGTCAATCGATGCCTGGATGAACGAATGCTCGCCTCGCCTGCGGGCCTGAATACACTGCGCGTCAATCATGCGATTCCGAATCATTACCACGTTGTGTGCTTTGACCGCCCTCGCGATGACTGACGTGCGGGCGGCCAATCCAAACATCATTCTTATGATGGCCGACGACATGGGAATGGGCGATACCAGCGCCTACCAGGACTTCACCGGCAATTCCGATGACGTGCAGTTGCACACGCCGCAGATGGAGCGACTCGCGCGGCTGGGAGTGCGATTCACAGACGCACACACGCCCGCCTCCCGCTGCACTCCCACCCGGTACGGATTGTTGACGGGGCGCTATCCTTGGCGCAGTCGGATTAAGTGGTGGGTGTTGTTTGGTTCGCAGGGGGATCCGCTGATCGAGGCCGATCGGCCCACGCTGGCCACAATGTTGGGCGGGGCGGGGTATCGGACGGCCATGTTTGGCAAATGGCACGTGGGGCTTCGCTATCGCCAGTCGAACGGCAAACCGGCGGCCGGCTGGGACGACGCGGATCTGACAAAGCCGTTGCACTCTTCCCCGATCGATCTCGGCTTTCATATCGCCCGTTTTACCTCACGTTCGCATGGAACCTCCGGACCGGGCGTGCGGGTATTGCCCAAGAACAGGTCCAAAAGAAACAAGCCGGATCAGAATGTTGGCCCCGGACACATTCACGGACGCTTCTCGGTAAGTGCGACGAAGAACGGGAAACAGCTCATCGGCTCAGGCCCCAATGCGTATGTCCTCACCGAACTCGGCGGGCGACATTCGGATCACGCGGCCGGGTTTATGCAGAATCACGTGACTGGTCGGGTCACCAAGAGCAAACCCTTCTTTCTCTACTACCCGGCGAACTCAAATCATGGACCTTACACCCCGGATGATGAAATTGCCGGGCGCAAGGTTGCCGGCGCGGCGCGAACCAAGGCGGGCGAGCCAATGGATGCGCGGCATGACTACATCTATGAGAACGACGTTGCCCTGGGGCGCATGTTGGACTGGCTCAAGGAAACCGACGATCCGCGCAATCCCGGCTCCAAACTCGCCGCGAATACGATCGTGATCTTTACCAGTGACAACGGTGCCGAAAAGAACAGCGATGTTGCCAGTGGTCCGTTTCGCAGCCACAAGGGGAGCTGTTACGAAGGCGGACATCGCGTACCTTTCATCGTCAGCTGGCCGGCCGGTGGGGTAGGGGATGGCGATGCCTCGGAACCGGGCAGTTCGAATGTGACCCCGATCGGATTGCAGGATCTGTATGCGACCTTCGCCGAGGTGGTGGGCGTGCCGCTGCCTGATCTGTCCGTTGGGGCGAAGGGCGCTGAAGACAGCTTCAGCGTGCTCGCTGCGTTTCGCGGAAAGACGATCTCTGAACGGCCACCGCTGTTCTTCAATGATCACAAGGAAGCCAAGCAGGATCCGGCAGTTGCGGCCATGCGGTTGGATTCACCCATCGTGAACGGCCGCCGGATCGCCGGCCAATGGAAGATCTTTTTTGATCCAACATTACTTCGCGCGGGCGAGGTGAATCCGTATGAACTCTACGATCTGGCAACGGATCAGTGGGAGCAGCAGAACCGCCTCCGCGAACCCGGGTTGGCTGCCCTCGTGGATCATCTGAAGAAAATCGCACTCCTCCACCGCAATGCCGGTGGTCATCGCCTGACGGCCGCAGCATCTTCCAGGAGAGTTGTCTTTGACTGGCGTTCAGCCGCGGGGGGAGTGAGCCCCTTGTCCCGAGAATTTGCCGATCAAAGTGCGGCCGGATTGCGGGTGACAGGTGCTGGAGGTCTGAAGCTCACGGTCACGGGCAGGCGGAAAGATCGTGGATTGAGTGACGCGGTATTCAGCCCGAACTTTCACGGTCTCGGTTTGGGCAGCGGCGAGGTGAAGCAGGTCGAGGGAGGCGAAGCCTTGGTGCTGAGTTTCGATCGCGATGTGATTGTGGAATCAGCCGCGATCGTGGCGGGCAACGGGACCTGTGGAGGATTTTATCGGGTCGGCGACGCGGCACCGCTCGCGATCTATTGCGTGGATGCGGACAACGACGCCAAGGAACAACAAGGCGTGATCAGTGACATCGGCCTGCTCAAGGCGGGCACTTCGCTGCGCTTTGACAGCTCGCCTCACCATGGCGTCGAACCTCCGGGACGATGGCGACTCGGTGCGATCACCGTCCGTCTGCTTAAGGATTGATATGGACGGTTGGAAACTCTTTCACACCGCCATGGTCGAGAGTGCGGATCTCATGGCGGTGATGCTTGAGAATCATGGCATTGAATCACGCCGTGAATTCGTCGATCCGGATCTCGCGGACGATGATCTCGATCAGGAAGCGCGCATCTTTGTGCCGGCGCAGGAATACGACCGCGCACATCAACTCTTCTACGGCGACAGCGAAGACGAGATCTAGCTTACGCGAGGACTTCCCGCACCACCCGCGATTGAAATGTGTGGGTGAGTTTCTCGAAAAGTCCGTTGCGGTCCACGATCAGCTTCTGATGATCCATGCCCAGCAGATGAAGAATGGTCGCGTGCCAGTCCTGGGTGCTCACGCGATTTTCCGTGGCAGCGAAACCAAACTCGTCAGTCGCCCCATAAACTGTTCCGGCTTTGACACCGGCCCCCGCGAGCAGCGTTGTAAAACCCCACGGACCATGATCGCGCCCGGCTGAGTCCAATTGGCTCTGATTCTTGGCCTGGGCCATTGGCAGTCGACCAAACTCGCCACCCCAGAGGATCAGCGTCGAGTCGAGCATCCCGCGTTGCCGCAGATCACGGATCAGTGCGGCCACGCCACGATCGGTGTGAATGCAGGCGGCCGGCAGTGAGGACTTGATGTTCCCGTGGTTGTCCCACATCTGACTGCGGGTGTAGAGCTGGATGAACCGCACTCCCCGTTCCGCCAGGCGCCGCGCCAGCAGGCAGCGCCGACCGAAGCTCTCGGTCACCTTGTCGTTCAGTCCGTAGAGATCCTTCGTTTCTGCCGATTCCTTGGTGACGTCCAAGGCATCGGTGGCGGTCAGTTGCATCCGCGCCGCCAGTTCGTAGTTCCGGATGCGCGAATCCAGTTCGGGACGAAACGGTCGCTCCTGTTTGTGCATCTGATCAAGGGATGCCAGGAGTTCGCGTTTTGCGGCGGTGATCGATTCGGGTTCCTGATATTCGGGTTTCAGGTTCAGCATCGGAGAACCGGTCATCCGCATGCGCGTGCCCTGGTAAAGCGGCGGCAGATAGCCTGACATCCAATTCTCCACAGCATTCACCGGTAGGCGGCTGTCCGCCAAAACGACGTAGGCTGGCAGGTTCTGGTTCACTGTGCCGAGGCCGTAAGTGATCCACGAACCAAAGGTGGGGTGTCCCGGGAAGATTTTCCCCGTCTGCATTTTGTAGATCGCGGGCTCGTGGTTGGGATGCACATTGTACATCGAACGAATCATCGCGAACTCGTCGATCACGCCGGACATGTGCGGCAGCAGCTCCGATACATCCATTCCGGATTGGCCGCGTTTTTCAAACGCCCAACGGCTCCGCATCAACTTCGCGCTCCGGACCTGAAAGGTGCCGTCAAGAATTCGCTGCGGCACATCCTTACCGTGGTATTTGTCCAACTCCGTCTTCGGATCGAACAGATCTACCTGGCTCGGACCGCCCTGCATGCAGAGATGAATGACTGTCTTCGCCTTCGCCGGGAAATGCGGCGGCTTCGGCAGCAGATCCAGACTCGGCATCGCGGGCGGGGAATGCTTCTTGGCCTCGTTCGCAAACAGATCCCCCTTCAACAACCACGCCAATGCCATTCCATGTACACCATCCTGTACGCTGTCGAAAAAGCGTCGGCGCGAGATCTGATTGGCACGTTCGGAAATCATGACTGTGGGTTACCTAATCATGGGTTGGAGTCCGTGAATACCGTTTATTCAGCGACGACGGCCCTCTCAACCAGCGCTTCTCGATCTGTGGCAGGGCGCGTGAGCGAGCAGATCCCCGACGGCTGAATTCCGTTCGCCCCGGCGAGGATTGTCTCGATTTCGGGTGCCACGCAGACCCCTGACGGCAGGTAATTCCCTTGAATCTGAAGAGAAAAACCAATAAGTGACCGGGTCCGAGTTCGCGGCGACGTGGTCAGGGTTGTTGGAAATGCGTTCCAATCGGGTTCGATTGGGCGCTTTTTTTGGCGTTGACAGCGGCCTGAAATCTAATCATAAGTAAATTAATTAGTTTAATAAACATTACGACATGGGCGACACATTAACGCACAACGAGGTCATAAAAGACGCAATTCCTACCCTGGCCGGCAATATTTCGGCGACGATCGACAATCCAGAAGCGGAGAAGTTCGACAAGGATGACGAGCAATTCCTGAAATTTCACGGCATCTACCAGCAGGACGATCGTGATGTCCGCAAGCAGGGCAAACACTGGATGCTGATGGTTCGGGGGCGGATTCCAGCGGGCGTGCTGACTTCGGCTCAATACACGGTGTTTGATGATCTTTCCCAGAAATACGCAAACAACACGTTGCGCGTCACCACCCGGCAGAGCATTCAGTTTCACGGAATCCTGAAGGGCGGGGTTCGGCAGCTCATCAAGGAGATCAACGATGCCCTGCTCTCGACCTTGGCGGCTTGCGGTGATGTGAACCGCAACGTCATGGCCCCGCCTACCCCGGCAAACACCTCGGCGCGGGAGCAGTTGTTTGACGATTCGAAGCGCGTGATGGAGGCGCTCGCGCCGCAGACCAAGGCTTATCACGCGATCTGGATCGATGGCGTACAGCTTGATCTGGAAGAGCCAGAGCATAAGGACTTCGTTGATCCGCTCTACGGGAAGACTTATCTGCCACGCAAGTTCAAGGTCGGGTTGGTGATTCCGCCGTTGAACGACATCGACGTCTTTACGCAATGCCTGGGCCTGATCGCGATTGTCGAAAACGACAAGGTGGTTGGCTACAACCTGACTGCGGGCGGCGGCATGGGGCGTTCCCACAATCAGAAGGAGACGTATCCCCGCTTGGCGGACGTTGTTGGCTTCTTCACACCCGAGCATCTGGAGACGATTTCCCGCGCGGTTCTGACCGTGCATAGGGACCACGGCGACCGCACGAATCGTAAGCACGCGCGGCTTAAGTACGTGCTTGAAGATAAGGGTGTGGAATGGTTCCGCGCTCAGGTTGAAGAACGCGCCGGCCTCAAGTTTGAGGCAGCGCGGGAGTTCACGTTCGAGAAGCAGGGCGATCTCTACGGTTGGAACAAGGCGATTGACGGCTCGAACTTCTTCGGACTCTTCGTCGCGTCAGGTCGCATCAAGGACGCTGACGGTCGTAATCTGAAGACCGCGCTTCGCCAGATCGCCGACCAACACGATATCGAATTCCGCCTCTCGGCAAACCAGAACCTGATCTTGGCCAACGTCGCCGATGCAGATCAGGCAGCCATCAATCAGATCTTCGCGGACAACGGGGTCGCCACGGAAAACCAGGCCTCCCCTTTGCACGCAAATGCGATGGCCTGTCCGGCGCTGCCGACCTGCGGCCTTGCACTGGCAGAGTCGGAACGCTATCTCCCGGGGCTGCTGGATCGCATCGAAGACCTGCTGACGGAAGTCGGCCTGGACAAACAGGAGATCGTCATTCGCATGACCGGTTGTCCGAATGGCTGCGCGCGGCCCTACATGGCCGAGATCGGCTTTGTCGGCAAATCGCCCGGAGCCTATCAGGTCTGGTTCGGTGGCAACGAAAGCGCCACCCGCCTCAACCGGGTCTGGAAGGAAAAGGTCAAGGATGCCGAGATGATCGACGAACTTCGCCCGGTGTTCAAACGCTTCGCCGACGAACGCACAGACGGTGAACGCTTCGGCGATTTCGTGGCTCGCGTGCTTTGGACCGAAGAAGCCAACTAGTTCTCCGGCGACCCATCACAAACCTGAATGGAAATGGAACGGAGCTTCCGCAATGGATATCTCAACATTTGAATCTGAAGTAAGCGGCGAAAACGGTGTGGTCCTGGTTGATTTCTTCGGCCAGCAATGCCCGCCCTGCCGCATGATGTCACCCATCCTTGAGGAGATCAGCCGCGAGCGATCCGATCTGCGAGTCCTTAAGATTGACGCTGCGGAGAGCGCCGAGGTGAGCATGAAACACGACGTTCGCGCGGTGCCCTCATTCTTCCTCTACGTGGATGGGCAGGTCAAAGGGCAATTCACCGGAGCCCGATCAAAAGCCGATCTGCTTACCTGGATCGACGAAAACAAGTAATTCAGATGACGGCAGAAGAAATCGCAAAAGCAAACGCTGACCTGTCCGGAAAGTCCCCGCAGGAGATCACCAACTGGGCGGTTGAAAACGGCGGAGACACGATTCTCGTCTCCACCAACTTCCGGCCTTACGAAGCCGTGATCCTTCACCTCTGCGTGCAGGCCAAGCCGGACATGACCGTGCTCTGGATGGACAGTGGCTGGAATCGTCCCGCGACCTACCGCCATGCGCAGGAAGTCATTGAAAAGCTCAAGTTGAATATTGTGATCCATACCCCGCAGATCACCGTCGAGCATTGGAAAGCGATTCATGGCGAAGGCGTTCCTTCTCCGGATGACGAAGAGCTTCACAAGAAGTTCAGCTACGCGACCAAGATCGAACCGTTCCTGCGCGGCATGAAGGAACTCGCTCCCACCCTGTGGATCACCGGTCTCCGCGCCGTCCAAAATCCCAACCGTGCCAACCTCGACGTGATCGCTGAAGACGTGAACTTCGGCAGCCTAAAGGTGAATCCCGCCTTCCACATGTCCGACGAAGACATGGATGCCTATCTGAAAGAACACAACCTTCCCAATGAATGGGATTACTTCGATCCGGTAAAGGCGGGCGAAAAACGTGAATGCGGCTTGCATGTGCCGGTCGTGGGGAAGGGTTGAAGGGTTTAACTGTTAAAGGGTGTAAGAGATGAGCGGTACTTACGGAAAACCTGCGCCTGAGGGTGCAACGGCACAGGGCTTTCGCACGTTCGAAGATCTGGAGGTTTACCAGGTCGCGCGTGAATTTCGGAAAGAAATGTACGCGGTGGCCAGAGGGCTCCCGGCGTTCGAGAAATTCGGATTGGCGGACCAGATCCGGCGTGCTGCAGTTTCCGTTACCAACAATATTGCGGAAGGCCATGGCAGGTATCACTACCTCGAACAGATCAAGTTCACCCTCTACTCCCGTGGCTCGGTTGAAGAATTGCAGGATGAGCTCAATGTATGTGCGGACGAAGGTTACCTCCCAGACACTGAAATCGAACGACTGAAGACGCTATCTTGCTCCGTTCACAAATTGATCAACGGCTACCTTTGCTACCTGCGAGAGCGCAAATGCGGTCACTCTCTTCAACTCAAAGAATCCCCCGGCACAAACGATTTCGAGCTGGAGGACCTATTTTCAAATGAACTCTAACCCTTCAACCCCTAAACCCTTCAACCAGCCCTCGTGAGTACCTATCACCTAGACCATCTCGAATACCTCGAGACCGAGGCCATTCACATCATGCGTGAAGTGGCGGCAGAATTTGAAAAACCCGCGATCTTGTTTTCCGGCGGCAAGGATTCCATCTGTCTGCTGCGGCTTGCGGAGAAGGCGTTTCGACCCTCCGAAATCCCGATGCCCTTCCTGAACGTTGATACGGGGCATCATTTTCCGGAGCTGAACGAATTCCGGGACCGCCGGGCGGTGGAACTCGGCGGCAACCTGATCATTCGCAAGGTGGAAGACGCGATCAAGGCCGGTATCGCCGTGCCGACGCCGGGCCAAATCAGCCGCAACAAACTGCAGATCCCCACGTTGCTGAGTGCCCTCGAAGAATTTCAATTCGACTGCGCGATTGGCGGTGCTCGCCGCGATGAAGAAAAGGCGCGGGCCAAGGAACGCTTCTTCTCATTCCGCGACAGCTTCGGGCAATGGGATCCGAAAAACCAACGCCCCGAGATCTGGCACCTCTACAACACCCGCGTGAACATGGGTGAAAACATGCGCGTCTTTCCGCTGTCCAACTGGACGGAAATGGACGTCTGGGAATACATCAAGAAGGAGAATCTCGAAGTTCCGAACATCTACTTCAGCCATCAACGCGAATGCGTTCGCCGCAACGGCCAATGGCTGCCGGTGACCGACATCCTTCCCCCGAAGGAAAAGGAAGAGGTCGCCATGAAAACTGTCCGCGTCCGAACGATCGGCGACATTATCAGCACCGGCATGGTTGAAAGCCCGGCCACCACTCACGATGACATTATCGCCGAAATCGCCGCCGCCCGCGTCACCGAACGTGGCTCCCGCGCCGACGACAAGGCCTCCGAAGCCGCCATGGAAGACAGAAAGAAAGAGGGTTATTTCTGATGAGTGAAAATCATCCAGTTGAAATTTTGAGGTTCAACACTTGTGGAAGTGTTGACGACGGCAAGTCCACTTTGATCGGCCGCCTCCTCTACGACTCCAAGTCCATCATGGAGGACCAGATGGAAGCCTTGGAGCGATCCGCTGACATCACTGGCGGCGGCGAGATCAACCTCGCCAACCTGACCGACGGTCTGCGTTCCGAGCGTGAGCAAGGCATCACCATCGATGTCGCCTACCGTTACTTCGCGACACCGCGCCGCAAGTTCATCATCGCGGATACGCCCGGCCATGTGCAGTACACCCGCAACATGGTTACCGGTGCCTCCACGGCGAATCTCTCCATTGTGCTCGTGGATGCACGTCACGGAGTCATCGAGCAGAGTCGTCGCCACACCTATATTTCTGCGCTGTTGGGTATTCCCCACATCGTCATCGCGGTGAACAAGATGGACCTGGTGGGTTGGTCAGAGGAACGGTTCCTCGAAATCCGTGATCAGTTCGAATCCTTCCTGCCGCGCCTCGATGTGCTTCATGACGTGAAGTTCATCCCGATCAGTGCCTTGGAAGGAGACAACGTCGTCACCACTTCAGAAAACACGCCTTGGTATCAGGGGCCCAACCTCCTGGGGCATCTGGAAACAGTGCACATCGCGAGCGATTGGAATCTGAACAACTTCCGCCTGCCGATTCAGTGGGTGAACCGACCGGAAAATCCACGTGACGAATCCCTGCACGACTTCCGCGGATTCAGTGGTCAGATCGCCGGCGGAATCGTCAGAAAAGGCGACCCGGTTCTTGTGCTCCCCAGCGGCTTCAAGGCCACAGTGAAAGACATTCACACGCTGAATGGTTCGCTCGACGAAGCCTTCTGTCCACAGTCAGTCACAATTCAGCTGGAAGAAGACATTGATGTCAGCCGTGGCGATATCATCGTCGGAATCAATGAGCTTCCCGGCGTGGAAAGCGACCTTCGGACACGCATCTGTTGGATGGATCCAAAACCACTGGTCAAGGGCCGAAAATACTTCCTCAAGCAGGGAACCCAGACCGTTCAGGCAATCGTGACCTCCATCGATGCGAAGGTGAACTTCGACAACCTCGAGATGGCTCCCGATCCCGGCGAACTGGCCGTCAACGACATCGGCGAAGTGAGAATCAAGACCGCTCGCCCAATTGTCTACGACGGTTACCAAACCAACCGGCTCACCGGTTCATTCATCCTGATCGAACAGGGCACCAATCAAACCGTCGCTGCCGGAATGCTCCAGGCTCCAAACGCCGCGTTCAATCCCGAGTTCACTGATTATACGATCTGATCTGATCTCATCTGATAGGGACTATCAGTCAGATCGGACGGATTGAGGTCGGAAAAAATCCTTTGAAGGAAATACCGGTGAGTGGGTTCGAACCACCACTTCCGTAAGGAAACCAGATTTTGAATCTAGCGCGTCTGCCAATTCCGCCACACCGGCGTGTGGATAAGTGATCCGGAGATCACTCAGGGCCGCGAAAACTGCGGAAAACATGCTTTGATTGATGGACGACCCCGACGATGAAGACTGGCAGAGCGAAGTATCGGCCGGATGGCTGACTCTCGCCGGGGATTTCATTCCGTCGGAACCCACCCCGCAATAAGAATTTGCGGCATGGAGTTGGGGGGGCACGAGGCAGCAGCGATTGGCTGGCTGCCGGAGAACCGGCCTGGGCTATTTGAAAAGCTTGAGGATCAGCGAATCGCCGAAGGCTATCAGATCTATTTGGATTCGGACGGTACAGACATGATCAAGCAATTCATGTTTGCGAACGGATTTTTGCGATTGGGGCCGGCGGACGAAGAGATGGAAGTGGAAGGAACGCCGAACGAAATTCAGGAAGCTTTGATGAGGTCCGCGGCGCAACGAATTGGCGTGGAGATTCGTCGGATTCTTCCGTCCGATTGAGAGGGCTCCGTAGGTGGTGTGTCACAGCTTGGCCTCGTGGATGAGGTTTGATATTCGGCGGCTATGCAAAGCGAAGTCGCCAGCCTCACACCGACCCAGTGGAAAAAACGCCAGCTACAGACGGACTGAAACCCTTCAGTCAAACATCCTCTCACGACCTCACCACCATGGGCGTAGTTAGACGCTTACGGTCATTACGCCATCCACAAAGCCGAGCCAAGTCTCCTCGACTGCAACCCCGTGTACTGGGCGGCGTTTCCAATTCGCTTGACATCCGAGATCGTTACCCCGTCAGTTCATTGCCTGAAGAGCTTGGGATACCACTTATGAAATACATACGAGACACCGTACTCGGTAATAGCGCGAAAACCCTACTGTGCTTGCTTGCCATCCTGCCATTCGTTTCTAGCACCTCCGGAGCGATCAGCGATGGTCTGATTGCCTACTATCCGTTCAACGGCAATGCCTCCGACGAGAGCACGAATGCCAATCACGGAACTGTCCAAGGTGCCGTTTTGAGCACAAATCGTTTGGGAGAAGTTGGCAAGGCATACGATTTCAATGGGTCGAGTGCCTACATTTCGGCTCCTCATCAGTCCTATCTCAATTTCCCGGGGGGGGATTTTACTATCAGTGTGTGGGCGGCACTGGATAACCCTTCGCAGCCGGCGATTTTCGTTGGCAAAGACAACGGAGGTGGTGCTCAAGCAAAGTGGTTTTTTGTCTATGGCGACATCCCGGGGGCATCGGGAAAACACGTTGTCGCTCACGTCAACGACAGTCCCTCACCTCCATCCGAACTTCATTGGGTGCCCCCGGCACGCTGGGACGCTCCGGCCGGCCAGTGGCATCACTATTTGGTGACGAAGAAAGGAACAAACTATGCCGTCTGGATTGACGGGCAGTTTCAGGCCGCGGCGGTTGGAGTGGATCCGATACCGGGTGGGATTACGGCACCGTTGACAATCGGACAGGCCGAGGGCGCTGCGTTTGTCGATGGAAGACTCGATGACGTCCGGATTTACGATCGAGCGTTGGCCACCAATGAGATTGCGCTGCTTGCGGGCGTCGCCGTGCAACCGGCGATCACCCAGCAACCGCCGCAAAATCAGACGGTGGCTGCCGGGACGAATGTTGCCTTCAGCGTGACCGCCACGGGGACCGCCCCGCTGAGTTATCAGTGGCGAAAAGATGGGGTGAGGATTCCGGGAGCGACCAACGCGACCTTGAGTCTCACGAATGTACAACCGACGCTGATTGGCAACTACACGGTGGTGATCACCAACTCGATCGGGAGCGTGACCAGCAGTGTGGCTGCGCTGAGCATTCCCGGTGTGACGCCCGGCCTCTGGCAGGGCCTGGTGGCCTATTATCCGTTCAATGGCAAC
>JBLFYM010000143.1:0-14921 GCA_047608975.1 Limisphaerales bacterium | reverse complement strand
GCGGCGGCAAGTCAGGTCGCCCCCGAGGCGGAAGTCTGGTTGTGTTCGCGTTGCCGGAGTGAACGGTGGTAGGAGGATCGTTTGATTTCTGGAGTTGCGCAGCTGGCCGCTGAAGCGAGGGGTTTTAAGAAGAGGAAGAAGAAATTGGTTGCGGGAGTAGGATTTGAACCTACGACCTTCAGGTTATGAGCCTGACGAGCTACCAGGCTGCTCTATCCCGCGAACCTGAGGTGCCAACTAGACTCGCTTTAGGTGGGCTTGGCAAATCTTTTTCGTCCAGATAGCCAGTTTTGTGGACCGGGTGAGATGGACCGGCGGCGTTTGGGAATGATTCCTGCTGAATTCTGGAAGTCCATTTCCCGGTTGACCGGCGCGTTTTGTCGCACGTAGGGTCGATCCATCTGCTTGGTTTCCGGTTGGATTCCGCGTGTGTCATGACCGAAGGTTATTGCGATAAATGCAAGGCTCGTCTCGAGATCCTCAAACCGCTTGAGGATACTCTGAAGGATGGGAGGAGATGTGTCCGTGGAAACTGCCCCGAATGCGGTGCGGCGATGTTCAAGATGATCAAGGTGCAGGATTCTGCCGCTGAGATTCAGGGCGTTCGCGGAGCCGCAACCGGGTAAGATTTTATTCTGCTGACCAGGAGTTCGAATTCTACGACGGTTTCGCCGCTCGTCGGTGGGCGGTTGTTTAAGGGTGGATGTAGTACGGTTTTGGACGGGAGGGTGAATAAGATCTCGTTTCGCAGATTGACGGCGATTGAGCGCGCTCACTAAGCTCTGGCGTAATTCAACAAGGAATTTTTATGGCAGCAAAATCTTCATCAAAAAACACGGATCTCGCAAAAAGTGGCGCGGGATCAGACCGAAATCTCGAAGCGGCGATCAGCTCTATCACCAAGAGTTATGGTGAGGGTGCGATCATGCGATTGGGCGACGCGGTGGCGGCGCGGAAGATCGACGTGATTCCGACGGGTGCGCTGACCGTGGATCTTGCGCTGGGTGTCGGTGGATTTCCGCGGGGACGGGTGGTTGAGATTTATGGACCGGAGTCTTCGGGGAAGACCACGGTGATGCTGCATGTCGTGGCAAATGCCCAGAAGGCGGGCGGGACGGCGGCGTTTATTGACGTGGAGCATGCCTTGGATCCCGCGTATGCGAAGAAACTGGGGGTTGATCTGGACAATTTACTGGTGTCCCAACCGGATAGTGGAGAGGAAGCGCTGACGATTTGCGAGACTTTGACCCGGTCGGGTGCATTGGATGTCATCGTGGTGGATTCGGTCGCGGCATTGGTACCCAAAGCGGAGCTGGAGGGGGACATGGGCATGGCGACGATGGGTATGCAGGCGCGGTTGATGAGTCAGGCATTGAGGAAGTTGACGTCGGTGTTGGGCAAATCGAAGACGCTGTGCCTGTTCACGAATCAGATTCGTGAGAAGGTGGGCGTGATGTTTGGGAGTCCGGAAACGACACCTGGCGGCAAGGCCCTCAAGTTTTACGCGAGTGTGCGCGTGGATATTCGCCGCAAGGAACAGCTCAAGGATGCGGCCGGGGTGGTCTACGGAAATCATGTGAAGATCAAGGTGGTGAAGAACAAGGTGGCGCCACCTTTCACGGAGGCGGAGTTCGACATCTTTTACGATCAGGGTATCAACCAAGAGGGTTGCATTCTGGATGCGGGCCTGAGTTACGGAGTGCTTTCCAAACGGGGCGCGTGGATTCAGTTCGAGGGCGAGTTGGTTGGGCAGGGACGCGAAGCTGCCCGCAAGGCGTTGACGGATAGTAAGGAGTTGGCTGACAAGATCGTTGCCGCGATTTATGCGAAGCGGGACGGGACCGATGTGAAGGAAGAGCCGAAAGCGGAGCCGAAAGACACGAAGGCTGCCGTCACGGTAGCTGAGAAGTAGTCGGTGTCGGGTTCTGTTCTCTCGCTGCGGGCTCTTCTAAGTCATTGGCGGGGAACGAGAAATGACGATTTTGAAGTTGTTCAATCGTTAGTTGTTGGCCATGGTTCCAGTTGTTTTGGCCCAGTACCGGCGTTGCGGGCGGGGTTGAGGCATTCTGAGCGCGTCGCTTAGGTTCGATGTTTGCGCGTTGAAACAACCCAGCCAACTAAGATGCAAGAATTCTTCATTTCCAACTTCAGCGTGGATGCTGCCAAATTCACTTGGCATGTTTATCTCTGCGCGGTGGTGCTCTATGCTACCATGATTTATTGCACCGTGTGGAGTATCAATCAGCAGCCGTTCAATCGCGCAGAGCGGATGTCGTGGATGCTGATCGTGTTGCTCATCCCTCTTCTGGGTGTGCTGTTGTATCTGCCAAAAGCTTGGTACAACGCGGCGACAGGCGCGCTGTCGTTCTGGAAGAAGCCGAAGAAACAGAAAAAGTTTTACGGCTACTGATCCGCGCCCGGGATTTTACTTCGGATGTTCCTGCAATTGTATTTTGGGTGACTTCGCCGTTTGACTGGCTGATGTCTCATCTCTGACAGCCCCAATGCGGCGACATCTTCGAATCCTCTGGCTCAGCGCCCTGATCTGTGTGGTATGTCGGGCTGGTGCGCAGGTGGCGTCACAGCACCAATACTCGAACGTCAACACAACGCCGCGGATCCGGGTCGGTCAAATTCTCCCGGAACGCAACGCCAAGGTTTCCATCAACACGCGCGTCTCCGGTGATCAACTGGGCGGTGCCGGGACGGTGGTGCCTTCATTTACGAAGGATGTGATTTCGACCAAGGACACGTTTTTTAAGCGCGCATCGACGGGTATTTTGAGAGTTCCGAAGATTGGCGGGACTCAGGGTAAACTTAGGACATCGGCGCCGCTGGGGCCGACCTATCGACTTCCGCTGTTCACATGGGAAGGGGCACCGGATGACGCGGAATTGAAGATCGGCAGGTTCTATCTCGATATTCTTACTCTGTCGGGAACCGTTCTCTACAGCGACAACACCGAGCAAGAGGAGGAAAAGACGGACGGGGAGGCGCTGTCGATGTTTCGGCTGCAAAGTGTGGCGATGCTGCAGTTGACTGAGACGATGCGACTCTCCTTTGGGTCGACTTTGGTGTATCTGCCGTTCCGCGAGGAACTTGGCTTCGCTGATCCGTTGGCGGATCTGACCTTCGGTCTGCAGCCGGTGTTCCTCACTCAACTCGACTACGAGATTCCCTTGGGCAAGAACACGACGCTTTCGATTCTGGACAGTTTCACCGGCCAGTCGGGCGGCTTTGGGACGTCACAGAGCTTTTCCCTGTTGCAGCGTGATCCCCGGCAGTTGGATGACGTCGAGGGCCGGCGCTCGCTGATCCAGGTGGAGGCGCGCGATGACTCGCGGCGTACTTTCCGCGACGGGATCAGTTATCGAAATGTCGTGCAGACCTCCGTCTCAAGTATTGTGCCGACGCATACCCGGCTCACCGTTGGATACATTCACGACAATCTTTGGTTCGACAGTGTGAATTCGGGTCAGCCTCGATCTTCGGACAATTTCACCTTCTCAGCGGAAAACATCCGGGAAAACATGCGCTTCAAACCGAGGATCAACTACTCGGCGCGTCATCAGAATAATCGGCACGGATACGACCAGAACATCACCGCCGGATTCCGAGGGCCGGTGAGTGACTACATCGAGATCAACGCCGACGCCGGTGCCTTTTTGTCCGGAGCCTCGGATCAGCGCTCGGCCATCTATCAGTTCGGCATCCTTCACGAACCCCGCGAGAGTACGACGCATTCGCTTATCATTCAGCGGAGTCAGGTTTTTCCCTCCGCGCAGCTGGTGACTCAGTTGTCCTATCGGCTGCAGCAGGTGCTGAGCCCGGAATGGGTCTTCGATATGGGGTATGACCACCGGGAGTTTGAGCCCCAAACCAATCCGAACAATGCGTTTGGGAGCAAGGAAGATCAGTTGGAAGGCCGGCTTTCGATGCGGGTCACGACCCGGATGCGTGCGTCTGCCGGGGTTTCCTGGACCCATCGGATCAATCGGGGAGCCGGCGCGTTGCAGACGGATCTCTACACCGTTCGGTTTGAAACAGTGTACGAGCACACGCCGAGATTTGAGTCATCGCTTCTCTATCAATTCCAGGAACGAGACTCCAACCGGATACTCGACAGCTACGACGAGAACCTTGTTACTTACACTTTGACGATGTCCTTTTAGGCCGCAATTACGATTCGCCAACCGATGAAACTCCCTGCGCTGCAAGTATTTCGATCAAAAAAAGCCATTGCAATCGACAATGAAATTATGGCATTGATACCGACCTTTTAGCACAAACCGTCCCAACCGAATGTCATAGCCAGTGAATAACGCGAACTCGAAATTGTTTTGCGGGTCAATGCTGTTCGCATTAGCCGCTCTGGCTCCAATTGCCTTGCCCGCTCTGGCCGATTCTTCGGGACCGGCATTCGCTCGTGGCAGTTCAGAGCCGGAGTTCAGCGCCCAAGGCGTGACTCCGCCAGCGGTGAAATCCATTCAGGAAGCCCGCCGTTCACTCGCTGGCCTTGAGGATGATCGCTCGCGGATGGGACGTCGCACAGGATTTATGCCGGGATTGGGAAGTGCCGGTTCTACTTCGCCCACGCCCGGCGCTACGCCACCAGCGACTCCTTCAGTTGGTGCCTCGTTGGCAGATTCGATGCGGCGCGGGTTGGATACGATTACAGTTTCCGTCACCCCACATGTTAATGCTGCCACCAGCACGGTCATTGGTTCAGGGGGTGCTTTGCAGCGCCGCCGAACAGAACTTCAGGCCGAAGTCGCCCGCTGGGGGACCGCGCAGAAAGAATGGGAGGCACGCTACGAAGCAGCAAAAGCTGAGGTCTCCAGGCTTGAATCAAGCAACGACGCCGAAACCCGGCTTGACCAGGCCCGGCGGGAACTCGCCAACGTGGAGGCTGAAATAGCCAAGACCACCGCGTCCGCTGTTTCTCAAGTAATACCCGACCCGGTTGCATCGTATGCGCCCACACCGATTCCGACTCCGGTGGCGGCATCACAAGATTTTAGTGGCGTCGGTTTTGCCGCTGCCGTCGGCTCTCCCAGGTCGGCCCCGGGACCCGCTGCCCCGCCGATTTCTTCTGCCAACCTCGCCTATCAGAGCCAGATGGCCCACGTTCTTGACCGGCAGCGCGGGAAGCAACGTGAGCTTGATGGCATTCAAGATACGGTCCGACGCTTCCAGCGTGATCGGACCAGCGCCGAACGCGCCGATCAGCGCGAAGAATTGGTTCAGATTGACCAGCAATTACAGGAACTGAATGAGCGCTACACCGTGGCAAACTCGGAGATGGCCCGGATCGGGGCACAGATGCAGAGCTTAGAATCGACCGCGAACGCTGCGAATGCGGCATCCGCCGCTCCCGCCCGGGCGAGTATGGGCGGCGGGGATCCGAACATGGTATCGGCGGGCACTATTCCCGGCATCAATCCCGGCGATACGGTGGAAGTTTCGGTCCTGGAGGACCCGAGTACGGGGGGCACATTCTTGGTCAACACCAGCGGTGCCATTGATCTTCCTGGAATAGGGACTGTCCAGATTTTGGGACAGAGCGAGGCGGGAGCAGCGGATTTGATTCGTCAGAAGCTGGAAGGGGCTGTGCTCGTTACGGCGACGGTCGCGGTGCGGCATATTCCTCAACTTCGCGAAACCCGCATCGGGCTGTCTTCTCCGCCCGCAGCCGAAGTTTACTCCATCATCTATCTGGCAGGGGAATTCATCACTCCGGGGCCGTTACGGATTCCGGCGGATGTCTCCCCGACGCTGCTGCAAACGATTATCCGCTCGGGTGGTATTACCCCTTCCGGGGATCTGACCCGAGTAAAACTCCTCCGAATTGGCGGCGAGGTCAGCGCGATGGAAGAGATCAATGTGGCTGGCATTCTCTCCGGTCAAATGCCACCGAACGATGTTGCGCTCGCGCCTAACGACATCATCGTCATTCCACCGTTTGCGCCGGTGGTCTACGTGACCGGCAATGTCGAGCGAGCAGGCACGCTGAGGTTGTTTCAGGATGAGACCCTGACGGCTTACGCAGCGATACTCCGGGCCGGCGGGTTCTCCCGCTTTGCCAATCTCCGTAAATGCTATGTGGTCCGCGATCTGGGCAACGGCGAAAAGATGCAGATTCCGGTGAATGTCCGGGAGGTGCAGAAGGGGAAATTTCCCGATGTCATCCTGCAGGGCAAAGACATCGTGGTTGTCCCTGAACGGTTTTTCAGTTTCTGACGGACGGCACTTTGATTGGAAGTTCCGACCGTTCTTTAGTTTGAATCAATGATTTTTGATACCCGCCTATGACGCCAGGCATGGAAAAACGCCGAGTCGATTTTACCGACCTCGTCTTTTATCTCGCGATTGCTTCCAAGCACGCGCGGTTGATGGTGTTGTTGATGATATTTTCACTCTGCGCCGGGCTGGTGTACTACATTTATGCGCGGCCGGTGTACAACGTCCGGGCGGAGGTGGAGTATTTCGCGTTCCGGACGGTTTTCGGTTATGGCACGGAGGAGGTGGAAGGCGGAACTTTCTATGATTCGCAAATACTGACGGACCTTCAGGAGCCGCATGTTGCCGAGCTGGTGATGGAAGATTTGGGGTATGTCGAGGATCCCAACGTCGGGGGGAAACCCATGATCAAGAAGATCGGGGCCAGTTTTGACGGGGAGAAAAACATCCAGCTGGACATCTACCTTTTTGAGCCCTCGTGGTGCGAACGGTTCCCCAAGCTTTTGGTCGAATCCTATATGAAGGATCGAACCACCAAGCGCCTGCGATTGCGCGAGCGGATCGATCAGCGATACACAGACGAGATCAAGCGGATTGAGGCCAAGATCGGAATTTACGCCAAAGAACAGGAAAAGTTCGACGGGAAATACGATCCTGAAAACCTCCAGATTGAGCTTGAACGATTGCGCACCGTTCCCCGCGAGCTGGCCGCGGTCAGGGAAACAATCGATGCGCTGGAGCGGGTGAAACGAAAACTACTCACCTCCAAAGATCTGTCGACCATCGAGAAACTGAGCCTGTTGAATTCCGTCGATGTGGGACTCAAGCCGGGCATGCTCGTGCCCACCTCGTCGCAGGACGGAGAAATCCTGGAAAGCACCCTGATTCCAGGTGGAACGGGCGGCGGTGACGGAAACATTGTTCGGCGCGGGACCACGCGTGGTGGCAACAGTGGGAGAATAGGCACCATTGCCGGTGGCAGTGGCACAGAAAGAAATGGGAGTCGCGTCGTTCAGCGGACTTTTCTGCAATCAAATAGTACTACTTGGGAGCAACTCACATCTGACCAGTATCGGATCGAGCAGGAAATTCAGGACAATAGCAAAATCTTCTTACCGCGGCATCCCAGAATGGTCGTCCTACAGGAGGAGTTGGATCGCGTAAAACAACAGTTGGTTACCGCGCTTGTAAATGCGGCCACTCATTTCGACCTCGCCGCGAATCATTTGCGTGCCCAGGAAGCGGCTCTTCGGGTCCGGATGCCGCATTACGAGGAAATCAAGAAACAGTGGGAACAGTATCAACGAGACAAAAGCGGTCCCAGAGGTGGCACTCCTTGGGAGGATGCTTACAAGAAGGCAAATGCAGATCTGGAGCGGGCGCTGTTCAAACTGGACGAGGAATCGGTGTCTCTGACTTTCAAGGCCAACAAGCGCGTCCGAGACGTGGTACCGGTTTCGCCCCCACGTTTTCGATTGATGTTGTATTCGTTCATTCTTGGCATTGCGTTGGCCATCGGTTTGCCGTTCCTGTTGGAGTTCTTGGATCAGACGGTCACGAACATGGACAAGCTGGAAGCGGAGACCCACATGAAAGGTCTCGGGCTGGTTCCTGATTTTGAAGAAACCATTGCGGAGGCCTATCCGCTGTTGGGATCTGACACGATGACAGATCCGGATATGCTGGAGAATTTCCGGGTGATCCGGACCAACCTGATTGCCAGTGCGGCGACCTCGAAGTATCCGCAGATCATTATGGTCACCAGCACTGGTCCGAAGGAAGGCAAGACCGTGGTCGCCTCGAATCTCGCGCTTTCCTTTGCGCAGATGGGAGACAAGACCCTCCTGATCGACACCAATTTGAGGCGCGGTCTGGCACATCATTTGTTCAGCGTCCGCGCCTCGCCCGGACTGAGCAACGTGCTTTGTGAGAAGCTGGATGTGAACGAAGCGATTCACGAAACCTCCACGGAGAATATGTCGGTGCTTTCCACCGGAGATCATCTGGATGGTGACATTGAAATGTTTGGCTCGACCCGGATGCAACAGGTCATGGAGGAGCTGCGGGGCAAGTACCAGCGTATCATTCTCGATTCGCCGCCCATTCTGGGACTTTCGGAAACTGCGGTATTGCAACCGGTGGTGGATGGCACGGTGATGGTGATCTGGAGTGCGTTTACCTCGACGCGGCAGATCCGCACGGCGATGGATATCCTCAAGGACAACCACGCGAACTTCTATGGTTTTGTTCTGAATCGTCTCGATCTCGCGGCGACCATGAACCGGTTCCACTACTACTACTACTCGAACCACTACTACAACCGCTACCAGTCGCTGACCCGCGTCAGCTAAGCAACCGTTCCGACGCCCTCGCGGTTGCCTGATGCAAGAGCAATCCAAAATACAGGACTCTCAACTGCCCGGTGTATCCGTCATCATCCCGGCGTACAACTACGCCAAATTTCTCCCCTTTGCCGTCGAGTCGGCCCTCAACCAGGATTATCCCGAGTACGAGATTCTCGTCATCGACGACGGATCCAAGGACCGCACCCGGGAGATCATGGAAAAGTACGAGGCACCGGTAAGATACATCTACAAGGACAACGCGGGCCTGTCAGCCGCCCGAAACACCGGGATCGAAAAGGCGAAGTACGATTATGTTGCGTTCTTGGATGCCGATGATGAATTCCGTCCCGGCATTCTGCGGTCCAGCATGTCCAAGTTTGTTGAGCTCGGGGAATCGTTCTCCCTGGTGACCTGCGACAATGTCTTTATCGACATCGACGGCAAGCCGCTCACCCATGTTCGCCACATCGCCAGTCCTTCGCGGGAAGTGACCGTGAAGGACATTTTGCTCCGCACGCGGTTCTCTCCGACGGGAGCGTTTGCCCGCAAGACGGCGTTTGATTCCTGCGGCGATTTTGACACCACTCTGCGTAGTACCGAAGATCGGGATATGTGGATCCGGATCGCGGCGAAGCAGCGGGTCTATTTTCAGGGCGAAGTGCTGGTGCATATCCGCAAGCACGGGAACAACATGAGCAATAACGCCGTGCAGCAGAGTTCCAACATGGTGGTTGTGCTCAAGAAGGCGCAGCGCAGTGGGGCGGTGCCGCAGTGGCAGTTCTGGTTCTGGCTCAAGGTGTTTGCCTACCAGCGGTATCAGGCGGCGCTGATTTTCAATGGCATCAGGAAACCGCTGCCGGCGTTCTGGAACCTCTTTCTTTCCATGGTCTACTGGCCGTTGTTTCTCAATCCGGCCTACTACGGCTGCCTGCCCCTGTTCCGCGTCCGTCAGTTGGTCAGATTTTCGCTGAACGTTCTCCGGGGAGAAGTCAAACACTGATCAGGATCCGATGAGACAGGGCAAGAAGATCCGCATTCTTCACGTGTTGAACTCGTTGGAGCCGGGCGGCATGGAGAACGGGGTGGTCAACGTGACCAATCGCTTGGACGAATCCGAATTTGAAGTTCACATCTGCTGTCTGGAAACCGGCGGTGCGTTTGTGGAACGGCTCAATCATCCGGAAAATGTGCATGTTCTGAACAAGCGGGCCGGTTTCTCCAAACGGGCCGTCTGGCAACTGATGCGCACGATCAGCCGGGTGGGCGCGGATGTCATTCATCCCCACAACCTCGCGCCGCTCACCTATTCGGTGCTGGCCACGATGCTGGGTTTCTGGAAACCGGTATTGCAGGGCGAACACGGAATGTTCCAGGGCGAACAAAGGAATGCCGCCCGGATTCGTTTTCGAGGGCGCCTGTATCGTTTTGCCACCCGGATTCACACCGTGTCCGAAGGCCTGAAGCAATGGTTGATCGAGCAGGGCTACGATGGGCGAAAGATTGTCCCGATCATCAACGGGGTTGATATCCAGCGGTTCACACCGGCGGACAAGGCTGCCGTACGCCGAGAAATCGGCGTCCCGGAATCGGGTCCGTGGATGGGAATCGTTGGTCGGTTCGACGAGAACAAACATCACACCTTGCTGATCGAGGCGTTTAATCTGATTGGTGCGGAGTTCCCGAGTGCGCGCCTGCTGATCCTCGGCGACAACGGCAATATGAAGGAGAAGATCATCGCCGCCTGTGACGCGAGTCCGTTTCACGATCGTCTTCACCGGGTGGGCTTTCAGTCCAATCCTCTGCCCTATTATCAGGCGCTGGATCTGCTGACAGCCCCTTCGCCGATGGAAGGCCTCTCCAATGCCGTGCTTGAGTCGATGGCGTGTGGGGTGCCTGTTCTCGCGCATATGGCCTGTGGCAATTCCGAAGTGATCACCAACGGCGTGGACGGGCACATGGCCGCGGTCGATACGCCGGAGATCATGGCCGAGCACATGCGGCGTGTCTTGAGTGATCCCGACGGATTGAAGCAGGCTGGCGTGGCCGCCCGGCGTACCATCGAGGATCGCTTTTCGATCGATGGGATGGTCGAGGACTACGCCCGGCTCTATCGCGAACTGGCCTGAATCCGTTTCGCCAAGGTCATTGAATCCGCAACCAAGCCGTTCCTTCATGCCCAAAATCTTGGCGGCCGGAATGAATCATCGCGGCGAGCATTTCCAATGAATCGATCAGGCGCGGTCCGGGGCGATTGAAGTAGGAACTGCCATCCACCGCGTAGACCTGGCCGCGCTTCACTGCCTTCAGTTTTTGCCAATTCGGATCGTTACTGAGTGTCTCCGCTTCCCGCCGCGTTTGCTCAAGTCCGAAGCCGCAGGGCATCATCACAATGACGTCAGGTTTCGCAGCTACGACTTCCTCCATCGTCAGCCATCCCGAGTGTTCACCGGAGGTGCTGATCAGATTGTCTCCACCGGCGATCGAAACCATGTCCGGGACCCAGTTCCCGGCTGACATCAGCGGTTCCAGCCACTCCAGGCAGAGCACGCGGGGGCGCGTGACTGTCTGGCAGGCCCCTTCGATTACATCCGCGACCCGAACCTTGAGCTCTTTGATGTATTCCTTGCCTTCCTCCTTGGCCTGTAACGCAGCGGCCACCTGTCCAATGTCATCCCAGAGATGGGCGAACTTGCTTGCGTTCAACGAAACCACCTGAGGTCGATTGCCTGGCCACTTTGAAATCAGAGCCGCGACGTCCTGGTCGCTCACAGCGCACACGTCGCACTGCGATTGGGAGATGATGATCTCAGGATTCAGTTCGCGGAGCAGCTTCCCATCGATCTCGAAGAGCGGTTCGGATTTTTCGCTCAGAGCTTTGACCGCGGCATCGATATTTGCACTGGTCGCGTTGGGATCCACCTTGGATCGCGTGCAGATCGGGACGTCAGAGATCTCTGCCGGGAAGTCACATTCGTGTGACCGACCGACCAAACCGTCGGCACAACCCAGCCCACAGATGATTTCCGTGGCGCTGGGAAGCAGCGAAACGATGCGATGCCTTACCATCGCGAAACCCTAAAACGGCAGCTGGATGATTGGCAAGAGACCTGGCGAAACTTCGGTGGCAGTCACCACTTGCCCTGGCGATAGGTGCCGCGCAGATAGTTCCAGAACCCGCCCACGGTCATGAGGTTGAGAAACACAAAGCCCGAGGGGATTGAAAACAACCTGAGCTTCAGGTTTGGAAGCAACCCGCCGAGGAAGGCGAGGGCATAGAAGGCGCAGTGAGCCCAGAAGATGTATCGGTAAAGCGGCTTGTCCATCAACAGCGCATTCGCGATGAACATCGCCAGCATGAAGGCTGGGGCGGTGACGCGTGAATACTTGTGAGAGAGGATCTGCCACCAAAGCCCGGTTCGCCACGGCATCAGCCACCCGGGGTGTCGGAACATCATCTGGTAGTTTCCGGCCAGCGTCCGCTTCTTTCGTCGCTTCTCGCTCGCCGGATCGGTTGTTTGCGGATCGAAGGCCGGGGCGGCGGTATCGAATCCAACGCGATGACCTTTCATCGCGATCTGCATGGGGATCACCACATCGTCCAACAGAGTATCTTCGGGAATAGGAGAGAAGAGCGCGTGCCGAATGGCGTACACCGCTCCCGTCGCGCCGATGACGGAGCTGAATCGTGATTCAGATTCGCGGATGAACTTCTCCAGCTTCCAATAAAGATCGACGCCGCCGCCGACGCTGGAGCTGGAGCTCTCGATGGACAGCTCTCCGCTCACCGCACCTAGGCGCGGATCGGAGAAATTGGCGACAAGTGCGGGGATTGTTGCGACATCAAACCGTTGACGCGCGTCGCAGAACACCACGATTTTCCCCTTGGCTTCCGGGACACCGGCATTGAGACACGCTGCCTTGCCCGAGCGATTCTCACGCTTCACCAGGCGGACTGATCGGGCGGAGTATTCCCCGACAATCTGTGGGGTGTCGTCTTCAGAACCGTCGGTTACGACGATGATCTCCAACTGCTCCGGCGGATAATTCGAACTGAGAAGATTCTCGATCCGAGACCGGATGCGAGATGCTTCATTGAACGCAACGAGGACGACCGATACCGAGGGGGGGACCGGCGGATGTTCGCGGGCAATCGGCCGGGGAAACACCCGGCCAAGGACGCCGATCAATATCGGATAACCGACAAAGGTGTAGGCGAGGGCCAGGAGGGAGACAACGAAGATCCACTCGCGTGAGTCGTGAAGATCCATGCCATGAATCACCTAGGCGGCGAACAGATCTTCGATGGCGTAGGTCCGGATGTACAAGGTCAGCTTCATCAGGTACCACATGATGATGCAGTCAAGGATGCCGATCTTGATCCAGGGCATCGATCCAGTACCCGCGATTGTTTCGGTCGTGGCATCGGCCACGGCCGGGGCGTAGGCGTTGGATACCTGCGTGGTTGATGAGCCTGACAACGGCGCGATCGGTGCCACCGCAGACTGCGAAGTGGTGGCCCCTTGTCTGCCGGTGCCACGGACCTGTTTCATGTGCATCAGATAGACATGTGACGAGGCGCTGGTTCCGGCCCCGCCGGCAGCAGCCAGGTTTGCACCACCCATACCCGCTGTCCCCATGCCCATGACCGGGTTGATCTCAGTTTCCTGAGCGGCCGCCAGGTGCTCGTCTGTTCCGGTGGGGGGGAGGTGTGCTTGGAGGCGCCGATGAAACGCGCCAACCATCGCGATCATCACGAAGAACGCGGCGCGAAAGGCGAAGTCGATCATCCAGGATGAAACGGCATAGGTCACCACCAGACAAAAGAGGGTTCGTCGTACCCGTTCCTCAAAATCATTGCTCGTCTTTGCCTGTACGAGTGTGCGCGCGCAGGTGTACATCAGTCCGACGAAAAGCAGTAGCCCACCCATGCCCAGCTCTCCGCTGACCTGATTGTACGAGGAGTGCGAGGCGCGCGCGACTTCTTCGCCTTCCTTGTTCAGAAAGGCGGGCACGAAGTTTCCGTAGCCCACGCCGTAATCATGGGTCTCAGTCGCCCAGCGACCGAACTTGAATGCGTCCACGCGTCCCTGAATGGCTTCGTCCTTACTCGCTGTCTGCAATTCTCCCCAACGCGGCAGTAAAGTCATGGCTGATGTACCGGCAGTCAATGCAACCGTCAGAATGATGATCTGAGCAGCTTTTGGTCGGCCGAATACCAGCGCCGCGAGGATGGCTCCGAAGCCCGCGATGAACGCCCCCTTGGACTCGGTCCGATACGTGCAGTAAAGCGAGATCGGCAACAGGGCCAAGCCGACTTCCTTGATGAAGACCGGACGTCGCCAGAACATCAGGAAGTAGATCATGGGCACAGCCACGATGACGCTGTGTCCCAGCGCATTAGCGTTGTTGAAGAGGGTGGTGTTGAAGACGAGACGCCCACCGGAGCCATCGGTCACGTATTGGGAGCCCGCCGGATCGATACCCACCAGGCTGAGCAGCGCCATCGTCGCGATGAACATGATGCAGCCGAGCCACCAATACAGGAACAGATAGATCCGGGTCATGTTCGTCAGCGCCTGCACGGTGATGAAATAGAAACCCACGAACGGATAGATCTTTAGCCACGTGCCCCATTCGTCGTCGTTGGTGAAAATGATCCAGAGGAAGTAGGTGAGCATCACCCAGTCGTGGGGCGTGCGGACGATGGATTTCCAATTCAATCCCTGGGGCCGCATGAACAGCGAAGCACCCGCCCACGCCATAACCACGAAGGCCGGACGCAGGTCTGCCAAGAAGGTGAGAATCTCATGCGGCCGGACGTATAGTACGATCGTAAAAGCGACGATTGCAGCAAAGTCCATAGCTGGCGGAGTTTATGACAGCGGCTGTGCCCGATTCAAATAAGGAAAAACACTATTTCTCAGCGGGTTTTCACTGAATTGCTGGTCGAGTCAGGAACTCGCGCTGGTGTAGCGCTTTACTGAGAAACGCCAGACCCCTTCCGAAATCAGAAAGATCACGATCGCCAGCAGCACCAGTTGAACCCACTCGAAGGGCGAACTCAGCTTGTTGATCAGCACCTTGGCTGGAACGTTTGAGACCACGAGCATGGGAATCACGAAGGTAAACACCGCCTTGAACGCCCCATGAAACGCGTCGTCGGGCAGACGGGCGATGTTGAAGAGATTGTAATAGCCCCACACGATTCCATCGGCGCGGACGGTCCAGAAGCTGATGCAGGAGAGGATCAAAATGAGTGAGTAGTGAATCAGCACGCCCACCATCACCAGCAGGAGAAAGCCGGCGATCTGGCCAATGCCGGGGCTGAGCTGAAGT
>JBLFYM010000142.1:0-15086 GCA_047608975.1 Limisphaerales bacterium | reverse complement strand
CGAGGCCGGTGGGCCGGACGATGAGTTCGACCGGTTGTCCGCGGGACCACTCCAGTTCCCGCATCGCGGGCGTCGCGCTGACGTAGACGGTCTGGTGCTGGAGAGATTGGAACTCTTTGAATTCGAGTGGGCGGTTGTCCAGTGCGCTGGGCAGTCGGAAGCCGTGATCGACCAAAACCGACTTCCGTGAGCGATCGCCTTCATACATCCCGCCGACTTGCGGAACGGTCGCGTGGGATTCGTCGATCACGAGGAGGAAATCATCGGGCAGAAAATCGATGACCGTATTGGGGCGGGAACCGGGTTTGCGGTTGGCGATGTGTCGGGAGTAATTCTCGATGCCGGAGCAGAAGCCCATCTCTTCCATCATTTCGAGATCATACTCGGTGCGCATCTTGATTCGTTGCGCTTCCAGAAGTTTGCCGCGCTTTTCGAACCACGCCACGCGATCGCCGAGTTCCTCCCGAATGGTGAGGATCGCGCGTTTCAGTTTGTTGCCCGGAGTCACGAACTGTTTGCCGGGGTAAATCGTGGTTGCCTTCATCGACTCGGTGTTGTCACCGGTCAAGGGCTCGAAGCGGGTGATGCGATCGATCTCGTCCCCGAAGAATTCCACGCGCAATCCGTCTTCCGCATAGGCGGGCCGGACTTCGACCGTATCGCCGCGCACGCGGAACTGGCTGCGTTCGAAGGCGATGTCGTTTCGAGTGTATTGGATATCAACGAGTCGCGACAGAAACAGGTCGCGGCCAATCTCGTCACCCACGCGAATGGGAATGACCATGGCTTCGTAGTCCTCCTTGCTGCCGATGCCGTAGATGCAGGAGACACTGGCAATCACAACCACGTCGCGGCGGGCGAAGAGCGAACTCATCGTGCGCAGTCGCAGGCGCTCGATCTCGTCGTTCACGCTCGAATCCTTTTCGATGAACGTGTCGGTGCGGGGAATGTAGGCCTCGGGTTGGTAGTAGTCGAAATAGCTGACGAAGTATTCGACGGCGTTGTTGGGAAAGAATCCGCGGAACTCGGAGTAGAGCTGGGCAGCCAGCGTTTTGTTGTGGGAGATGATCAGGGTGGGGCGGTTCACCTGGGCGATGACATTGGCCATCACGAAGGTTTTGCCCGAACCGGTGACGCCGAGCAGGGTCTGGTGTTTCTTGCCCGCGACGATTCCCGCAGTGAGCTTTTCGATCGCCGCCGGCTGATCGCCAGCCGGCTGGTAGGACGAAACGAGTTCGAAGACGTCCGGCTTCAACTGGCGAGGAGTTCTTTGACGAACGCTGTGATGTCGTTCGCCTTGAAGGGTTTGGCGAGGAATCTGTCCGGTTGGACGGGATGCTTCTCGAGGATCTGCTGATCCACCGTGCCACTGACGAGCAGGGTCTGTATTCCGGGGATATGCTTGCGAGCGGTATTGATGAGGTCGAAGTCGGTGACCAGCAACTGTGGTTTTGGGTTGTCATCAACCACGTAGATCGGAATAGACTCGTTTGGAATGTCGGTCGCCATAGGGCAAGTCGGGTAAATCGAACGGGGTTGCGCCCCGTCGCCAAGTGGAGATTACGGGGCCGGGTAGTGACTGTCAAAGATCCATACGGTTGAGGGGGATCGCCGCAGATTGCCGGACGCCCGCCGGCTTTCGGCTTTCGGCTTAGGGTTGCCACGGCTGAAGGGTTTACTACACTCCGCGCCCGTGACGGAATCCCGTAGTATTTTGAGTCTCGTGCTGGCCTTTGTATTGGTCGCAGGGAGCGGTTCGGCTGCCGAATCGATTTCCCTGGATCTGCGTCGGCAGCGCCCCAACATCATTCTGATCATCGCCGATGACATGGCATGGGACGATTGTGGCGCGTATGGGCATCCCACGCTGCCCACTCCGAACATCGATCGGATTGCGAATGAGGGCATGAAGTTCAACCAGGCCTTTGTTACTGCCAGTTCGTGCAGTCCCAGTCGGGCCAGCATCATTACCTCCCGCTATCCGCACGCGACCGGAGCTGAGCAGTTGCACTGGCCGCTCCCCAAGAATCAGATCACCTGGGTGAATTGGCTGCGTCAATCCGGTTACTGGACCGCTGCCGCCGGAAAGTGGCATTTGGGCGACGCGACGAAGAAACATTTCAACCGTGTCTACGAAGCCGATACGCGGGGTTTCCAATTGCCTACGGGAGTCAGCGCCGAGGTGGCCGCCCGGATGCAACAGATGAGTGCGGGTCGCAACGCGAGTGGTTGCGAGGATTGGTTGCCCGCGTTGAGATCCTGTCCCGAAGGGCGTCCGTATTTTCTCTGGTTGGCCGCCTTGGATCCACATCGTGATTATCAGGAGAACATCATCCCGCGCCCGACTCCCGAGAGTGATGTCGTGTTGCCCCCCTACATCCCGGATACGCCGGCGATCCGCCGTGATTTCGCCCGCTACTATGATGAGATTCGCCGACTCGACAGCTACGTGGGCCTGGTGCTCGCGGAACTCGACGAGCGTGGCGAGGCACACAATACCTTCATCCTTTTCATCAGCGACAATGGCCGTCCATTCCCACGGGACAAGACGACGGTTTACGACAGCGGTGTGAAAACCCCGTGGCTCGTGCGTTGGCCCGGGCAAATTGCCCCGGGTTCTACAACCGACAGTCTGGTCAGTACGATCGACATCGGTCCGACCTTACTCGAAGTGGCGGAGTTCCGGAGCAAGCCGAAGACGTTTCAGGGTTCATCGTTTATGCCGGTGCTCAAGGACCCGACTGCCACCGTGAGAGACTATGTCTATGCTGAGCGGCATTGGCACGATTTTGAAAGCTACGGTCGGGCCGTGCGCGACGGTCGCTACAAATACATTCGCAACTACTACTTTGATCTTCCCCTCACGCCGCCCGCCGACGCGCTCCGGAGCACGACCTTTCGTGAGATCCAGCGATTACGGGACGCGAAAATGATTCCCAAATCGAAACTGGTTCACTTCGCGAAACCCCGCCCGTTCGAAGAACTGTACGACCTTGAGTCCGATCCGCACGAAATGACGAATCTGGCCGGCCGCCTGAAGCATCTCTCGGTCATGCGCCGCATGCGGGTGGCGATGGACGAGTGGCGGAAGGACACAGGCGACGTTCTGCCCAAACGTCGGACGGCGGATGAGTTCGATCGGGAAACGGGCGAACCCTTTGCGAATCGCGTTCGTCCCCGAATACCGCCGCCGCGACAAGGTTTCGAGGATTGAGAAATTTACCTGAACGCCTCTGGCTGAGGGTCCGTCCATAAAACACACACCATGAAGAATCTGATGATCAAGATCGCCTCCGCCACGTTTGCGGTCGCTCTCAGCAGCTCGGCGGTCACGTCGAGTGAAGTCTCCCAGGCAATCAGCGCGATCAAAAGCGTGGGCTCTGAAGGGCAGGGGAACGCCGCTGCTTCCAAGGCATCCCGCACCCTGGCTCAGGCCGGGGATGATGCTCTGATTCCAGTGCTCGACGGCATGAACGGCGCGTCTCCGCTCGCCGCGAACTGGTTGCGCGGCGCAGTGCACACCATCGCCGATCAGGGGATCCGCAGGGGACATGGATTGCCCACCGCTCCGTTGCTCAAATGGCTACGCGACACTTCCAATGATCCGCGTGCCCGCCGTCTCGCCTATGATCTGATTCGCCAGGTCCAGCCAAAGACTGCGGATCGTCTGATCAGCGGCATGATCAACGATCCCAGCGTCGAGTTGCGACGTGATGCGGTGCAACAGGTTCTGGATACAGCGGCCTCGCAAAAGAAGTCGGAGCAGACCTCCCAAGCCACAGCGTCCTATCAGCGCGCACTCAGGTATGCGCGCGATGTCGATCAGATTCAGACCTCGGTTGCCGCCCTGCGTGCCGTCGGCAAGACAGTGGATGTTCCCAAGCAATTCGGTTTCCTGATGGATTGGCAGGTCGTGGGCCCGTTTGACAACACGGAGAAGGAAGGCTTTGCACGCAAGTATGCACCCGAGTCGAAGGTGAATCTCGGAGCGAAACTGAAGGGGAAAAGTGGCGAGGTGAAGTGGAGCGTATATTCCTCGGGGGACGAATACGGGATGGTAGACATCAACGACGTTTACGGAATGGAGAAAGGCGTGACCGCGTATGCGTTCACGGAATTTGATGCCGCCGAAGCCCGGTCTGTCGAGTTGCGGTTGGGCTCAAAAAATGCGTGGAAGATCTGGGTGAATGGCCGGTTCATTTTTGGACGCGATGAGTACCACCGCGGCATGCGCATTGATCAGTACCGCCTGCCCATCGAATTGGACAAAGGGAAGAATACAATTCTGGTGAAGCTCTGTCAGGACGAGCAGGAGCAGCCTTGGACCAAGGAATGGGAGTTTCAGTTACGGATCAGCGACGCGACCGGCGCGGCGATCCTGGCTAAAAATCGGAGACCCACGCCGGCAGCGGCACTGAACCCAAAACCAAAAGGCAAGGGCCACTGAACGGTTGTGCGAGAACCAGATTCAGAACTACAGAGACAAATGATGAACAAAATAATTTTGACAATCGGTTTGGTGTTCGGATTGACCGCTGGTGCGCGGGCCGAGAACTGGGCGCAATTCCGCGGCCTGGATGGCAGCTCGGTGAGTAGCGAAAAACTCCCGACGAAGCTGGCCAAGAGCAGCATCGCCTGGGAGATCGAGCTTCCCGGACGCGGGCTGTCGAGCCCGATCATTTTCGGGGACAAGGTTTTTATCAGTTCAGCCAGCGGACCGGATCAGAGCCGCCTGCACGTGATCTGTCTGAACGCCGATAGCGGCAAAAAGCTTTGGGAGCGTCAGTTCTGGGCGACCGGACGCACGATGACGCATCCGAAAACCTGCGTCGCGGCACCGACCCCGGTCTGTGATGGCGAACGTGTCTATGTGTTGTTCAGCTCGAATGACCTCCTGTGCCTGGATATGGAAGGCAACCTCGTCTGGCTGCGTGGCCTGACCTTGGATTATCCGAACGCGAGTAACAGCTTGGGCATGACCAGTTCGCCGATCGTGATTGGCGACACCCTGATCGTGCAGATCGAAAACGACAGCGAGTCGTTCGCCGCCGGCGTCAACGTCTACTCCGGCGAAAATCGCTGGAAACTCGATCGCCCGAAGATGGCGAACTGGACTTCCCCGACCGTCGCGAAATCCGACGGGAAATCCGTCGCGATTCTGCAGTCCGGAAAGGGAATTCACGCAGTGAATCCCCGGACCGGTGAAGAGGTCTGGTACTTCGGCGGCGGGGCCTCGACCATTCCCTCCAGCACCTTTGCCGGGGATGGCATACTCTACGTGCCCGCGAACGGGATCACCGCGCTGAAGCCCGGCAGTGCCACGAAGGACGTCAAGGAACTCTGGGTCTCCGGGCAACTCAAGCCGGGCACCTCAAGTCCGGTCGTGGTCGGAAAAAATATCTTCACCGTGAACAGTGCCGGCGTGTTGACCTGCGGAGAAATCACCGAGGGCAAACGCCTTTGGCAGATCCGGATGAAAGGCAAGAAGTTCAGCGCCACACCCGTTTACGCCGGTGGCTACCTCTATGCGGTGAACGAAGAAGGACTCGTTCAGGTGATCGACATCCAAGGCGAAGAAGGAGAAGTCATCAGCAGCCTGGATCTCGATGAGGTTGTGTTGGGCTCCCCCTCCGTGGCCCGCGGTTCACTCTTCATCCGCAGCGACCGCCACGTGTGGAAAATCGGCGGTTGAATTGTTTGGCCCCGGGCGCGCAGTTGCAACTGAACCGGTTGGAGTTCACGCTTCAGCGTGCTGAGCCCGAAAGGCTCGAACAAGTTCGAGCCGCACGCACAAAGCGCGAACTCCAACGGGTCTCCGCCTCGTATTCGGACACAAAGCGGGCCGAAACGTGCAACTGATCTTGATAAACTTCGGCGTCTCCCCTAATTGTTAGCCCCCCTTTGCGGGCCCATAGCTCAGCGGTTAGAGCACGCGACTCATAATCGCTTGGTCGGGGGTTCAAATCCCTCTGGGCCTACTCTTTAAAAACCCCGATAAATCTCATCCGGTTTGGGACAAAGTCGAATCATCCCGAACCAAGCCGAATCAGGTCGAATACGACCGCTTATTGGCCACTTTCTGAAGAATCAGTGTCCCAAACCGGCAAGATTTTGGTTTGAGACACTTTTGCCTGTTTACCCCCCCGAAATCTTGACGGTTTGAGACACTTTTGCCGCTCGGATTTCTACAATTGTTTCGCTGGAGAACTGAGCTATCGAGTTCGAATCGACTGCACCCGTGCCGATCAATCAACGTCCCCTTGGTTGGGCCGCTGTCTTGATCCGTCGTCTTCGGCCGACTCTTGGCTAGCTCTTTGGCATCTCACGCAACTGAAGTGGTCCCGGGAAACGGAGCCAGGAGCTTGTTGAAAAGTTGATCTGGTCTGAAGGGGCAAATGACCACGAAATCAGACCAATGAAACGAAAGAGAAGACACCTCAGTGCGGAGTTTAAAGCCCGCGTCGCCAAAGAAGCCCTCAAAGAGGGAAAAAGCATCCAGGACATTGCCCACGAGAACGAGATCGCGCCCTCTCAGGTAAGCGCCTGAAAGAAGGAACTCGAAGAACGCATGACCGAACTCTTCGAGCGCAAGAACGGCGTGAACGAGACCGCCAAGCGCGAGGAGAAGCGTGCCGAACGTTTGGAACGCAAAGTCGGCCAACTCGTCATCGAGAAGGAGTTCCTTGAAAAAAAGTGCGAACAATTGGGGATCGATCTCAGCGACAGGCCATGATCGAAAAACTCCACAAGAAATTGTCACTTCGCAAGCAGTGCCAGTTGCTCGATGTGAATCGAAACCGCCTGGAGCCGCGAACCGAACGAATCACCGGCGAGGACGAATTGATCATGCGGCGTCTCGATGAACTCCACATGGAGTTCCCTTTTCTAGGCAATCGCAAACTCCGGCGCGAATTGCGGGATTTCGGCTGGTCGATCGGTCGAAATAGGATGCGTCGACTGATGCGAATCATGGGCATCGTGGCGATGGTGCCCCAACCCACGACGAGTAAACCGAACAAGGAACACACCATCTACCCCTACCTTTTGAGGGACCGGGCGATCAGTGAAGTCGACGAAGTCTGGTGTGCGGACATCACATATATCCCGATGGCCAAAGGCCATGCCTACCTCGTGGCGATCATGGATTGGCACCGCAGGGCGGTGCTGTCCTGGGAGCTGAGCAACACGATGGACAGCAGTTTCTGCGTGAGAGCGCTCAATGAAGCCATGGGCCGGACCGGGCGGATACCGAAGATATTCAACACCGATCAAGGGAGCCAATTCACGGGCCTTGACTGGATATCCACGCTGAAGGCAAACGGGATTGAGATCAGCATGGATGGCAAGGGTCGCTGGATGGATAACGTCTTCATCGAGCGTCTGTGGCGAAGTCTGAAGTATGAAAAGATCAGGCTGTGGAGCTACGACACGGTGGGCGAACTTCGGACCCACATCGACGGCTGGATGGACTACTACAATTACCGGCGCAAACACCAGACCCATGACTACGCGACTCCGTGGTCGATCTACGAGCCCAAGAAAGCAAAAGCAGCATGACGCCCGGGACGGTGACCGTAGTTGGAGAGGCTCCATTCCGTGCCTTCCGCTACGCTCCAGGCCCTCCATTCCACCTCTCCAACTACGGAGCTAAACAAGAAACAAACGCCTCCCAGCCCAGCATCAACTAAAGACACAATTTACTGGCAACAATAACGGGACCACTTCAGTCGGCGGCGATTCCCTGGGCCGCGTCCATTTCTGGAAAACCAAGTAATCCGAACAACTCTGAAACTCATGAAGCCACTCATCATCCACCGCTCCCTTGTGGCCGGCACATTGGTCACGGTCCTTGCCGTCGCGATTCTGCAATTCGGCTCAACCTTCTCCACTCAAGCAGCACCGAAGCGCGCTTACAAGCTGCCTCCCGGTATCCGCATGGAGCGGGACATCTCCTACATTCCCGATGGCGACGACGCCCAGCGGCTGGACATCTATGTGCCGGAAAAAGTGGCCGCTCAACCGCTGCCGCTCATCGTTCACATTCATGGCGGCGGCTGGCGCTCCGGCAGCAAGTTTCCCAGTCCTTTCCTGATCCTTCACGGCACGCACGACGCGCTGGTGCCCTACGCACAGAGCGAACAACTGCTCGCCGCGCTGAAAGGCAAAGGCGTCGCCGCATGGCTTCAGACGCTACCCGGTGCCGGACACGGCGGACCCGCGTTCGGCAAACCTGCGGTTCGGAAACTGACGCAAGATTTCTTCGACAAACATCTCAAAGGCGCCGACATCAAAATAAAGTTGGTCCCCGAAGTCGATGTCGCCGTCGCTCCGCCGAAGCCTCGCAAATGAACGACCGATACTGAAAAGGTTGGATCGGAGCAGAGGTGGTCGCAGGCACGGTAGCGTCTTGGAGTGCGCCGTCGCACGGCGCTTTGTGGAACGTGTCCACTTTGTGAACCTCACGGATTATCAACGGTTCCCTTTGCGATTACCCGCAACAAAGCGGTCTGCGAGACCACACTCCAGAACGCTGTCGCGAACATTCTCTTTCCATTGGCGAATGCGGATGTGCTTGGACAGAACGACACTCCTGAGTTCCGGGTGCAATGGATTGCTATTCTCAATCCGTTGCCCGCCTTCTCGATAGAGCTTCAAGGTGCCCCATCAGCAGCGAGTAATTTGACTGCCGCAACTTCCACTGTGGAGTCTCGGACGTTGCGTTGTTGCCGATGATCAGCACGCTGCGATCGTCAGGCACCACGACACCGCCAAAGGACGAGTGCAGCGTAGCCAGACCATTATCTGCGTGGCATTGAGTGCACTGCTGCAATCCCTTCGGGAAAAGCTGCTCGCCAAAGAATGGCCCACCAGATTCGTCACTGAAACCCGCGAATAACTTATCCCCACCAACGGGTGTTCATCGTTCGGTGATTTGATTTGCTGCACCGACCCTCGGCGGGTACATTCACTAGGAAATGAGTTCGGATTCTGACGAGCCACAAAATCCTGACGGTGAACAGAAATTTGCCCATCCGGCGGTGGAGATCGGATTGGTGCTGCTTGCCTTGGCCTTCGCGGGGGGCGCGGTCTGGAATCTGGTCACGAAGTGGCGCACCGTCAACCAGGAGGTGGAACAGGAGGCGACGCTCCCCGCCGAACCGGTGGTCAAGCGCACGGAGGGACCTTGGGGACTGGCGGTGGAACCCTCCCGCAACCTCAAGTTCAACGGCTTTCACAACTTCTGGGACAAGGATCGCGACGTCACGGTCTGGTTCGACGAGGTTCCGACCGAGATTCAGGCGAAGAGCATCCAGACGCCCGACGACAGCAACATCCGTCGGGCCGATTATTCCGGCTCGGAATCCTGCCGTGAATGCCACTCGGAGAATTACAACGCTTGGCATGGGCATGCCCATCGACTGATGAACGCGATGGCCGAACCGGAGAACATGAAGGGTGACTTTTCCGGGGATGCCGAGATCGATTACCTCGGCGGCAAGGGAACCTTTTACCGCGAGAAGGGTCATTACCGGATGGCACTTCGCCGCCGAGCCACGACCCGCATCTACGAAATCCAACGAACGATCGGTTCGCGATTCTTTCAGTACTACATCGGCCGGCTCGTGGAAGGCTCCGAGCCAAAGGATTTACCGATGTGGAACACCCAACACGTGCTGCCCTTTGGCTACTGGATCGACGAAAAGCAATGGGTCCCCACCGTCCACGTCTTCCGCGAATCGAACACCGACAAGGAGAATCAGGATCCCTACACCGAAACGGAAATCGTCTCCTACGACGGCAGCTGCACCGCCTGCCACACCACCATGGCCGCGGGCGACTGGATCCTGAACATGGCGGGCGGAAGACGCCTTTCGGTGTTCGCCCCGCGACCCGTGAGTTTTCACATGTACGGCTACCTGGCCGACGCGCGGCAGGAACTGATCGGCGGTCGACCATCGGCCACGATCAAGAACGACGATATCTTTGGCTTCGGCGAATACATGGGCGCACTACCGGTGATCGAACAGGCCGTGTCGCTTGGCGTCAGTTGCGAGGCCTGCCATTTCGGAGCGAAGAAACACGTGGAGAACAGCACCAAGACGGAATCCAAGTATCTGCCAAAATTCTTTCCCGCCGGACCCCACATCTTTGCCGAGGGAACCAATCGACAGGACGTCCTCGGCCGCAACGCGCACAACCTGAATTTCGCCTGTGCCAAATGCCACACGGGCGGCCGTCCCGAATACGCCAGCGGTGCCCACACCTGGAACTCCACCGAATACTCGGATGCCGTCCGCGGAGCCTGCTATCACCCCGGTCAGGCCAAGGCGAAGTCCATGGACTTCCTGACCTGTGTTCACTGCCATGATCCGCACGAAACCACCGGTCGCAAATGGAAGCGTACCCCCGCGGAAGACGACCGCTCCTGCATCGCCTGCCACAAACAATTTGAGCAGACCGAGACCCTCACGGCCCACACCCATCACGCCGATGGCGGTGCGGGTAGTCATTGCATGAATTGCCACATGCCCAAGATCAACGAAGGCCTGCAGGACATGGTGCGAACCCACCGCATCTTGACTCCCACCGAAGCGAGCATGATCGAGGCGAACCAACCCAATGCCTGTAACCTCTGTCACCTCGATAAGCCCATCGACTGGACGATAGGCCATCTCCGCGACTGGTATGGCCCCGAGCACAAATATGATGAGCGCAAGATCTCCGCGAACTATCCGAAGCGTAAGGACGCAGTCGGTCTCGGCTGGATCCGCAGCGCCCACGCGCCGACCCGCCTGGCCGCCGCCGAAGCCCTCGCCCTTAGCGACTACGAATGGGCCCTGCCACACCTACTGGATCTGCTCATCGTCGATGACAATCTCGTGCATCGCCAGTTCACCCAGAAGCGACTCGAGGAACGGTTGAAGTTCGATTTCGACAGCAACGGTTACACTTTCTTCATGACCGAGAAAGAACGTCGGCCGGCCATCGAAAAACTCCGGGCGAGACTGCTGCCGGCGAAGTAGATCGCACCCGCCGTTTCCACAATTGCCTTACCCACGCGCGTGCCCTAATCATCCGCGCATGCAACGTCTCCTCCTGCTCGTGTTGGCGCTCGCCACGTTCGTGCACCCGAACGCCTTCGCCGCCAAGGACCCAGCCCGCGGCAGAGCATGTTCTTCTATCACGGCGAAAAGCTCTTCGCCGTTCGCCACGGCCAACACAAGGCCCATTGGTTCAGCAAGGAGCGCTATCTCGGTCAGAAACAGGCCCGCACCCACAATCCGCCCTTGCTTTATCACCTCGGTCACGACCCCAGCGAGAAACACGACATCGCCAAAGACAACGGCAAGATCCTGACCCAGATTGCCAAGGTCGCCGCGGCCCATCAGGCCACCGTCAAACCCGTCGAGAATCAGTTGATCAAGATGATCCCGAGCCGGAAGAAGTAATCCGGCGCGACACTCGGTCAATCGCGTTCCAAAGCCAGTAATTCGCTTGTAATGGCGAATTGATGGCTCGGATATGCCCTGTCCGTCATGCGTCTGATATATCCTTCTTGCTGCGGAGATACTCGACTGAAATTGTCCCAATCCGATGACGGACACCTCACCCATCAGTGCGGCAATTGTGAGGGCCACTGGCTGTCGTGGGACGAGTACTTCAGCTGGCTGGACAAACAGAAGGAAAGGCTCGAGAAACGCGAAGATTTCGAACCCCTGCTAGGCCAGAGACGAAGCGACCGCCGGGCGCATCTGCCCAGAGTGCGGAATCATCCTTGCCCGCTATCGGATCGGTCACGGTATGTCGTTCCAACTCGACTACTGCCGTCGTTGTAACGGCGTCTGGTTCGATCGCCAGGAGTGGGATGACGTCCGCGCGAAGAAGAGGTCACGCAACGATTGAACAATCTGTTTCGTCGCGCCTCGGTGATGAGAATTGTCAGCGCGTGGTGGAGTTCAAGGCGTGGTTGGATCAACAGGAATCGTCCGGACCCATCCTCGCCTTCCTTAAGGAAATGCCCGGCAGCGACAGCTTTCCCAAGGTCATGCGTCCGGAACTCCGTCAGCTGCGCGATTGAACAGCCGCGCAACCCATTGCCAAGCCGCGCAAACCTCGTATCGTGTCCTGCGATGAGCTACATCATGGTCGATATCGAAAGCGACGGGCCGATTCCGGGGGACTACTCGATGGTTTGCTTCGAAAAATCTCATCCGGTTTGGGACAAAGTCGAGTCATCGCGAATCAAGCCGAAGCAGGTCGAATACGATCGCTTATCGGCCGCTTTCTGCAAAATCAGTGTCCCCAACCGACAAGATTTGGGTTTGAGAAATTTCAAGTGGTCTTACCCCGAAATCCAGACGGTTTGAGACACTTTTGCCGTTCGGGTTTCGACGTTTTGCATCTTTCGACAATGGGCGCGCTTCCACTGAAGGTTAAATTTGGAAATGCGGTCCTGAACTCCTTCTCCAGTGATTGGGGCAGAATCTCGGATATTTGACACGATCCCAATTTCCTCACCCTTGCGAACTCTTGTCAACCGGATTTCTACAAGTGTCTCAAACCTCTGCAACTTTGTCCCAAACCGGATGGGATTTCTCGAAAACGCCGTATTCTTTATGCTCGTTCACGCTCGCTGCTACCTGCGGGGGGGCATTGCTTGCGGGAAGACCGATGCGAATTCCCGGTACGATCTTACATCCCTTTTGAAATATCCTCCATTGCTTGTGCGTCGGACCAATCTCAGCATATTCGACGATTTCCAATGCCACGTTTTGAACGCAGAAAATCAATGATCAACCGCCGTCGAGTTTTCTTCGCGCTGGTTCTTCTCTTCCTGCCCGGTTTGTCGCTCGATGCGGCCAAGGTGGATTACAACCGTGATATCAAACCCATTTTGTCCAACCGGTGCTACACCTGTCACGGGCCGGATGGGGATGAACGGAAGGCGGGGCTGCGATTGGACAATCGCGAGGGCGCTCTCAAGGATCTGGGCGGTTACGCCGCCGTCGCGCCGGGGAAGATTGCTGACAGTGAATTGATCAAGCGGATTGCCACGACGGACGAGGACGATGTGATGCCGCCGGTAGGCAAGGGAACGAGGTTGAGCGAGCGCGAAGTGCAGCTGTTCAAGGGCTGGATTGCTGAAGGAGCGGACTACGATGTGCATTGGTCCTATGCGCAGGTGAAGCGTCCGCGGGTTCCGGCCAGCGGGCTGAAATGGGGAGGTACATCGATCGATCAATTTATCCTGCGCAAACTGCAGGCGAAGGGCCTGAAACCCGCCCCAGAAGCGGACCGCTGGACCCTGGCCCGTCGCGCTGCCGTGGATCTGATCGGACTGCCGCCTTCGGTTGACGAGCTGAAAGCATTCGTGAATGACAAGCACCCCAAGGCGTTTGAGCGCTATGTTGATCGGCTCTTGGAGAAGGAGGCTTTGGGTGAGCATTGGGCCGGCGTCTGGTTGGATCTCGCCAGGTATGCGGATTCGGCCGGGTATCCCAGCGATCCGGGGCGGACGATCTGGTCGTATCGCGATTGGGTCGTTCGGGCCTTCAACGACAACATGCCCTTCGATCAATTTACCGTGGAGCAGATCGCCGGGGACATGTTGCCGAACCCCACCGATTCACAAATGATCGCCACCGCGTTTCATCGCAACACCATGACGCAAAACGAAGGCGGCACGAGCGATGAGGAGTTTCGGAACGAGGCGGTGATTGATCGGGTCAATACGACCGCCGCCGTCTGGATGGGGACATCCATGGCCTGCGCGCAATGCCACACGCACAAATACGATCCGATCACCCAGCACGAGTATTTTTCCTTCCACGCCATTCTTAACAACAGCGCCGATGCGGACAAAAAAGATGAGAGTCCGTTGCACCAGTTTTACACGGCCGATCAGAAACGGGATCGCCAGGCGTGGGAGCAGGAAGTCGCGTCGATTGAGAAGCAGTTTGGTGCGCCTCAGCCGGATTGGTTCAAGGGCTTGTCGAAGTGGGAGGGTCAATTCGCAAAAGGGCTGGCATGGCAATCCGGTAAACCTACGTTGGCGCGTTCGTTGAAGAAGACCAAGCTGGCGGTGTTGGAGGACGGCTCGATTCTCAATACGAGTGGGAAGGGGACTGATTCCTATACCATCGAAGTGCCGCTGAACGTGGGAACACTTTCCGCGGTCCGGATTGAGGCGCTTCCGGATAAAGGTCTTCCAGGCAAAGGGCCGGGCTTGGGTAAGGGGAATTTTGTGGTCAGCCAGGTGATCGCGCAGGTGGTGCCGAGTCCGAAGAGCCCTCGGAAGGGTCGCTTTGTGCGGGTGGAAATTTCGGGGAAGGGACGCTTCCTGCATCTCGCGGAAGTGCAGGTTTTCAGCGGGGCCAAGAATGTGGCGTTGGAGGGAACCGCCAAACAGAGCGGCGACTACACCGATGCCGTCGCTTCCCGCGCCATCGACGGGAATACGGACGGTGACTATTACAAGAAATCGGTCTCGCACAGTGCCGGCAAAACGACTGCCGAGTTTTGGGAGGTGGATCTGAAGCAAGATTCGCCGATTGAACGGATTGTGCTTTGGAATCGTACCGACGGCGGCTCGGGAGGGAGGCTCAAGGATTACACGGTGAAGCTCCTCGACGCGGATCGCAATGTGGTCTGGAGCAAGACCGAGGCGGCGGCTCCCACACCGAGCAAAGAGTTCGCGATCAGTGGCCCGATCCCGATCAGGTTCAAGGCCGCTTTGGCTGACTATGATCAGGCTGGTTTTTCGGCCTCTTCGATCATTGCCGCCAAGCCGGTGAAGGACAAAGGCTGGGCGATCGGAGGCAAGACCGGGCAGGCGCATCACGTGTCGCTGCTCACGGCAGGACGTGTCTCGGTCCCCAAAGGCGCCAAGCTGCGGCTGATCATCCGGCAGAACTCGAAGTATGCCGATCATTTGCTGGGTCGTTTTCGAATCACGAGCGCCGACGACAAACGGGTGGAGCAATGGCTTAAAATCCCGGCGAATGTCCTGGCCGGATTGGGAAGCAAAGCGGCCGACCGCAGCGCGGCGCAGACCGCGGCGATCAGGAATTACTACGTTCGCAACG